>NZ_JARAWX010000009.1:0-336162 GCF_033793585.1 Streptomyces sp. MI02-7b | reverse complement strand
CCGGGAATCCCGGGGCGCCCCGGGTGCCCGTGATGCCCGGGGCGGCCGGGGCAGTACCCGGGGAAGTCCGGGAACAGCAAGCACGGGTCCGCGAGACCGCTCTTCGCGCCGGGCTTCACAGCGCCGGCCTGACCGCCGCCGGCGCCCTCCGCATACGCGGCACCCGTCAGAGCACTGGACACCAGGGCCACGCTCGCGGCCACTGCCCACCACGCCCGAGGTATGGCTATTCGGGACAACACGTCACCTCCAGCAAGGGGCCCACAACGCGCGGCAGACGCCGCTCACCAGGAGAGAAACGCTGTTGAAGACAGCAGCGAGCCCACAGCAAGGATGGCTGTCCGCAGTGACCCATGCACATTCAGTAGCCGACCGGGTGATGTCTGTCTCCGCGTACGAACAGCGGCCCGGATCCCCACGTGGGGGCCGGGCCGCTGTGTTGCGCGGGTCAGGCGAGGCGGAAGTTTTCGAGGCGGTGGCCGGCGCCCACGCGGGCCATCAGCCGCTTGCTCGGGCATGGGGGCTTCCGACCCAGTGCCCCGTACGCCGTCATTCTGCGGTCCCGGCCCTCCACGGCCTTCCGCGGTGGTTGGTCAGTCCTTGCCGGCCCGTACGGGTTCCGCGGCGAGGGGAGCCTTTCGAGTCTCCGTGGTGCGCCGGGGCAGGGAGTCGCCCTCGATGTCCACGTTCGGCACGGCCCGGTCCAGCCACGCGGGCAGCGCCCAGGCGTGACGGCCGAGCAGGCTCAGTACCGCGGGGACGATGGTGAGGCGGACCACGAAGGCGTCGATGAGGACGCCGACGGTCAGCGCGAAGCCGATCGTCTTGACGGTCGGGTCGTGGTTGAAGATGAAGCCGCCGAAGACGGCCGCCATGATGAGGGCCGCCGCCGTGACGACCCGGCCGCTGCGCTCCACGCCGTGCTCGACGGCGGCCCGCGCGTCCCGGTGGTGGTGGAAGTGCTCCCGCATCCGGCTGACGAGGAACACCTCGTAGTCCATCGCGAGCCCGAACAGGACGCCGATCAGCAGGACCGGGACGAAGCACGCGATCGGGGCCGCCGCCGCGACCTGGAACACTCCGGTGAGGTGGCCGTCCTGGAAGACCCATACGACCGTGCCGATGCCGGCCGCGATGGACAGCAGGAAGCCGAGCACGGCCTTGAGGGGCACCAGGATCGAGCGGAAGGCCAGCATCAGCAGGAGCAGCGCGAGCACCACGATGATCGTGACGAACAGCGGCAGCGCCGAGGACAGCTTCGCCGACACGTCGATTCCGGCGGCGGTCGCACCGGCGACGTAGGCCGTGCCGCCCGCGTCGGTCACCGGGGTCACCGCTTGGTCGCGCAGCCGGTGCACCAGGTCGGTGGTCCTCTGGTCGTCGGGGCCGGTCTTCGGCACGACGCCGAGCACGGTGATCGCGCCGTCCTCGGTGGCCCTGGGCGGGGCCACGGTCGCGATGTCCGGATCCTTGCCGACGGTCTCGGCGACCTGCTCGACGACCGTCGCGCGCTGCGTCGTGGGTACGCGGGTGCCGTCGACGACGACCACGAGGGTCGCGTTGAATCCGGGACCGAAGCCCTTGGTGAGGAGCTGGTAACTCTTGTGCTGGGTGGTCGAGGCGGGCTGGGTCTCGTTGCTCGGCAGTCCGAGGCGCAGTCCGGCGGCGGGCAGGGCCAGGGCGAGCAGCCCGAGGACGCTCACGGCCAGGACCGGGACGGGGAAGCGTGTCATGAGGCGGCCCCAGGCCAGACCCCAGGACCCGGGCTTGCGCTCGCGGCCGGACGCCTGAGTCCGCGGGGAACTCGCCCCCGGCCGTGCGCTCTTGGGGCGCAGCCGTTCGCCGAGGAAGCCCAGCAGGGCCGGTACGAGGGTCAGGGCCACCAGGACCGCGAGGAGTACGGTTCCGGCGGCGGCCAGGCCCATCACGGTGAGGAAGGGGATGCCGGTCGTGGCGAGCGCGGCGAGCGCGATGATGACGGTCACGCCCGCGAAGGTCACGGCGCTGCCCGCCGTCGCGGTGGCGCGGGCGATCGAGTCGGGCACGTCCTGCTCGGGATCGGCGAGCTGTTCGCGGTGGCGGGAGACGATGAACAGGGCGTAGTCGATGCCGACCGCCAGGCCGATCATCAGCGCGAGGACGGTCGCGGTATTCGTCATCTCTATGAAGCGGGACAGGAACTGGACGGTCATCACGCCGACCCCGACGCCGACGAGGGCCGTCACCAGGGGCAGCCCGGCCGCCACGAGTGAGCTGAGCGCGAGCGCGAGCACCACGAAGGCCACGACCACGCCGACGACCTCGGCCGGGCCGCCCACCTCGGCCGGCGGCGTGGACACGGTGCCGCCCAGCTCGACCTCCAGGCCGGCCTTCTTCGCCGGGTCCAGGGCGTCGGCGAGCCGGTCCTTGGCGGACTGGGGCACGCTGTTGGCCGGCTTGCCGAACAGCGCGTCGGCGTAGCCGATGGTGCCGTCCCTCGACACCGCGCCGGTCTTCGCCGGGTCGGAGACGTTGACGACGCCCGGCACCGCCGCGACCTCCTCGAGGGTCGCGGCGATGGCACGCCGCTCCTGCTCGCCGGAGAGTTTCGCGCCCTGGGGTGCGGCGAACACGACCCGGGCCGTGCCGCCCGCGGCCTGCGGGAACTTCTCCTTCAGCAGGTCCTGGGCCTGCTGGGACTCGATGCCCGGCACCGAGAACTCCGTCGTCGCCTTTCCGCCGAGGGCGGTGCCCAGGCCGGCGGCCAGCGCGAGGAGCAGAACCCACATCGAGAGCACCCGGTACCGGCGGTGCGCCGCCCAACGTCCCAGCGCGTACAAGCGTTTCGCCACGGCAGATCTCTTTCGCTTCGAGGGTCGGCAGCTGTCCGTCCCGCAGGATTTTTGCAGCGTAATGCATTTTTACGCCGCGATGTAAAAACGCAGGTCCGCCGCTATCCTGGACGGCATGGACAAGGTTGCGACGGGGGACGGCCTGCGCGAACGGGGCAAAGCCAGGCGACGGGCCGCGATCACACGCGCGGCCTTCGAGCTCTTCGCGGCGCAGGGCTACGACGCCACGACGATCGCCGAGATCGCCGCGGCGGCCGAGGTGTCCCCGCGCACGGTGACGCTGTACTTCCGCTCCAAACAGGACATCGCCTTCGCGTCCTTCGATGCCACGGTGCTGCACCTGACGGAGGTGCTGCGCGGCCGCGCCGCGGGGGAGAGCGTCATGCACGCCCTGGAGGGCTGGTTGCGCAAGGAGTCAGCCTGCTACGACGAGTCCGACGAGCTCGAACAGCGCATGTTCGAGGTCAACCCGGAACTGCGGGCGGTGCGCACCGCGCGGATGGCGGCGGCCATCGAGGAGGGCGCCCGCATCATCGCCGAGGACACCGGCCAGGCCCCGGACGGGATCGCCCCCCGCCTCGCCGCCGCCGCGGCCGCGGCCGTGGTCACCGAGATCTTCCAGCACCCCGAGGGCAGCGGCCGCGACCAGGCCATCAGCGCGGCCATGGCCTTCCTCACCGCCGGCATCGAGGGCATGACCGCGAGCGCACGCCGCTGACTCCCGCGTCCGGAGGAGCGCCCCCCGGGGTGGATCAGGCAGATACGGCCGCCGCCGTGCCGGACCGGCGCGACGCGGGCCGCACCGCCGACCGCGGCGCGGGACCGGACGGCGGGATCAGCGCGCCCGGCCGGGTCCGCCCGTCGCGTGTGCGGCCGTGCAGGACGAACGCGATCGCCTCGGCCGGCCCGCGCTCGGCGACCCGCGCGGCGAGCATGCGCCGGTGACGGCCGGGTCGGTGAGACCGCGCAGCGTCACGAAGCCCGGGACCCCGATTCGTTCCCGGGACCCCGCGCGCGCACGGCCCCCTGCCGACGCGGGGGACCGTGCCGCCGCGGTGACCGCGCCGATGGCGGCCCGGACGACAGGCACCTCGCCCTCCCGGGCGGGCGAGCGGGCGGGACGAGGACGGCGGTGATGTCGTCAGCCGAGTGGGCCCCGGTCGGGGGTGCGGCGGCCTGTCGGCTTGCCGCCCCCAAACGATCACGGGAAGGTACCGCCATGACCTCGAAAACCTCTGCCGTGCCCCTGGCTGACCGCGTCGCCGTCGTCACCGGCGCTTCCAGCGGTATCGGAGAAGCGACTGCCGAGCACCTGGCGTCGCTCGGTGCGAAGGTCGCGGTGCTGGCCCGCCGCGAGGACCGGCTCGCCGTCCTGGCTTCGCGCATCGAGAAACAAGGCGGCACAGCCCTGGCGATCGCGGTCGACGTGACCGACGCACAGGCGGTGCGTGCCGCCGCCGACAAGGTGAAGAACGACTTCGGCGGCGCCGACCTGCTGTTCAACAACGCGGGTGTGATGCTGCCGGCCCCGATCGAGGAGCTCGCCACCGACCAGTGGCAGCGGCAGATCGATCTGAACATCACCGGCCTCATGCACCTCATCGGAGCGTTCGTTCCGCAGCTGGTCGAGGCGGCTGCCGAGCGCGGCGTCAGCGACCTGGTCAACACCTCCTCGATCGCCGCGCAGAACATCTTCCCCAACTTCGCCGTCTACTCGGGCACGAAGGCCTACGTCACACACTTGTCGCGCCACCTGCGTACGGAGCTCGGTCCCAAGAACGTGCGCGTGTCGGCCATCGAGCCCGGCATCGTCGGCACGGAGCTGCAGAGTCACGTGACCGATTCCGGTGCCCTGGAGTGGCTGGCGGGCGCCAAGGAGACGATGGAATGGCTGACGGCCGAGGACATCGCCCGTACCGTCGGCTTCCTCGTCTCCCAGCCGGCGCACGTCAACCTCCAGCAGGTCACGATCATGCCCACCGGCCAGCCGAGCTGAGCTGCCGTCAGGTGTGATCCGAGCGGCCATCCCCTGCTTCGCGTGGTCTGCCCTCGTCCTGCCGCGAGCCGCATCGGGCGTCGGAGAACGTTCGCGCAGACACCGTGCCCACGGCTCTACGTGCTGTGCCAAGCGGGACGGGCGCGGCCCACTCTGCTTTCCCTCAAAGCGACCGCGCCGCCGACGGTTCCGCGTACCTGGTGAAGGCTTGGCGCGCGGCCGTCGTCGGGTCGGAGGTACGCACGCGCGTACAGGTGGTCAGCGGGTGACACGCGGGGGAGTGGCCGTGCCGTGCACCCGCTTGGCGTGCCTGGCGTACAGGCGCGGCGCGAGAAGCGGGAGAACCAGTCGGGCGGGACCGGGAGCCTCCGCGAGGACCGCCTTGATCACCTCGGGGTCGCCCTCGTACATGGCCATGCCGAAGGCGAGCGGGAGTGCCTTCTTCGGCACTTCGCTCATGCTGTGCTTGCCGAGCTCCTGCCACTCGGTCGCGGTGACGTATTTCTCGGCAAGGGGGAGGATCCGCTCCTCCTCCATCGTCATGTGCTCCAGCAGGACGGCCAGCAGCCGGTCGAACGCGTCGGCGAGCTCGTGCCCGCCGCGCGCGGTGGACCTCCACTCCGGCAGCAGGCGCATCGCCGCGCCGTGGGCGGCCTCGATGGCGTGGTGCTGCTCCTCCATCACCGGCACGATGGCCTCGGCCTCCTCGCCGCCACGCTCGTGGAGCAGCGGCCAGAGGATCACGTCCTCGCCCTCGTGGTGGAAGTGCAGCATGTCGCAGACGAGTTGGGCATGGGAGCCCACGACCTCCGAGCGCTTGGTGTCGTACGGCTCGACGTCCCGTACGAGTTGCGGGAGCAGTCCGAATTCACGGCGGATCATGGTGTGGGCCATGTACATGTCTCGCACATCGGCCATGGCTTCGTCGGTGCTCGGGTTCACGGGTCCTCGATCGCTTGTGGAACGGTCGGCTCATGCGGCCGGCCGGAAAAGCCTGATCGCGACGGACGCCAGGTGTCTAGGAGCTCAGTGCCACATGGAGACGCCGAGTCGCCGCAGATCCGAGGACTTTCGACCTGCGGATCCAGCGCGTCGGATACCGCCTCCGGCTGATGGGGTCACGGTCCCGTAACCGCCCAGCGCCGTCCGGGCCTGGTATCCGGTCCCGGCGCTTCCCGGCGCTGCTCACGGGTAACCCGGGTGGTCCGGAAACCGGCCGCATACGCCGCCGCGACGCCCGCGCGCTGTCCGCGCCCGGCGAGAACGTCGGTCGGAACCGCGGACGGTGGTGGACGTCGCCGGGTGGGCGAAGCGCAGGTCGGCCTTGTCGGTCAAGCCCGTCGTCCTCGGCACTGAAGGGCGGACAAGGGCACCTGGCAGGAGCGGCTCCACGCGCCGGCCCGCGCGGACTACGTGTCCCTCCGCGTCACCGCCGAGCAGCACAACGGCAGTGGTGTCACCCAGACCGTCATCCGGGCCTTCGGCCTGAACCGGCCGCCGCGATGGATTCCCCATCGCCTCGCCGACCGCTGCCCCGGGTGGTCCCTCCGCCGGAGCCGGGGTCGGGGCGCCGTCCGGAACTCCTCGTCCACGCGGGAAAGTTCATCCGCGAGGGCATCGGCGAGACGGCTCGGGACCGCGCCGGCGCGGGCGAGCGGCCCGGCCGTCCACGACCAGGTCGGACCGGCGGCGAAGGCCCGCATCGGCGCAGGGGGAGCTCGGTCGCGCAACCGGTGGGCTCGACCTGTCCGGTCCGCGAGGCGGGCGGACCGAGCGCCGCCGTGGTGGCGACCGGGCCACGGGCTCCGATGATCCACAATCCGGCCGGCATGAGCGCTCCTGTCACGGATGACGATGGGCCTGGAACCGCTGACTGGGTGGCTGAGCGTCATGAGCGTGCGGCAGAGCGTCATCGCTGTCAAGACGCTATCCCGCATTTCGTTGGATTCAATTCGCGGTTGGCGACGATCTTTTGACGGTTCGCCAAAAAGGTTGGGGTGACTCCGGGCAAAGCTCTGGACACCGCCGGGGACCCCGGTTAGCGTTCCAGCCGACCGACGCGATGTTGCGTCGATGTAACGCCAGTGCGGCCTTGTAACCAGCCCCGCCTGCCGGGGCCGTATGTGACGCGTCCTCACCGCCGACGAGAAGCCCAGCGCCGCCCGCCCGCCGCGAGTAGCGGGTTTCCGTTGTGACAGATGTCCCGCACTCCGCAGCACCCCGCCGTGGCGGGGGTTCCCGGCCGCGGCATGTCGCCGTGGCCGTAACCGCAGCAGAAGGGAAGCTCCATGAAGATCCGTTCATACCTCGTTGCAGCCTCGTTGGTGGCCTCGGGAGGTCTGGTCACGATCGCGGCGCCCGCGCAGGCGGCGCTCACGACCACCTGCGTGGGAGAAGGCGGAGCCGTCACCGTGAACGGCACCCTCGTCGTGCCGGCCGGCGCGTCGTGCACGCTGACCGGTACGAAGGTCAAGGGCGCGGTGACGATCGAGGCCGGCGCCGACCTCGTGGCGAAGGGCGTCACCTTCAGCAGCACCGTCGCCGTCGGTGACAACGCCTACCTGGACATCACCGACAGCACCGTCAAGGGCGCGGTGACCGAGCAGGGCGCCTTCGGCGTGCATGTACAGAACACCGCGGCCAGCGGCGGGATCTCGGCCGTCGGCGGCTTCCTGTACAGCGTCGACGCGACCGTCAAGGGAGACGTCAGAGCCTCCTCGGGCGAGCTCTACATCTCGGGCACCACCGTCTCCGGCGCCGTCTCCGGCGACGCGAACCTCTACACCGACGTATACGACAGCACTGTCGGCAAGACGCTCACGGTGAACGCCAACACGTTCGGCGGTGTCCTGTGCGCCAGTGAAGTCGAGGGCGACACGGCGTACAAGAACAATTCCGACACCCTCCAGCTCGGCGGCGACGGCCCGCTCAGTTCCTGCGCACAGGCCACCTACCTCGGCGGCGACCTCGCGGTCACCGGCAACAACGCGAACGCGGTCCTGGACAACATCATCGTCCGCGGCAAGCTCACCGCCAGCGACAACAGCCCCGCCCTCCAGGTAGGCGAACTGGCCCGCGTTCGCGGCGGCATCGCCGCGACCACCGCCGCGCCCTCGGCGTCGCTCGCCCGGGCCGCCAAGGCAGCCTCGCAGGACCGCGGCGCCGACCTCGCCGCGAAGGCGGCGGAGCGTACCGCGCAGGCGGAGGCCGCAGCGGCCGCCGCGGGCACCGGGCTGTGATGGCGGCCCGTCCACGGGCAACAAGCGCTCCGCACCGTCAGCGCCGCGCACCTCACACCCCACTCTGCTTCGCCCCATCCACCAAGGAGTGACCGTGGGCCACCTGGACAAATCCTTCGACCGCAGGGATTTCCTGCGGGCCACCGCCGGCACCACCGTGGCGGTCGCCGCCGCCTCGATCGTCGGCGCCGCGACGGCGCCGTCCGCCTCCGCCGCGACCAGCATCCTGTCCATCCCGAAGGACCGCATCTCCCTGCAGCTCTACAGCGTCCGCGACAAGGTCAGCTCGCTCGGATTCAGGGTCGTCCTGGAGGAGATGGCGCGCATCGGCTACAAGGAGGTCGAGTTCGCGGGCTACACCCAGAACACCTCGATCCTCGGCCGGCAGATCACGGTCCAGGAGATCCGGCAGCTGCTCGACGACAACGGTCTGAAGGCGATCGGCAGCCACGTCGGCATCGGGGACTTCAGATCCAACCTCCAGGCCCAGCTCGACGCGGCGGAGATCCTGGGCATGCCGCACGTCGGCACCGCCAACGCACCGTCGAACTCCAACACGGTCGCCGGCTACCTGGCCGCCGCGGAGGAGTTCAACGCCTGGGGGCAGGCGGCGGCCGCCCGCGGCCTGAAGCTGTACCAGCACAACCACGCCGGCGAGTTCGCCTTCGCCACCGACCAGCCGTCGGTCCGGCTGTACGACGTGTTCCTGCGCAACACCGACCCGCGCTACGTCTACCTGGAGCTGGACGTGTACTGGGCCTACGTGGGCCAGCACCGCTGGCCGGGATTCGACCCCGCGGCCTACGTGCGCAACCAGCCCTACCGGTACCCGCTGTTCCACATGAAGGACGGCGCCGCCAGCTCGGGTGCGGACGGCTACTCCATCGTCGAGTTCGGCGCCGGCGTCCTTCCGTACCAGCAGTTCATCCGGGACATCGGAGCCCGCGGCAGCCACATCGGCATCTGGGAGCAGGACACCGCGCCCAACACCCAGCCCAACCCGCCGGGTTCGTTCGGCGCCGCGCAGCGCAGCTTCACCGCCCTGAAGCAGCTGCTGGCCTGATCGCAGGCACCCGATCGGGCCGAGCCCGCCGTTTGCGTACCGCT
Source organism: Streptomyces sp. MI02-7b (assembly GCF_033793585.1). Lineage (NCBI taxonomy): Bacteria > Bacillati > Actinomycetota > Actinomycetes > Kitasatosporales > Streptomycetaceae > Streptomyces > Streptomyces sp. MI02-7b. Next base: position 326,989 of record NZ_JARAWX010000009.1, on the reverse strand, counting down.
GCCACGGCGCAACCGGCGGGCCGGCCCGGCTGCGCACCTCCTGACCCGAACAGACCAAGGAGACGCATCACTGTGTACCGTACCCTGAGAGGCCTCATGGCCGGGGTGCTCCTGGCATCGCTGCCCATGCTGGGCGGTCTGGCCCTGGCACCGGCCGCGCAGGCCCACCCGGACGACGCACACACGGACCACGCGAGCACGGCCGCCGACCCCGCCGTGGACTGGTCGAACTACGAGAAGGTCACGCTCAGCAAGGAGACCGGCGAGCCGATCGACCTCGCCGTGCTGCCCGATCTGCGCGTCCTGCACACCGCCCGCAACGGCGATCTGCGGATGACCGACCCCGGCACGGGAATCACCAAGGTCGTGAACCACCTCGACGTCTACCAGAACTCGGAAATGGGTCTGCAGACCGTCACCCTCGACCCGGACTTCGCGACCAACCACTGGGTCTACCTCTACTACTCGCCGCCGCTGAGCACTCCCACCGGCGCGGCCCCCGAGCGGCTGCCGTCCGGGCAGACCGACGCGTACTGGAAGCAGTGGGAGGGCTACGACTCCCTCACCCGCTTCAAGTGGACGGGGGACAAGCTCGACCTGTCCACCGGTCAGGAGATCATCCGCGTTACCACCAACCGCGGTCAGTGCTGCCACGTCGCGGGCGACGTCGACTTCGACGCGCAGGGCAACCTCTACCTGGCCACCGGCGGCAACACCCCCGCGTCGGGTCCCAACGTCAACGGGTACACCCCGATCAACGACGCGGCGACCTACAACCCCGGCCTCGACGAGCGCCGCGGCTCGGGCAACACCAACGACCTGCGCGGCAAGATCCTCCGCATCCACGTGCAGGAGGACGGGACCTACACGATCCCGGCGGGCAACCTGTTCCCCGTCGACACGCCCAAGACCCGTCCCGAGATCTTCGTGATGGGCCTGCGCAACCCGTACCGGATGGCGGTGGACAAGGCCACGGGCGCGGTGACGTGGGGCGACTACGGCCCCGACGCCGGAAACGCCGACCCCAACCGCGGACCGATGGGCTACGTCGAGTGGAACACCACCAGCACGGCGATGAACAGCGGCTGGCCGTTCTGCACCGGTGACAACACCCGTCCCTACCGGGACTTCGACTTCGCCACCCTCACCCCCGGCCCCGCCTTCGACTGCGCCGCGCCGGTCAACGACTCCCGCTGGAACACCGGCCTCACCGAGCTGCCCCCGTCGAGGGCGGCCACCTTGTGGTACGGCGACCGCGACACCGACCAGCCGTGGCCGGAGCTCACGGCCTTCCGCGGTCCCGGCGGTCCCGGCGGCCAGGCCCCGATGGGCGGCCCGGTCTACCACTACGACGAGTCCAATCCCGCTCCGGGCAAGTTCCCCGCCTACTGGGACGGCAAGGCCTTCCTCGGGGAGTTCTCCCAGGACTACGTCGCCGCCCTCACCCTGGCCGGCCCGGACGGACCGGTCACCAAGCTGGAGAACGTCCTCCCGAACAGCGAGCGTTCCGAGAACGGCATCCCGCCGTGGGACAACCCCATGGACCTGGAGTTCGGCCCCGACGGCGCGCTCTACGTCCTCGACTACGGCGACGGCTTCTTCCGGCAGAACCCCGACGCGGGCCTCTACCGGATCGACTACGCGGAGGGCAACAAGGCCCCCACCGCGGTGATCAGCGCCAGCCCCTCGTCGGGCCAGGCGCCGCTCACCGTCTCCTTCAGTGCGACCGGCTCCACCGACCCGGAGGGCTCCGCCCTCACCTACCAGTGGGACCTCGACGGCAACGGCACTTTCGAGGCCACCGGTCCCACGGCCACCCGCACCTATCCCGACAACGGCCAGCTCCGGGCCCGTCTCAAGGTCACCGACCCCGAGGGCAAGACCGGCCTGACCAGCAAGCAGATCACCGTGGGCAACACCGCACCGACGGTGGCGTTCACCTCCCCGCCCAACGGCGGATTCTTCACCTGGGGCGACGTGGTGCCGTACGCCACCCGGATCGACGATCCGGAGGACGGCACCAACGTCGACTGCACCAAGGCCGCCTGGACCCTGGGCCTGGGCCACAACCAGCACGGTCACCCGGTGAGCAGCGGGACCGGTTGCTCGGGGGCGATCACCACCCCGGCCGACGCGGGCCACGGTGACACGGAGAACGTCTTCGGAGTCCTCGGTCTCACCTACACCGACCGGGGCGCCGGCTCTGTGCCGCCCGCGACCAGCGACGCCCAGGTCGTCCTCAACCCCGCCCTCATGCAGGGCGAGCACTACGACTCGTCCCAGGGCGTCGTGATCACCGATGACGCCACCGCCTCCGGACAGCGCAAGCTGACCGCCTTCGACAACGGCGACTGGATCGGCTACGACCCGGTGTCCTTCGCCGGCATCACCGGGGTGCAGACCCGCGCCACCGGCGCCGGAACGCTGTCGCTGCGCTGGGGCACACCCAGGTCCGACCCGTTCGCCACGATCACGGTCCCGGCCGGCGACGGCTGGCAGACGGTCAACACGGCGCTGAGCGCGGCTCCCACCGGCACCGGGCAGCTCTACGTCACGTCCTCGGGCGGTGTCGACGTGGACTCCTTCACCTTCCAGGGGTCCGGTATCGCCGACAGGACCCCGCCGACGGTGACGGCCACGCTCAACCCGGCGCAGCCCACCGGCAGCAACGGCTGGTACACCGGCAATGTGTCGCTGACCGTCAACGCCACCGACAATGGGGCCGTCAGGAGCCGGGAGTACTCGCTCAACGGCGGAACGACCTGGCTGAGCGCGAACAGCACGGTCACCCTCTCCACGGAGGGGATGAGTTCCATCCGGTACCGGGCGACGGACACGGCCAACAACATCTCCGCGGTGGGCACCGTCGCCGTGCGGATCGACAGGACCGGACCCGAAGTGACGGTCACCGGTGTGACGACTGACGCCGCCTACGGGGACTCCCAGCGCCCGACGCCGGTGGTCTCGGTCACGGACGCGGTCTCCGGAGGGCCGGCCGCCACCGCGCTGCTGGACGGTACGGCCGTCACCCCCGGGCAGCCACTGCTGCTGTGGCGGTTGCCGCTGGGTGGCCACGACTTGGTGGTCACGGGTCGTGACGCGGCGGGCAACACCACCACGCGCACGGTGCACTTCACCACCCGCACCTCCTTCGACGAGCTGGACGCCCTGATCACCCAACTGCGTGCGGAGAACCGGCTGACCGAGCAGGGTCAGCAGCGGCTGACGGTCCGGCTCGACCAGGCCCGGGCGCACGCCGACGCAGGGCGCACCAACCAGGCGGCCGCGGTCCTGGACCAGGTCGCGCAACTGGCGGCGGACACCAGGCTGGTGACCGACGCGACCGCGCGGACCGCTCTTGCCCGCGACGCCCTGGCCGTGAAGGGAGGCCTGGCCGGCTGATGCGAAGGGTGCTGCCCGGCCGTCACGCCGGGCAGCACCCCTTGGCACTCCCGGGGCCGGGACTCCGGTCGGGTAACTGCTCGACGCACCGATGCTTTCTTCGTTTCGAATTTAACTTTTGACGATCTGTGTGAAAGCCATTGACGCTTATGAAGTTACGCCCCTAACGTTTTGTCACACATTCGGCTGATACCCAGGAAGTGAGCCTGTGAGCATCCAGTACCGCGTGCTGAGCCTGTTGCGCGACCTCGGGCCGTTGTCGCGCGCCCAGCTGACCGACCAGCTGGAAGTGGCGAGGCCGAGGCTGCTGGCTGAACTCGACCGTTTGATCGCGGCCGGAAGGGTGCTCGAGGCGGGGCCGGCCACCTCGCGAGGCGGCCGCCCTTCCACGCTTGTCCAACTCGATCCCGACATCCGGTTCGCGGCGGTGGACCTCGGTGCCAGCTCGATCGACATCGAGATCACCGACGGAGGGCTGGAACCGATCGCCTCGTATGCCGAGGCCGCCGATATCCGCAAAGGCCCGCGTGCGGTCCTGGACCGGGTCAACGAACTGCTGCACAAAATGGCGGACCAGGCCGGGTGCGCGCGGTTCAACTCGATAGGAATCGGGCTGCCGGGGCCGGTCAGCTTCAAGGAGGGGATCTCGGTCTCCCCGCCGATCATGCCGGGCTGGGACCGCTTCCCGGTCCGGGACACCCTCACCCGGGCGCACGGCTGCCCGGTCGTGGTGGACAACGACGTGAACGTGATGGCCCTCGGCGAGCGGTACGGAGGAGTCGCCAAGGCCGTCGACAACCTGCTGTTCGTGAAGATCGGCAGCGGCATAGGCTGCGGGGTCCAGGTGCACGGCCAGATCTACCGGGGGTCGGAGGGGTCCGCGGGCGACATCGGCCACATCCAGGTCGAGGCCGAGGGACCCGTCTGCTCGTGCGGCAAGACCGGCTGCCTGGAGGCGTTCTTCGGCGGTGTGGCCCTGGCCCGTGACGCCACCGCCGCCGCCCGTTCGGGGCAGTCGCCGGCGCTGGCCGAACGCCTTGCGGCGGACGGCGTCCTCACCGCTGTGGACGTGGGGGAGTGCGCAGCCGGCGGGGACGTCACGTGCGTCAACCTGATCCGGGACGGCGGCCACCGGGTGGGACAAGTCCTCGCCACGCTCGTCAGCTTCATCAACCCGTCGATGATCGTGATCGGCGGCGGCGTCTCCGGGCTCGGCCATCTGCTGCTCGCCGAGATCCGCAGCGTCGTCTACCGGGGCTCGCTACCGCTCGCCACGGGGAACCTGCAGATCGTGCTGTCGGAACTCGGCCCGCGCGCCGGAGTGACCGGCGCGGCACTGCTCGCCAGCGAACTCGACTTCGAGAGGCATCTGTGACGGACCGTCGAACCGACGGTACGACCCGATGCAATGCTGCCCAGCACGGCACGGAACACTCTCCCGCTCCCCCCCCGGACGCCCGAAGGGTGAGGCCGGCGCGGGTGCGCGGGGTCAGCGGTTGGTGGACGCCAGTGCCTGCGCGGTGTAGCGCGCGCCGCTGACTTCTTGGGCCGGGACGGCGGCGCCGAGTGCGGAGCGTTCGTCCTGGGTCAGGACGAGGTCGGCGGCCGCGGCGTTCTCCTCGAGGTACTTTCGCCTCTTCGTGCCCGGGATGGCGACGGCGCCCTGTGCGTTGACCCACGCGAGCGCGACCTGTCCCGGTGTCGCGCCGCGCGCGCCGGCGATCTCCCGTATGCGTTCGACCAGGACGAGGTTGGCCGCGATGTTCTCCGGCGAGAAGCGCGGCAGTCCGCGCCGCGCGTCGTCCGGCGCCAGGTCGTCGACGCTGCGGATGGCGCCGCTCAGGAAGCCGCGGCCCATCGGTGAGGAGGCGACCAGGCCGATGCCCAGTTCGTCCATCGTCGCCTTGCGGCCGTTGTCCAGCAGGTCCTGGCTGAACAACGACATCTCCGACTGGACCGCGGTGAGTGGGTGCACGGCATGGGCCCGGCGGATGGTCTCGGAGGACACCTCGGAGAGTCCGATCCAGCGGACCTTGCCCGCGGTGACCAGCTCGGCCATCGCGCCGATGGTGTCCTCGACGGGCGTGCGGGGATCGACCCTGTGCATGAAGTAGAGGTCGATCACCTCCGTGCCCAGATGGCGCAGCGAACGCTCCACGGCCCGGCGGACGTGTTCCGGCCGGCCGTCCAAGGGGCCGGGCGTGCCGTCGTCGGCGAAGTCGACGCCGAACTTCGTCGCAAGGACGACCTCGTCCCGGCGGTGTCCCAGCGCCCGGGCGATCAGCCTCTCGTTCTCGAAGGGGCCATAGGACTCGGCCGTGTCGATGAACGTGACTCCCAGGTCCACCGCGCGGTTGAGCGTGAGCACGGACTCCCGCTCGTCCCCGGCGCCGTAGTCCACGCTCATCCCCATCGCACCCAGGCCCTGCACCGGCACGCGCAGTCCCTGACGACCGAGGTCCACCGTCCGCATCGTGCATCCCCTTCCCGTTGGCATCGTCCGTCACCCCGCACTCCGTTCCAGGAGAGGAACACCCGATGCGCTCGATCACGTACAGCGGAGTCCGTGGAAAGTCCGCACAGACAGAGACCGTCCTGCCTGCGCGTTTGTGACACCGGGGGCCTGCGGAGCGGCAGGGTTACGCTGTCGAGCCCAGATCGGCGGTGAACCAGCGTTCCGGCCTCATACGGACCACGACGTGGTCGGCGAGTTCCACCTCGGCCATGGCCACAAACCTGTCGAGTGCCTCACCGGACAGGTAGCGGCCGGCCATCGCGCGATGGAGGGCGCTGGTCCCCTCGGCTGTCTCGGCAACCGGTCCTTCGACCGAAACGTACCGGGTCGTCGGCTCCGTGCGGTGGACCAGCAGGCTGAAGCGGCCCGCCGCCCTGATCAGGGTCATCTTCGAGGAACCCGCGCCGGTGAGGATCCACGGCAGTCCGCCGGGCACATAGGAATACCAGATCGGAATCACCAAGGGCCCGCGGTGATCGCCGGCTGCGACGCCGAGCGCGGCGACGTGCGACTCGGCCAGAAAGCTTTCGCGTTCGTCCCGTGAAAGTTCCATGCCTCGACTGTAGGCCCGGCCGCTGACAACGCTTCCGCGAGACCGAGCAGGCAGAGATCCCGGGGATCGGAGAAGACGCACCACGGGCGCAGGGGACACGTACCGCCCGAAACGCATTCGCCGGCGTCGGAGTTGTCGCCGCCGGCGGCACCACGGCCCGACGGGGACGACCCGGTCGCCCGTCCGCTTGACCGACCCCGCTCCTGCCGACCGCCGACCGCCGACCGCGTGACCCCGATCACGGGCATGGCTGAGCATGGATGCCAGGCGCCGAATGACGTTGCCTTGTGTCCATGAACGAAGACCGGGAGTTCCCCTTCCCCCCGCCCTCCCACTGGATCAACGGCCGCGCCGTCCAGGGCTCGGGCCCGCTGATCGACGTCGTCAACCCCGCGGACGAGTCCGTGATCGCTTCCGTGCACGAGGGCACCGAAGCGGATGTGGACCTGGCCGTGGACGCCGCGCTGGCCGCCTTCCCCGGGTGGTCGGCAACACCCCCGCCGGAGCGCATCGCCGTCGTCCGACGGCTCGCCGAGGGTCTGCAGGAGCACGCCGAGGAGCTCGCCGCCACCATCACCCTGGAGATGGGTGCCCCCATCTCCTTCTCCCGGCAGGCCCAGGCCGGCTTCCCGGTGGCCTCGACCTTGGCGGCGGTCACCGCGGCGGAGAGGTTCGCATGGACGGAGGTGATCGAGAACTCCCTCGTCATCCACGAGCCGATCGGCGTGGTGGGTGCCATCACTCCCTGGAACTTCCCTCTGCAGCAGCTGGTGACCAAGGTCGTGCCCGCGATGCTGGCCGGTAACACCGTGGTCCTCAAGCCGTCGGAGATCTCCCCGCTGAGTGCCCGGATGTTCGCGGAGATCGCCACCCGGGCCGGAATCCCGAACGGTGTGTTCAACGTCGTGCAGGGCACCGGTCCGGTCGTCGGCGAAGCCATCTCCCGGCACCCGAAGATCGACATGATCTCCTTCACCGGTTCCACCCGTGCCGGCAAGAGCGTCTCCGTCGCCGCCTCCGACACTGTCAAGCGGGTCGCGCTCGAGCTGGGCGGCAAGGCGGCCCACATCGTCCTGCCCGAGGCCGACCTCGACTTCGCCGTCGAGCGCGGCCTGGCATACGCCTGGGCCAACGGCGGGCAGGCCTGCGGCGCCTACGTCCGCATGCTGGTCCCGCAGGATCTCCAGAGCACCGTGGTGGAGAAGCTGCGGGCGGCGGCCGGGGAGTACACGGTCGGCGACCCCGCGGACGAGGCCACGCGGATCGGCCCGGTCGCCTCGGAGACCCAGCGGCAGCGCGTGGACGGGTACATCCGACGCGGCATCGCCGATGGCGCGCATCTCGTCGTCGGCGGCCCCGGGCGGCCCGAGGGATTCGAGAACGGCGCCTATGTCAGGCCGACGATCTTCTCCGACGTCGACCCGCACTCCGTCATCGCGCAGGAGGAGATCTTCGGCCCTGTGCTGACCGTGATCCCGTACACCGACGACGACCACGCCGTCGAGATCGCCAACGGCACCGTCTACGGGCTCAGCGGTGCCATCACCGGTGACGAGGAGCACGCCATGGCGATCGCCCGGCGCCTGCGCGTCGGCCAGGTCGACGTCAACGGAGGGAAGCACAACTTCCAGGCCCCCTTCGGCGGCTACAAGCAGTCGGGCAACGGCAGGGAGATGGGCCGCGCAGGCATCGAGGAGTTCCTGGAGAGCAAGGCGATCACCCGCTGACGCCCTCCTGCTGAAGACTCCCGGAGGGCACGGGTTCCCCCACCCGAGCCCTCCGGGTGCCGAGGGCGGCCGTGGACGGCACCACTGTCCGCGGCCGCCCATGAGGGATGGTGCCGGACGGCACACCCTCCCTCGGATGGGAATCGTCGGCCACGTCACGTTGCTCACCCCCACATGGGTCACCTCCTCGGCCGTGGCTGCCGTCTTTGACGCAGGCGGGGCCCGTGGCCCACGGATCGCACGGGAACGGCCGGCAGAGCGAAAGGACGACGATGGCGGATCGGGCAGGACTGGCCGCGTTTCTGCGGGCACGGCGCGAAGCCCTGCAGCCGGAGGACGTAGGGCTGCTCCGCGGCCGGCGCAGGCGCACCCGCGGGCTGCGCCGAGAGGAGGTGGCCGCGCTGTGTGACATGTCGGCCGACTACTACAGCCGGCTCGAGCAGCCACGCGGCCCCAACCCGTCGGAGTCCATGCTCGCCGCCATCGCCCGCGGTCTCCACCTGTCCCTGGAGGAGCGCGACCACCTCTTCCAACTCGCCGGTCACGCCAAGCCCCGGCAGCGGCGGCGTGACGACCACATCAATCCGGGGATGATGCGCGTCCTGGACCGGCTGGAGGACACTCCCGCCCAGGTCATGAACCACCTGGGCGAGACCTTGAAGCAGACGCGCATGGCGGCCGCGCTGCGAGGCGACGAGACGGGCCACACGGGACTGGCCCGCAGTGCGCACTACCGGTGGTTCACCGACCCCGCGTCGCGTCTTGTGCACCCGGAGAGCGACCACCCCGAGCAAAGCCGGCTGATGGTGGCGGACCTGTACGGCGCCTACACCCGGGACGGCGCGGACTCACGAGCCGCCGAACTCGTCGACGCGCTGCGATCCGAGAGCGCCGAGTTCGCCGGGCTGTGGCACGAGCGGCCGGTGCTGGGGCCGTACTGCGCCTCCAAACGCTTCCGGCATCCGCAGGTCGGCACGCTGGAACTGCACTGCCAGACGCTCGTCGACCCCGACCAGTCCCAGCGGCTTCTGGTCTACACCGCGGTGCCGGGCACCGAGAGCCACACCAGCCTCCAGCTCCTGTCGGTCGTCGCGTGACGGTTCGGGCGGCGGGCACCGGGCCGGGCGGCGGCCCGTATGTTCCGACCCGCTCACCTCGCGCGCCCACCCGCTGAAACGCCTGGTCGCGTCCCACCGCCGGAACCCGCGCCGTTGAAGCTCTCTAGACCTGGGGAAGCGAAGGATCGGCCGTCCAGGGAGATGGTGCGGTGAGGGACCAGCGTTCGTGGTCGTGCCAGGCCCCATTGACGTAGAGATAGGCGGGCGACAGGCCTTCGTAACGAAAGCCCAGGCGCTGGACCAGGGCCAAAGACGCCTTGTTCGCCGGTCTGATGTTGGCCTCCAGGCGGTGGAGGCGCAGGTCGTCGAAGGCGTGGTGCAGGGCGACGGTGACCCCTTCGGTCATGTAACCCCGGCCCGCGGACGGGGCGAAGGCCGCATAGCCGATGGAAGCGCCCTGGTAGCGGCCCCGGATGATCGAGTTGATGTTGACCATGCCGGCAGCCGTACCGGTCTCCTTGACCCGGATCATGAAGCCGAGGTTGGTGCCGTCGCTGAAGCGGTGCATCCATCCGTGGAACTCCTCCGCGGTCGCGGGCAGTTGCATCCACGGTAGGTGGAGCTCGGCGCTGGCCCTCACGAGCGAGCAGAACTCCTCCTGGTCGGCGAGGGTGAGCGGACGCAGGTCGACCCGTGACGGCGTAGTGGGCATGGGCCAATGGTAGGGCCGTGTACGGAGCGGAAGATCACCGCGAAGCGCTGCCGCCGACGATGGCCGAGCTGATGAAGCCGAGGACAGCGTTCGGCGGCTCCCGTACCCCGTCGGCTTCGATGCCCCCGTGGCCATGCGGGTCAGGACCGAGCCGCCCGCCGGCCGCGGTCCCCGACGCACACGTCAGGCATGGCCGGACGGTCGCCGGTGGTGACGCCGGGTGGCGGGCCGGTGACGCTTCGGAGGTCGCAGCGGTGTCACAGAGTCGGCGGCCGACGCGCTCAGTCCGAGCAATCGTCTCGAATAGTGGACACGCGTGGACCTGGTCACCCTCGGACTCGGGGTGCAGCGATGAGGTACGTCTTCCCAGCTCAAAGGCGCCTTTGTGGCTTCGTGCGAGAGCGAACACAGTCGATGTCGGCATCCGTTTCCGGCGAGAATCGTCTCGCTATATGGGACGCCTTTGACGTGGGATCTCCGCCTGGCGGATAAAGAACACACCCATAGGCCATTTCTTCGCGCAGCGTCACCTCGCGGCGTGAGTGCCGGCGATCCTCTACGCGAATGAGTGCAACGTGTCCCACCCCACCGCCATCGGACCCGCGTCCGTCCCCAACGGGCTGTGGCACGCGTGGCGCGCCGAGCGCCATCGCAGCCTCACCTCGCCGACGGGGAACCTCGCCCTCGTGGAGACCCGCTGGCTCCCGGAGGGTGAGCACTCCGACGGGCAGAAGGAGGGCGAGGGGCAGCCGGACACGGTGACCGTCACCGCGCTCCAGCGCACCGACATCGTCACCGGCGAGCCGGAGAACGGCCTGCGCTTCTGGGACGCCGACTCACCGGCCATCCGGCACTTCGACCGCGTCGACGTCTTCCCCTACGATCCGGCCTGGGTGGTGCACGCCACCTATACCCCCGTGCCCGGCGCCCGACGGATCGCCTTCGAGCACCTGCGGGACAACGGCGGCACGCGGGACCTCGTCGTCCCGGGCGACATCACCCTCACCGTGGACGGCCACGAGTACACCCTCAGCGCCTTCGACGACGACGGCACGCTGCTGCTGGTCTTCGGGGACCCCACCAACGGGGCCACCACCTACGGCGCCGGCCGCTTCCTCTTCGTGCAGCGCACCCAGGACGACGACCGCGTCCTGCTCGACTTCAACCGCGCCTTCGTCCCGCCCTGCGGCTTCTCCGATCAGTACAACTGTCCGATGCCGCCGCGGCAGAACCGTTTCCACCTGCCCGTCGAGGCCGGCGAGAAACTTCCTGTCTTCCGCGGCGGCTTCCTCGCGCAGCACTGAATCGCCCGCAGACGCCACGTCACCGCAGCACGAAAGCGCCTTCACCATGAACCTCAAGAAGACCTCCCTCTACGGCACCGCGACGGCCGCCACGCTCGCTCTGACCCTCACGGCCTGCGGCGGCTCCGGCTCCGGCGGGAGCGCAGGCGGCGCCTACGACAAGGACGCGACCGTCAACATAGGCTCGGTCTACGAGCCGCAGAACCTCGACAACACCGCGGGCGGCGGCCAGGGTGTGACCGAAGCGCTCAACGGCAACGTCTACGAGGGCCTGTTCGGACTCACCGACGGCGGCAAGGTGGAAAAGCTCCTCGCGCAGGACTACAAGGTCAGCCCCGACGGGCTCACCTACACCTTCACCCTCCGCGACGGCGTGAAGTTCCACAGCGGCAAGGAACTCACCAGTGCGGACGTCAAGTACAGCCTGCAGAAGGTCATCGCCGACGACTCGCAGTCCGCGCGCAAGAGCAACCTCGAGGTCATCAAGGACATCGCCACCCCCGACGCGCGGACGGTCAAGGTCACGCTGTCGCAGAAGTCGATCTCCTTCGTCTACAACCTCTCGTACGTCTGGATCATCAACTCCCAGGCCCAGAACCTGAAGACGACGGAGGACGGCACCGGCCCGTACAAGCTGGACAAGTGGACCCGCGGCTCGGCCCTGAGCCTGAGCCGCTTCCCGGGCTACTGGGGCCAGGCCGCCGCGAACAAGAAGGCCGTCTTCCACTACTACAAGGACGCGACGGCCCTCAACAACGCGCTGCTGACCAACGCCGTCGACGTGGTCACCAGCGAGCAGTCGCCCGACGCCCTGGACCAGTTCAAGAACAACCAGAACTACAAGGTCAGCGACGGCAACTCCACGACCAAGCTGCTGCTCGCCTTCAACGACAAGGCCAAGCCCTTCACCGACGTCAAGGTGCGCCAGGCCGTGTCGGCCGCCATCGACGACAAGAAGCTGCTGGAGTCGGTCTGGGGCGGCTACGGCAAGCTCATCGGATCGATGGTGCCGCCGACCGACCCCTGGTACGAGGACCTCACCAAGGTCAACGCCTACGATCCGGCGCACGCCAAGCAGCTGCTCTCCGAGGCCGGATACGGCAAGGGCTTCGCCTTCACTCTCGACACCCCGAACTACGACCCGCATCCGACCGCCGCCACGTTCATCAAGTCCGAACTGGCCAAGATCGGCATCACCGTCACGATCAACACGATCACCCCGGACGAGTGGTACACGAAGGTCTACAAGAACCACGACTTCACGGCGACGCTCCAGGAGCACGTCAACGACCGCGACCTCGTCTGGTACGGAAACCCCGACTTCTACTGGGGCTACGACAACAAGCAGGTCACCCAGTGGGTCCAGCAGGCCGAGGAGGCCGCCACCACCGATGAGCAGACCGCGCTGCTGAAGAAGGTCAACGAGAAGACCGCCGAGGACGCGGCGAGCGACTGGCTGTACCTGTACCCGCAGATCGTCGTCGCGACCAGCAAGCTGTCGGGCTACCCGCTCAACGGTCTCAACTCGCAGTTCTACGTCTACGACATCAAGAAGAAGGGCTGATGGCGCGTTACCTCCTGCGCCGTCTGGTCTTCCTCCTGGTGTCACTGGCCCTGGCGAGCGTGGTCCTGTTCGTGCTGCTCCGCCTGCTCCCCGGTGACCCGGCCAACGCCCTCACCGCGGTGGGCGCGAGCCCGGAGCAGATCGCCGCGGCACGGCACTCGATCGGGTCCGACCGGCCGCTGCCCGAGCAGTTCACCCACTGGCTCGGGCAGCTGGCCCAGGGCGACCTCGGGGCATCCTTCGTCAGCTCGCTGCCCGTCGGACCCGAGGTCGCGTCCCGGCTGAACGTCACCCTCCCGCTGACCCTGGCTGCCTTCCTGCTCGCCGTTCTCATCGCCGTCCCCGCCGGTTTCGTCGCCGCCCACAAGCGGCACACCTGGTACGGGGCCCTGCTGAGCGGTGTCTCCCAACTGGGCATCGCCATACCGGTGTTCTGGCTGGGCATGATCCTCATCGCCGTGTTCGCCCTGAACGCGGGCTGGCTGCCGGCCGGTGGCTTCCCGCCGGACGGCTGGTCCGCGCCCGCCGACGCGATCCGCTCCCTCGTCCTGCCGGTCGTGACCATCGCCCTGGTGATGAGCGCCTCCCTGATCCGCTACGTGCGCTCCGCGTCCCTCGACGTGCTGGGCAGCGACTACCTGCGGACCGCCCGCGCCCTCGGGTCCTCCTTCGGCCGGGCGATGTGGCGGCACGGACTGCGCAACGCCTCGGTCCCGGTGATCTCCGTCCTCGGCATCGAGCTGGCCACGACCCTGCTCGGCGCGGTCGTGGTCGAGTCGGTGTACGCGCTGCCGGGTCTCGGCTCGATGCTCGCCACCGGCATCGCGCAGCACGACTACCCGGTCATCCAGGGCGTGCTGTTCGTCTCCACGCTCGCCGTGCTGGTCATCGGCTTCGTCGCCGACCTGGTCCAGCGGATCATCGACCCGCGGCTGCGCGCACGGCTGTCGGGAGGAGCCCGATGACCTCCGACGTTCTCGAACCCGCCCGGAGCGGGCGGGCGACACGAGCCGGGCGCGGTTTCCGGGGCTCCGCCACGCTCGTCGTCGGCGGTGTCCTGGCCGGCCTGATCGTGCTGCTCGCCCTGGTCTCCCTGTTCTGGACGCCCTACTCCGCCGACGACACCTCCGGCGGACGGCTGACGGCCCCCGGCGGGGGCCATCTGCTGGGCACCGACAAGCTCGGCCGCGACCTGTTCACCCAGGTGATGGCGGGCTCGCGCATCGCCGTCGAGGCGGGGCTGGGGTCCGTGCTCATCGCCGCCGCCCTCGGCCTCACCCTGGGCATGCTCGCCGCCTTCGCACAGGGCTGGCTCGACGACACCCTGTCCGCGTTCCTCGACATCCTGATCGCCTTCCCGACGCTGCTGCTCGCCATGCTCATCGTCGCGGCGCGCTCGGCGACCCTCGGCTCCGCGGTCCTCGCGATCGGTCTGGCGCAGAGCGCCGTCGTCGCGCGGCTGGCCCGCATCCTGGTCAAACGCGTGCTGGCGCAGGACTACATCACCGCAGCGCGCACGTCCGGCACGTCCTGGCCCCGCACCGTGCTCGGCCACGTCCTGCCGAACATCTGGCCCACCCTCGTGGTGAACCTCGCCCTGCAGTTCGGCCTCGCCGTACTGGCCGAGGCGGGCCTGTCCTACCTCGGCCTGGGCGCCCCGCCGCCCAACGCCTCGTGGGGCCGCATGCTCCAGGAGGCGCAGGCCACCTTCACCACTGCCCCCGCCGGGGCACTCGCCCCGGGCATCCTGCTGGTCCTGCTCGTCATCGGCGTGAATCTGATCGCCGACGGGCTGCGGGACTCCCTCGACCCCGCGGCCCGCCGGAGGCGCACATGAGCCTCCTCGACGTACGCGGGCTGACCGTCAGGACCACCGACGGCCGCACCCTCGTCGACGACCTCTCCTTCAGCGTGGAGAGTGGTGAACGACTCGGTCTCATCGGCGAGTCCGGCTCCGGCAAGTCCCTCACCACGCTCGCCGTCCTCGGCCTCCTGCCCGACGGCATCACCGCCACCGGCAGCATCGAACTGGCCGGAACCCAGATCGTGGGCGCCTCCGACAGGCGGCTCACCGCGGTACGCGGCCGCGACGCGGCCATCGTCTTCCAGGAACCGCTCACCGCGCTCGATCCGCTGATGCGCGTGGGCCGGCAGATCGCCGAACCCCTCGCCCGGCGCACCGGCCTGAAGAGAGCCGCCCTGCGTGACGCCGTGCGTGACGCGCTGACACAGGTGCGGCTGCCCGATCCGGAGCGTGTCGCCCGGGCGTTCCCGCACGAGATCTCCGGCGGACAGCGACAGCGCGTCGCCCTGGCCATGGCCCTGGCCTGCGCGCCCGCTCTGCTCATCGCCGACGAGCCGACGACCGCGCTGGACGTGTCGGTCCAGGCGGAGATGCTGGACCTCGTCGACGCCCTCGTGCGGGAACGGAGGATGGCCGTGGTCTTCGTCAGCCACGACCTCGCCGTCGTCGCCCGGGTGACCGACCGCGCCCTGGTCATGAAGGACGGCCGCGCCGTCGAGGAGGGCACGGTCCGTGACCTCGTCCGCTCGCCTCGCCATGAGTACACCAAGGCCCTCGTGGCCAGCGCGCGGCGACTGGAGTCCGCTTTGGACCTGAGGAGCGCACCGTGACGCCCGTGCTGGAACTGAAGGACGTGACCCTGCGGCACCGGGGCAGCACGGCCGACGCGGTGCGGGACGTCTCCCTCGCCGTCGAGGCGGGGGAGAGTCTCGCCCTCGTCGGTGAGTCCGGGGCCGGCAAGACGACGCTCATGCGCCTGCTGCTCGGACTGTCCCGTCCCACCGTCGGAAGTGTCCACTTCGACGGCGCCGGCCTCACCCTTCGCGACCGGGAGCAGATGCGCCGGTTCCGGCGCAGCGTGCAATGCGTCTTCCAGGACCCCTACTCCTCGCTGGACCCCCGCCGGCGCGTGGGGGCCATCGTGGCGGAGCCGCTGCGCTCCCTTGGAATCGACACACGGTCCGCCGCACTGCCGAAGGCGGCCGCCGCCCTGGAGCGCGTCGGGCTGCCCGCCGACGCGCTGCACCGCTACCCGCACGAGTTCTCCGGCGGACAGCGCCAGCGCATCGCGATCGCACGAGCCGTGGTGTGCCACCCGCGGGTGCTGCTCGCCGACGAGCCGGTCAGCGCACTCGACGTCACCACCCGGGTCAAGGTCGTGGACCTGCTGGCGGAGCTCAAGCGGGAACAGGGGCTCACCCTCGTGATGGTCTCCCACGACCTGTCGGTCGTGGCGTCCCTGTGCGAACGCACCGCTGTGCTGGAGCACGGCCGCGTCGTCGAACAGGGCGACACCGGCCAGGTGCTGGGCCGCCCCGCCCACCCCTACACCCGGCGGCTGATCGACAGCGTGCCGCGACTGCCCGCCTGACCCGGGCGATCGAGGCCCTGGCCGGCCGACTGCCCGCTCGGCCTGTCGTTCAGCGCGCGGCCTCCGCCACGGGGTTCGGGCTGTGGTCGGGGTCGACCTGAAGGGCGGGCCGCCACCCGAGTTCCGGCGCGATCAGGTGTCGTACGTCGTGCAGGATCTGCTCGTACTCCTCGTGACGGAACTCGTACGGCAGCTCGAGGCGGAGTTCCGACACCGACGCGAGCACGGGGTCCGCGGTGAGCCGTTCCAGGATCTGGTCCGCGGTCCCGACGAGGTCCGGGGCGAAGAGGATCCGCCGCGTGCCGATGGTCTGCGGTGCCAGTGTGCGCTGGTGCCGGCCGGCGGCGTAGTCGGCATAGCGGGTGCGGGTGGCGGCGTCGGCACTGTCGAACGGGACGACGACGCGCCCCAGGGCGATGCGTGCCTCCGGGCGGACCGCGTGCGCGGTGCGCCGGTACTCGGAGAGTATGCGCTGTTGGGCCGAGGTGAAGTCGTCGGTGTCCCCGTCGGCGCTGACGATGTTCCCGGACAGCAGGTGCAGGCCGTGTTCGGCGGCCCAGCGGACGGAGGTGAGGCTGCCCGCGCCGTACCAGATGCGGTCGGTCAGTCCGGGGTTGTGCGGTTGCAGCCGCGGGCGCTGGATGGCACCGGGGGAGCGGATCACCGTGTCCGGGCCGCCCAGCCATCGGCCGCGCAGGTTGTCGACGAGGCGGGCGATTCTGCCGTACGACAGGTCGAAACTGCGCCAGTCCCCGTCGTACACCAGGTCCCCCAGCAACTCGGCGTGCGGCATGCCGGTGCTGAAGCCGGCCTGCAGTCGCCCCTGGGACAGCACGTCGGCCAGCGACAGATCCTCGGCCAACCGGAACGGGCTCTCGTACCCGATGGGGATGACCGCGGTCCCCAGCTCCACCCGCCGGGTGCGCTGGGCGGCCGCGGCGAGGAACACCGCGGCCGACCCGACGCCGTGTTCGAGGTGGCGCTGCCGGACCCAGGCGCCGTCGAAGCCGAGCCGTTCGCCGTACTCGAACAGGCGCAGTGTCTCCTCCAGCCCGGTGTGCGGGTCCTCGTCGTCGAAGTTGCCCGGGGTGAGGAACGCCAGCGAGGTGATCCGGTCGGTGCTCATGCGGGTTGCGTCCTCACGTGGTGGCGGGCTCGGCGGCGGGGCCGGCGGGGGAGGAGGTGCTTCGGCCCGGTATCGCCGCGAGCAGTTCGCGGGTGTACGCGTGGCCCGGGCGGGTGAACAACTGCTCGACGGTTCCGGTCTCCACGATGCGACCGGCCCGCATGACGGCGACCTCGTGTGCGATCTGCCGCACGACGGCCAGGTCGTGCGAGATGAACAGGTAGGCCACCTGACTGCCGGCCTGGAGTTCGGCCAGGAGGTCGAGAACCTGGGCCTGGACCGACACGTCGAGCGCCGACACCGGTTCGTCGCAGACCACCAGGTCCGGCGAGAGCGCGAGGGCGCGTGCGATGGCCACGCGCTGGCGCTGCCCCCCGGACAGCTCCGCCGGGCGGCGGCCGAGGACCGAGGCCGGCAGCGCCACCCGGTCCAGCAGTTCGCGGGCCCGGTCGAGCCGGGAGCGCCGGTCGCCGACCCGGAAGGCGCGCAACGGCTCGGTGATCACCTCCCCGATGGAGAACCGCGGGTCCAGCGAGGCGTACGGGTTCTGGTAGACGAGCTGGGCCCGGCGGCGCAGGTCTCTGGCCCGGGACCCGCGGGAGTCGGTGACGTCGTGGCCGTCGAACAGGATCTGCCCGGAGGTCGCTTCGGTCAGGCGCAGCACGAGGCGGGCGGTGGTCGACTTCCCGGACCCGGACTCGCCCACCAGGGCCAGGGTCCGGCCGCGGCGCACGGTGAGACTGACGTCGTCGACCGCGCGCAGCGTCCGGGACCCGCCCGCCGCGCGGGGCAGCCTGAACTCCTTGACCGCGTTGCGGACCTCGACCAGGGGCGGTGCCTCGGCATCGCCGGCGGACGGCGCGCGGACGGCGACGGGGCGGGCCGCGCCCAGGCTGGGAGCGCTGTCCAGCAGCCGGCGGGTGTAGGGATGCTGCGGGGCACGGAGGACGTCCCGGGTCGGTCCGGTCTCGACGACCTGGCCCTGGGACATGACGACGATGTGCTGTGCGCGGTCGGCGGCCACCCCGAGATCGTGGGTCACGAGCAGCAGCGCGGTGCCGTACTCCGTGGTGAGGTGCTGCAACTGGTCGAGGATGAGCCGCTGCACGGTGACGTCGAGCGCGCTGGTCGGCTCGTCCGCGATGATCAGCTTCGGTGTGGCGGCGATGGCGATCGCGATCAGCGCCCGTTGGCGCATGCCGCCGGAGAGCTCGTGCGGGTACTGCCGCGCGCGGACGGCCGGATCGCGCAGCCCGGCCTGCTCCAGTACGGCCAGGGCCTCCGAGGCGGCGGTGCGGCGACTGGCCCGGCCGTGGATGCGCAACACCTCGGCGACCTGCTCGCCGACGCGCTTGACCGGGTTGAGCGACACAGAAGGGTCCTGCGGGACGAGGCCGATCTGCGCGCCGCGCAGCACCCGCAGTTCCGCCTCCGTCAGCGTGGTGAGGTCGTGCCCGCCGAACCGGACCGTTCCGGCGTCGATCCTGCCGTTAGCCGCGAGCAGCCGGGTGACGGCGTGCGCGGTGGTGCTCTTGCCGGAGCCCGACTCGCCCACCACGGCGGTCACCTCGCCCGCCCGGACGTCCAGGTCGACGCCCCGCACGGCGTGCACGGGACCGCTGCGCGTGTCGTACGACACCGACAGGCCGCGTATCTCCAGCAGGGCTGTGGTCATGTCCCCATCCGTATGCGTTCGGGAGCGGGTCGCGGGCCGGTTCATCGCTGCTCCGACCATTCGCCGTCCAGGGCCCGGGCGACGCGATTGGTGGCCAGTACCGTCGCGGCGATCACCAGGCCGGGCAGGGCCGTCAGCCACCAGGCGTTGGCCTGGTAGTTGCGGCCGACGGAGATGAGGGTTCCCCACTCCGGGGCCGGGGGAGGCGCCCCGTAGCCGAGGAAGCTCAGCGACGACACGGACAGGATCGCCGTCCCCAGTTCGAGGGTGGCCAGGACGACGATCGGGCCCGCGGCGTTCGGCAGCACGTGCCGTCCCAGCACGGAGTACCAGCGGGCCCCGCAGGACCGCGACGCCTCGACGAAGACGGCCTGCCGCACCCGCAGCACCTCCGACCGGGCCACCCGCGCGAAGCTCGCGACGCCGGCGATCCCGACCGCGAACGCCACCTTCACCGTCCCGTACCCCAGCGCGGTGACCAGGGCCAGGGACAGGAACAGCGCGGGAATGGAGAGCAGCACGTCCACGAAGCGCATCAGGACGTCGTCGACCCACCGGCCCACGAACCCGGCCACCAGACCGAGCAGGCCGCCGAGCACGAACGCCACCGCGACGGCGATCAGCGTTGCCTTGAGGGACAGTTGCGCCCCGTGCACCACGCGGGAGAACAGGTCGCGTCCCAGTTCGTCGGTGCCGAACCAGTGCTCGCCGCTGGGCCCGCGGAAGTTCTGTGAGGGCGTCCCTTCCAGCGGGTTCCGCGAGGTGAACAGCTCCGGGTGGAACGAGGCGAGCAGCACCAGGACAACGACGACTACCGACGCCAGCAGGCCGGGGCGGCGCAGCAGGAACCGCAGCGCCCGCCGCGGGCCCCCGTTCCGCGAACCCGGCGGTGTACCGTCGCCCGGCCCCCCCGGCCGTTCCGGGCCCTGCGCCGCGGGTTCGGCGGCGTCTTGGACAAGGCTCTGGCTCATGCGAAACTCGCCCTCCTGCCCGAGGCCACCACGATGCGCGGATCCAGCAGCGGGTAGACGAGGTCGACCGCCAGGTTCGCCAGTACGAAGATCAGCGCGCCGAACACCACCACGCCCTGGACCAGCGGAAGGTCCTGCGCCGTGACCGCGGCGACCGTCACCCGGCCCAGACCGTCACGGGCGAAGACGGTCTCCACGACCACGGAGCCGGCGACGAGCTGCCCGACCAGCAGCCCCACCACCGTGAGCGCCGGCAAGGACGCGTTGCGCAGCGCGTGCCGCAGATGGATGCGCCGGCGGCCGGCGCCCTTGGCCCGCGCCGTCTCCACGTAGGCCTGGCCCAGTGCCGTGAACAGGCTCTTGGCCAGCACCTGTGCGACCAGTGCGCCGGTCGGGACGGCCAGCGTCACCGCGGGCAGCACCAGTGCCCGCAGCCCGTCGTTGCCGAAGGCCGGGAACCAGCGCAGCCGGAAGGAGAACGCCTCGACGAGGACCAGCCCGACCCAGAATGTGGGAACCGACACCCCCAGGGGCGGCAGTGAGAGCAGTACCTGCCGCAGCCACCGCCGCCGGGTGAAGGTCGCCAGCATCGCCAGTGCGCCGCCCCCGGCGACCGCGAGCAGCAGCGCGGCCCCGGTCAGTTGCAGGGTCTGCGGCAGTGCGTCGGCCAGGGTCGAGGTCACGGGCCGGCCCGTGGAGATCGCGTCGCCGAAGTCGCCGCGCACGGCCCGGCCGAGGTACTCGATGTACTGCTCGGGAACCGGCTTGTCGAAGCCGTACTGGTGCCGGAGCGCCGCGAGCCGGGCCGGATCGATGGCGGCCGAGTCCGCCCCTGCGCCGGCCAGCGCCGACACCGGGTCACCGGGCAGGTAGTCCAGCACGAGGAACGACAGCGTGTAGGCCGCCCACAACACGCCGAGCGCCTGTGCGAGCCGCTTGATCACGTAAGTGGTCATGCCGTCAGCCGATCCAGGTGTCGTGCAGTTGGATCCGGCTGGAGGCGTCGAAGTCGAGGTGGTGCACCTTCTTCGACACGCCCAGTTGGGTCTGCAACTCGACCACCGGGACGGTGTAGGCGTTCCGCACGATCAACGTCTGCGCCTGTGCCACCAGTTGTGCCCGCTGGTCGGCGTCGGTGGCCGCCGCCTGCTGGTCGAGCACCGCGTCCAGCGGGCTCGACGGCACGCGGTAGGTGTTGGCCAGCTTCGTGGAGTACGAGGTCCGCAGGATGTCCGGATCGGCCCGCGTGAGGTTTCCCCACAGCGCGTCGAAGTCACCGGACTGCTGCACCTGGGCGATCTGGGAGATCTGCAGCTCCTTGAGTACCAGCTCGATGCCGGCGGCCTTCAGCTGCTGCTGGATCAGTTCAAGTGCCGGCTGGTTCGTGGCCGCGTTCGCGAACCACTTGACGGTCAGGCTCAGCCTGGTCCCGTTCCTGGTGCGGATGCCGTCCTGGCCCGGCTTCCAGCCGGCCGAGTCCAGCAGGGCCCCCGCCTTCGCGACGTCGTGCGCCAGGTCGGCGGTCAGGTCCGCGTAGTCAGGGGTGGTGTGCGCCAGGACGCTGGTGGCCGGCCGGGTGCCGGTCGGGAAGACCGTGGCGGCGACCTGTTGCCGGTCGACGGCGTACCCGATCGCCTGCCGCACCGTGGCGTCCTCGAGGATCGGCCGGGAGTTGTTGAACCCCAGGCCGAACACGACGCCGGGGTTCGCCCGCCGCTGAAGGCTCACCGGCCCGCCCTTGAGCGTCGCCTCGTCGGCCCTGCCGACGCTGCCGATCGCGTCCACCTGGCCGGACCGGAGGCTGCCGGCCCGTACGCCCGCCTCGGGAACCACCTTGAACACCAGCTGGTCCAGGTACGCCTCGCCCTTCTTGGTCCACAGCGAGGAACCCCACTGGTATCCGGTCCGCTTGGCCAGGGTGATCGACTGGTTCTGGACGTACTGCTTCAGCACGAAGGGCCCGGATCCGACCACTCCCTGGCTGCACCTGTCCTGCGGCGACTTCCGCACGCTCGCCGACGACTCGATCCCCAGCGAGTGCGTTGCCGTCGCCTGGAGGAACTGGGCGTTGGGCGCCGTGAACTTCACCCGCACCGTGGTCGGGTCGACGGCGGTCGTGCTCTGCACACCGCTGAGGTACCCCTGGGCGAGGGTGGCCAGGGCGCCGAGCTTCGGTACGGCGTCGAAGTTGTCCTTGACCACCTGAGCGGTCAGCGGTGAACCGTCGCTGAAGGTGACGCCCGGTCTCAGGTGGAAGGTGAACGTCGTGGCGTCCGGGCTGACGTCCCAGCTCTTGGCCAGCCACGGCACTATCCTGCCGGTCTTCGGGTCCTGGTCGGTCAGGGAGTCGACGACCTGGCGCAGGGAGTAGATGGTGTCGTTGCTGGCGACCTGCTGCGGATCCACGCAGCCGGCGTCGGAACCGACCGCGAACGTCAGGGTGCCACCGGACCTGTGCCGTCCGCCACCGCCGCCGGAATCACCGGTGTCCGAACCGCAGGCGGTCAGCAGGAAGCCGGTGGTCATGAGGGCGGCCAGAGCAGCGGCGGCCCGGCCGGCGCGTGCATCGTGATGAGTTGTCACCGAAAGTTCTCCTACTCGTGTCACCGCGCACCGGCAGCGAGCGAGAGCGCACGGACATGACGCCCCGTCGGGCACGCTGCCGCGACGAGGTGACGCTGTTCAGAGGCTGGGAAAGGGGAAGGAGAAGGCGGGCCCGGCGAGGGGCGCGGCGAACACACCCTGCGGAGGGCGTGGGGTGCGGGTGGCGGCCGGCGCGCGTGCTCAGCCGGCCGGGCGGATCCCGGTCAGCTGTGACACAGACAGCTGGCGAAGCGCTGCAGATCGATGTGGCGTCGCCGCGAGAAGCCGGAGAAGAGCATCGCGGCCGCGAGGGAGGCGCTCAGGTGGCCGTTGTGCCGCATGCCCTGTCCTCCCCCTCTCGGACCCCGTCCACGGAGTCGCGCGCTTGCGGAAGTCGCCGATGACTCCGCCGGGCTTTCACCTGGAGCACCCCGCCGCGTCGGAGGGTTGCCGGTCAGCCAGCCAGGGCTTGACGCTGACGCTCAATGCCGTTTCGGAGCTTACGGAGCGGTCTCGCCGTCCGTCAATGGCGCGAAGCCGGCGGTCCGTTCAGCCTCCGTCGCGACGCCGCCGGGCACCGGGCGACGGGTCAGTGGCGGCCGCAGCCCCAAGTGGGAGCGGAGCGTCGTGCCGGTGTACTCGGTCCGGTAGACGCCGCGTTCCTGCAGTTCCGGGACGAGCAGGTCGACGACGTCGTCGAGGCCGTCCGGGATCAGGCAGGGCGTGACGTTGAAGCCGTCCACCGCGCCCTGCCGCACGAAGGAGGCGAACCGGTCGGCGAGTGCGGACGGGGTGCCGACATGGCCGCGCTGGGGGCCGAGCGCGATGACGGTCTCCTGCGGCGACCACCCGTGCGCCTCCGCCCCGGCACGCCACTCGACGACGACCGCGCGCGGGTCGGCGACGCGACGGGTGCCGAAGGAAACGTCGTTCCCGGCCGCCACGGGATCCTCCTCGGGCAGCGGGCCGTCGGCGTCGCGGTCCGACAGGTCGATGCCCCACACCAGCCCCGCGATGCCCAGCGCCGTGGCGGGAGTCACCTGCCGCCGGCGGATCCAGCGCTTCTTCTTCCTGCGCCTCGTCCTCGGTGGCGCCGAAGATGATCTCCGTGCCGGGCAGCATGCGCAGGTCGTCGTCGGGTCGTCAGGCCGCCCGCAGCCGACGCCGGATGCCTCGGCGAAGGCCGGTGCGTCGTCGAAGTCGTCGCCGTGCGCGGAGAAGACGTCGTCGGCGTTGCGGGCGGCGAAGTCGCGGCCCTCGCCGGAGTCCCCGGCCGGACATGGGCGTTCCTTCCGAGAGCACGGCAAGCCGGCCGGGAGCGCGACGCGCGTCCCGGCCGGCCCGGGTGGGCCCGTGGGACGGCTACTTCTGCCAGCCCACGGTCTCCGGCAGGGGAGTGCCGAAGATGGTGGCGCCGACGTTGGCGAGGCCCTTCTTCACGGCGTAGATGGACGGTCCGCTGAACAGGGGCAGGAAGGCGTACTGCGCGAGTTCCTTGCGTTCGATGGCGTTGGCCTGGGCGGTCTGCCGGTCCGGGTCGGGGATCGAGGCCGCGGCGTGGATCGCCTTGTCCAGTCCCGGGGTTCCGGCGCCGGTCAGGTTGGAGTCGCTGTCGGTGCCGTAGAACTGGTAGAGGTAGCGTGCGCCGAAGGGGTCCGTGGAGCGGTTGCCCGACAGGAAGAGGTCGAAGTCCCGGTCGCCGAGGATCTTCGCGAAGTCCGCTTCGTCGGCCTTCTTGATCTCCAGCCGGATGCCGACCGGCTTGAGCATCGCGGCGAACGCGTTGGCGGTGGCCTTGTCCAGAGGGTCGTCGCCGAGGAGGGTGTAGCCCACGGTGAGCTTGGTGCCGTTCTTCTCGCGTATGCCGTCGCCGCCCGGCTTCCAGCCGGCGGCGTCCAGGGCCTTCTTCGCGTCGTCGGGGGCGTAGTCGATCAGCGGGGAGACGTTGTCGCTGTAGCCCTTCTGGAAGCTGAAGAGCAGGGCCGAGCCGGGAAGCGGTTCGGAGTAGTCGAGGCCCTGGAACTGGATCGTGGCGATCTGTGCCCGGTCGATGCTCTTCAGCAGGGCCTCGCGGACGTGGACGTCGCCCAGGACCGGCGACTTGGTGTTGACGTAGAGCGAGTACTCGAAGGGGCTGCCGCCACGGCGGATCTCGGTTCCCTTGACACCGCTGATCTGCTTGAGGCCCTCGGCGCTGCCGGTGGCTGCGTAGTCGACCTGCCCGTTCTTGAAGGCGTTGAGCGCGGCGTCCGAGTCCAGGTTGACGTAGATCCGCTTGTCGAGCTTGCCCTTCCTGCCCCACCACTTGGGGTTGCGGACGAAGGTGAGGTTGCCGCTCTTGGTGTCGAGCGTGCCCACCGTATAGGGGCCGGCGCCCCATTCGGGGTGCGCTTTCTTGACGTAGGCGTCGTTGAAGGCGCCGACCGTGGCGGCCTTGGGGTGCAGGAAGGTCGTGAACAGGCTGGACCACCAGGGGTCCACACCCTTGAACTCGATGATCGCCTGCTTGTCGTCGGTGCCGCGGGTGACCGAGGTGATGTTGCGGTAGCCCTCGGTGTTGCTCGCGTTGTAGTCCTTGTTCGTGCCGTTGTTGGCCTGCCAGGTCGCCTTGACGGCGTTCCAGTCGATGGGGGTGCCGTCGTTGTAGGTGGCCTTGGGGTTGATGGTGAGCACCACCCGCTGGTTGCCGCCGGTGGTGGTGACCTTGACGTCGCTGAGGTAGTCCGGGTTGTACTGCACGTCGCCGGTGGGGGAGTAGGTGATGACGTCGGGGTTGTACCAGAACCAGATGCGGGAGGCGGTGAGGGTCGCGTTGGCGTTGAACGGATTGCCCTGGTCGTCGAAGGTGCCGGGGGTGGTGTAGGTCCCGCCGTCCTTGATGTTGTCGTACGGCTGGGGGTTGTAGTCGACCTTCGCCGAGGCCACGGTGGGTGCCGCGGCCTTGCCGGTGGGCTTCCCGGCGCCGGGCGTGCCGGACCCGGAGGAACTGCAGGCGGTGGCGGCCAGCGCGAGGGCCGCGACGAGCGCGGCTGTGGGGGTGATGTGCGATCGCATGGGGGAGTGGTTCCGTTCCTGTGTGGAGGCGTGCGGCACCGCGGGGCGCGGTGCCGGCGGGGTGGGGGGCCTTGATTCAGCGGGCGTGGCAGGCGTGCCGGTGGCCGGAACCGGGTGCCGCCGCGGCCAGGGCGGGCCGTTCGGTGCGGCAGCGTTCCCGCATCGCCTCGTCGAGCGACCGGTACAGCGGACAGCGGCCGACGAAGACGCAGCCCGGCGGCAGGTCAGACGCGTTCGGCTGCTCGCCCTGCAGCACGATGTGCTCCCGTGAGCGCTCGACCCGTGGGTCGGGAACCGGGATCGCGGAGAGCAGGGCCTCGGTGTACGGGTGCCTGGGGTCGGCGAAGAGGTCCTCGGTGGCGGCTGTCTCGACGATGTGGCCGAGGTACATGACCGCGATGCGGTCGGCCACGTGCCGCATCACCGCGAGGTCGTGCGCGACGATCAGGTAGGCCAGGCCCAGTCCGCGCTGGAGTTTCGCGAGCAGGTTGACGATCCCGGCCTGCACGGAGACGTCCAGCGCGGACACCGGCTCGTCGAGCACCACGATGCGCGGCTCGGTCGCCAGCGCGCGGGCGATGCCGACCCGCTGGCGCTGCCCACCGGACAGAGCGGCCGGGAAGCGGTCGGACACCGACGCCTCCAGCCCGACCAGGTCGAGGAGTTCGGCCACGCGTGCGCGGATCTCCGCACGGCCCGCGCCCACCGCCTGCAAAGGCTCGGCCAGCAGGTCGAAGACCGGGAGCCGGGGGTCGAGGGAGCCCAAGGGGTCCTGCATGACGATCTGCACCGCGCGGCGCAGCTCCCGCGCCCGCTCGGCGGAGCCCGGCTCGGCCACGTTCGTGCCATCGACC
The DNA here is from genome assembly GCF_033793585.1 of Streptomyces sp. MI02-7b. NCBI lineage: Bacteria > Bacillati > Actinomycetota > Actinomycetes > Kitasatosporales > Streptomycetaceae > Streptomyces > Streptomyces sp. MI02-7b. Next base: position 300,496 of record NZ_JARAWX010000009.1, on the reverse strand, counting down.
TCGATCAGCCCGCGATCGGGCCCCTTGAGGCGCAGGATCTCCAGCAGGGTGGTGGTCTTGCCGCTGCCGGACTCGCCCACCAGGCCCAGGGTCCGGCCCGCCCGCAGTTCGAAGCCGACATCGACGACAGCGTGCAGCGTGCCGACGCGGCGCCTGAGGAACGCGCCTGTGGTGACGGGAAACGTCTTGGCCAGGCCGGAGACGCGGAGCACCACCTCACCGTGGGAGCCGGCGGTCCTCTCCCCGCCGTCCGCGGCGGCCGGGAAGAGCGACTCCCTCGCCAGGCGGCCGTCGGCCAGCTCGCCGGCGCGCAGGCAGGCCACCTGCCCGTGCCCGGCGACCGGGGCCAGTGCGGGCTCCTCCGCGCGGCAACGGTCGACCGCGGCGGGGCAGCGGTCCGCGAACGGGCAACCGGCCGGCAGCCGCACCAGCGACGGGGGCTCGCCGACGATCGGCACGAGGGGCCGGTCCGCCCGGACGTCGGGCCGGGGCACGGCGCCCAGCAGCCCGATCGTGTAGGGCATGGTGGGGCGGCCGTACAGCTCCTCGGCCGCGGCCTGTTCCACGATCCGGCCGGCGTACATCACCGCGACCTCGTCGGCGTAACCGGCCACCACCCCCAGGTCGTGGGTGATGAGCACGACAGCCGCACCCGTCTCGGCCTGCGCGGTGCGCAGCACGCCGAGAATCTGCGCCTGCACGGTCACGTCGAGGGCGGTGGTGGGTTCGTCGGCGATGATGACCGAGGGCGAGTTCGCCATGGCCAGCGCGATCACGACGCGCTGGCGCATGCCGCCGGAGAACTCGTGCGGGAACGACCGTGCCCTGCGGTGCGGTTCGGGGATGCCGACCAGGTCCAGCAGTTCGACCGCCCGGTTCCACGCGGCCTGCCTCGTCAGGCGCTGGTGCACCCGCAGTGCGTCGGACAGCAGCCTGCCCACCGAGAAGATCGGGGTCAGCGCGGACAGCGGGTCCTGGAAGACCATCCCGATGTCCTTGCCGCGCACCGCGGACAGCTGCCGGTCGTTCAGTCCCACCAGGTCACGGCCGCCGAGCAGCACCTGCCCCGACACCCGGGCGGTCTCCGGCAGCAGGCCCATGACGCCCATCGCGGTGGCGGACTTGCCCGACCCCGACTCGCCGACGATGCCGAGGGTCCGCCCGGGCAGAACGTCGAAGCTGACTCCGCGCACGGCCGGGACCGGACCGGCCTCGGAGGGGAAGGAGATGTGCAGGTCCCGCACCGACAGCACCGGTGCCGTGGTGCCGGACGCCGTGGCGGGATGTGTCCGGGGGGTGGTGAACGTCATCGCCGACCTCCCGGGGCCCCGGTGGCCGACGTGGGGTCGAGGGCGTCGCGCAGGCCGTCGCCGATGAGGGTCATCGACACCGTCAGCAGCACCACCAGGCCGGCCGGGTAGCCGAACAGCCAAGGAGCGCTGGTGATGGTCCCCGCGCCGTCGGCGAGCATGGTGCCCAGTGACACGTCCGGCGTCTGGACCCCGAAGCCGAGGAAGGACAGGGCGGTTTCGCTGAGCACGGTGGCGACGACTCCGAGGGTCAGGTTGACGATGAGCAGGGAACCGAGGTTGGGGATGATGTGCCGCAGGACGATCCGCCACGGCCGCACGCCCATGAACTCGGCGGCCAGCACGTAGTCCCGCTCCCGCAGGGAGGTGGAGACCGCCCAGATGACCCGCGCCGTCGACATCCAGCCGAACACCGTCAGCACCAGGATGAGCACGCGCCAGTCGCCGGCGAGGTGGTGCGAGACCAGGGCCAGGATCAGGAACGACGGCACGACGAGCAGAAAGTGGATGACCGTGAGGGTCAGCTTCTCGACGCGCCCGCCGAAGTAGGCCGCGCCCGCGCCGATCACGGCGGCGAGCACGATCGTCAGCACCGAGACGCTGACCGCGATCGCCAGGGAGCGCCGCAGGCCGTGCACGGCCTCCGCGTAGACATCGTTGCCACCCTGGTTGGTGCCGAAGTAGTGCGTCGCGCTGGGGGGCTGGGTGAGCGCCGTGAAGTCGGTGTCGGTGTACGCGAAGCGCGTGCACAGGCCCCCGAACACCGTGAAGAACACCAGGAGCGCGAAGAGCGCCACCCCGAGCAGGGCTCCGCGATTGCGGGCGAACCGCCGCAGGTACAGCAGTCCGCTGCCGAGCCGGAGCGCGGCGGCGTCGTCGAGCGGCCCGGGCAGGGGAGTCACCGTGGTCGCCATCTCAGCTCACCCGTACCCGCGGGTCGAGGAGGACGACCGCGACATCGGCCAGGATCGCCCCGACCGCGGTCATCGCCGCGCCGAAGGCCGCCACGGCGACGGCGCCGTGCACGTCGTTCTTGGCGAGTGTCTGGATGAAGTACTGACCCATGCCGTTCCACCCGAAGACGGTCTCGGTGATCACCGCGCCGGTGAAGATCGCCGGGATGCCGAACGCCACCGACGTGGCCGTCGGGATGAGCGAGGCGCGAAGTGCGTGCCGCCGGATCGCCTGGGCACGCGTCAGGCCGGTGGCGCGCGCGGTGCGTACGAAGTCCGCGTTCACGCTGTCCAGCAGCAGCGAACGCTGGGTCAGGTGGTAGCCGACGTAGCCCAGCAGGGTCAGGCTCGCCGTCGGCAGGATCAGGTGCTGGAACCGGTCGGCGACCGTCGGCCACAGCCCGCTGACGGTCGGGGACTTCTCCCCGGCGACGTACAGGAAGCGCCACCCGAGGTGCTGGTTCAGCCAGATCCCGGCCAGGACCACCGCCAGGGCGGCGACCGCCGCCGGGACGTTGAACAGGAACACGGAGGCGAACTGGGTGATCCGGTCCCACCAGCCGTACTGCCGGGACGCGCCGAACACACTGAGCGCCACACCCAGCACCACGGACAGGAGCGTCGCGGCGGTGACCAACTGGCCGCTGACCAGGGCGCGGAAACCGATCTCCGAGTTCACCGACACACCGACCGGTGACTTCCCCCAGTCGAAATGGAGGACCACGTCGCTGAACCAGTGCCACCACCGATCCGCCAGCGGGACCCGCGGATCCAGGCCGTACGGTGCCAGGGCACGGTCGATCTGCTCCTCCGTACGGACCGGGGGCAGTCCCCGGTAGTTGGACCTGGGGTCGAGGAACCACGCGGCCAGCACGTACGTCACGTTCGTGGCGATCACGATCATGGCGAGCCATCCGGCGGCCTTGCCGATCAGGTGACGGAGCACGAGCGTGCCTCCCTGCGGATGGGGGATGTGGCGGCGGTGACGGTGCGGGGGCCGGCGGGGGTGTGCCGGTTCTGGGCATGCTGGCGCTGCTTTCTGACATGGTGAAGTGCGCGTACGCGGTCCGGCACGACGGTGCGCCGGTGTCCGGACCTGTCGCTTCCTGATCGGGGACCGACAACAGAAGAGTCTGGAGTCGTGATCGCGTTCGCCACCAGACTTCCCAGGCGTCTGCCATACGAATGCAACGCCGGCGTCATGAACGGGCCGCCCACGGCAGGCAGCCCCGCACTGCCGGCCCGGATGCCCACCCACCGTCCGGGGGCCGGATCCTCAGCCCCCGGCAACCCGCGCCTGCCGAGTCGCACCCTTCAGCGCACGGACTCGTCCCCGACCCGTACCAGACCGCTCTCGTAGGCGAAGATCACCGCATGGATCCGGTCGCGGAGGCCGAGCTTCGTCAGGACCCGGCCGAGGTGGGTCTTGACGGTCGTCTCCCCGATGAAGAGGCTGTCCGCGATCTCGCCGTTGGCCAGTCCCCGGGCGGCCAGGGCGAGGACGTCCCGTTCCCGTTCGGTGAGAGCCGACAGACGGCCGCGCTGGGCGGGCGCGGACGCGGGCGTGTGCAGGACGAAGCGCTCCACCAGACGCCGGGTCAGCGAGGGCGCCACCATGACCTCTCCGCGCAGCACCGCACGGACGGTCACCAGGATCTCCTCGGCGGGGGCGTCCTTGACGAGGAATCCGCTCGCGCCGGCACGCAGGGCCGCGTAAGCGTACTCGTCGAGGTCGAAGGTGGTGACGACGAGGATCCGGGGCCCCTGGGGCTGCGCGCAGAGATGTTCCGTCGCCGCGAGGCCGTCCCGACCGGGCATGCGGACGTCCATCAGGACGAGGTCCGGCTCCAGGGCGGCCACGCCCGCGATCGCCGCGTCGCCGTCGGCGGCTTCGCCCACCACGGTGAGATCGGGCTGGCTGTCGATGACCATCCGCAGCCCCATCCGGATCAGCTCCTGGTCGTCGCAGATCAGCACGCGGGACGACGACGGAGCGGGAGTCGGCGTCAGGGTCGGGCCGGTCATGCGGTCTCCGCGGTGGGCTCGGGCTCGGTGGGGCGCAGGGTGGCGGCGACCCTGTAGCCGCCGTCGGGTGTGGGACCGGCGTCGACCCTTCCGCCGTACAGCGCGGTGCGTTCGCGCATGCCGGCCAGTCCGCGACCGGAGGAGAGCAGCGGGGCGGGGCGCTCGGCGGTGGTTCCCCTTCCGGCTCCCGCCGAGTTCTCCACCCGGACGCGGACCAGCCGCCCGGGCCCCTGGGTACCGGTGTCGACCCGTACGCGGATCGTGGCGTCCGGCGGCGCGTGCTTCACGGCGTTGGTGAGCGCCTCCTGCACGATGCGGTACGTCTGCACGGTGAGATCGGCGGGAAGGCCGGCTCCGTCTCCACGAAGTTCCAGGAGCGCGTGCCTGCCGCTCGTGTTGAGGCGGCCGACCAGGCGCCGCAGATCGTCCGACAGGGACTCGGCGGCCCCACCGGCCTCGGTGCCGGGCGTGCGCAGTACCTCCAGCAGTCGGCGCAGTTCGCCCAGGGCCTCACGGCCGGTCGTGCTGATGACGCCAAGGGTGCGGTCCACGACAGCGGGGTCGACATGCCGCATCAGCCGGCCGCCCTCGGCGTTCAGCACCATGACGCTCATACTGTGCGCCAGTACATCGTGGATCTCGCGGGCGATGCGCGCCCGCTCCTCGGCGACGGCGACCCGGGCCAGCGCGAGGCGCTCCGACTCGGCGAGCGCGGCCCGCCGCTCGAACTCGGCGACGTAGGCCCGCCGAGCGCGGACGTATTCGCCGAACACCCAGGCAGCGGCCAGCAGAAGCCCCACCGTGAGCGGGGTGAGCCAGGCAGCACGAGCGCCCGGGCCCACCGGCTCGCGTTGCCATGCGGGAATCCACAGCAGTACCAGGACGGTGGCACAGACCACCGTCGCCGCGGACCGGCGCAGGCCACGCACCGTGAGGGTGGCCAGGACCGCGGCCAGGGCGACGGCGCCGCGTCCCGATTCCTGTCCCCACACCTGGCCGAGGTTCTGCGCCCAGAACGCCGACGTCACCAGGGCCGCGACGAGCACTGGCCGACGTCGGCGCGCCAGCAGGGGCAGCACCAGGGCCATGTAGACGCCCGTCTGCACCCAGACCGGCCGCCAGCCCGGCTGCGGATGGATCACCGGGGGCATGGCCACCAGCACGACCAGCAGCAGGTCCGCCAGCCACGGGTGGCCGCGGCGCAGGCGGGGCAGGGTCTCGATCAGCCAGTGCACCGCCTCACGCTACGGTCGGGGCCCGCCGCCTCACATCGTCCTGCGGGGCGCCTTGGGGTCCTCCCGTGGTCGTACACGCACCGGCCGGGAACACGATGTGCGGCTCCTCGGGGCGCTTCCAGCATGGCCGCCATGTCGATCACCAGCGAGTTCCTCAGACGGCCCCTCACGACCGGCGCGGTAGCCGCCAGTTCCCGGCGGCTGGCGTGTGCGATGACCGAGGACATCGGTCTGGAGAGGGCCGGGCTCGTCGTGGAGCTCGGCCCGGGGACGGGGGTGTTCACCGATGCGATCCTCGCCCGGCTCGCGCCCGGCGCACGCCTCGTCGCGGTCGAGCTCAACCCGGCGCTCGCGGCACGGCTGGCGGCAAGCCGGCGGGACGCGCGGCTGACGGTGGTACGCGGATCGGCGGCCGAGCTGGCCACCGCGGTGGGCGAGCCGGTCGATGCGGTGGTGTCCGGGCTGCCGTGGACGGTCATGCCGCGGGAACGCCGCGGGCACATCCTGGACGCCGTGACCGAAGTCCTCGCACCCGCCGGGCGGTTCACCACCTTCGCGTATCTGCACGCGGCCCGGACTCCGCCGGCACGGCACTTCGCCGCCGAACTGGCCCGCCGTTTCGACCGGTTGGAGCGCTCGACGGTGGTGTGGCCGAACCTTCCGCCCGCCTTCGTGTACCGGGCCACCCGGAAGCCGTGATCGCGGACCGGCCGGCGCGGCAGTGAGAACCCGAGGAGTCTGCCCCGGCCCCGCTGTGGAGGCCGGCCTCCTTCGGGGAGGCCGGCCTCCGGCTCAGCGGGACCGGATCAGCCGACTGGTCCGGCGGCTCAGCGGGAGCTGATCAGCAGGCCGGGTACCGTGGTTCGGCCGGTGCGGAATTCGGTGTACGCCCACTGCTCGACGTCGGGCTGCGGGCCCACCGGGTTCAGTGTCACCTGAGCGCTTCCGCCGCGCTGCACACTCGCCGGCGTTGTCAACGTGGCGTTGTGCCGGTCAGCCTGCTCGGGGACGACGGTCACCCCGAGCTGGTAGGGGACGTCCGAGGAGGCCGCCGTCTGGGCGTGCACATAGGCGGTGTAGACGCCCGGTTCCGGGAAGAACCGGACACTGCGCTCATTGCTGTGCCAGGATGCCCAGCTCCGATCGACCCGTTTGCCGTCCTTGTAGAGGTAGAGGTCGAGGTTCGTGTCGGGGTCGTCCGAGGCGGTCTGCACGATCAGTCCCGCCGTGCCACGCGGCACCACGATCTTCGTAGCCTGTGTGCCCACCCCGCCGGGGGAGAAGACACCCCCGCTGACGGAGGTCGTGAGCTTCTTGTCCTTCCAGGCCACCGGCGTGTACCCGGTGGTGCGCCCGGCGAGCGGTCCGGTGAAGCCGGGCTCGAGGAACCCCTGGCCCTGCCCACCGGTGCGACCGAACTCTATGCCCGTGTCGTCGTACGGCCGCGGTGTGAAACCCCACGGCCGCCCCGCGACGGTCAGCCGCACCCGGTGCTTGGCGCTGCTGAAGGTGAGCGAGCCGGTGGCGTAGCGGTCCCAGGTGGCGGTGCCGCGCTCGAGCGTGATGGTCACCGTCTTGGTGGCGCCGGGCTTCACCGAGAACGTGCGCGGGGTGACCGTCACCTTCATCCCGGTGAGCCCGTCGACGCGCGCCGTGTACGTCTCGGTGCGCGTGCCGACGTTGGTCAGTCGCCGCACGAGCCGGACCGGCTTCGTCCCGTCGTACTCGCGCAGCGCGATCGACGGGAGGTTGATCTCCTTGCCGTCCGGGTTCGCCGCGGCCGCGAAGGCCTTGAGCTCGGCGGCGGAGGGCTCGATCACCAGTCCGGGGTCGTCGGCGGACGCCGGGCGGGGCAGACCGGAGCCCTGGCGCAGCGGACTGGTCGTGCCCCGGGTGTCGGTGGCGCTGGTACGCAGCGCCGACGCGGTCGCGCCGGGCGACCACTTCGCGTGCCGGGCACGCAGCACCGCGGCCATGCCGGCCACGTGGGGGGCCGCCATGGACGTGCCCGAATACGCGTCGAACAGCCGTCCGCCGGAGACGGGCGAAACTGCCGCCACCACGTCGATCCCGTCCGCGACCAGGTCGGGCTTCTGCAGTCCGGTGTGCACCTGGTCGGGCCCGTAGGACGAGAGGCCGGCCACGCTCGGCAGCCCCACGAGGCTGCTGCCGTCGCCGCCCGTCACCAGCGACGCGGTTCCGTCGCTACGGTGCGCCCACAGGTAGTTGAAGAGCTTGCCCGCCTGCTCGTCGCTCCACAGGTAGACGGTCGGGAAGTCGTAGATGACGTTCAGCCGCACGTTGCCGGTCGACTGGAAGAGCACCACTCCGACACCACCGGCGTCCTTCACCGCGGCGACCGCGGCCACCGAGTCGATGAAGTCGCAGGCGACGATCTTGCCCTTGACCTTGGCGGGGTCGAGGCTCCCGGGCCAGCAGAACTGTGCGCCGTCGTCGAGCGATCCGGCCTGGTCGGCGAAGACGATCGGCGTGCGGCGGTCCGACGGCAGCCGGTCCATCGACGTGCCGACGATGCGGGAGCCGTCGCCGAGGCGGACGGTCGCCTCGTGGGACCGCTCAACGGTCGCGCCCACCGTGGTCACCCACGGCTCGGCGTTGCTGATCATTCCGGACATGCCGTCGTTGCCCGCCGAGGCCGCGACGAAGACGCCGGCGAGGTACGCGTTGAGGAAGGCGTCCCCGATCGGGCTGTTCGGCTGGTAGTCGCCCATCGACGAGCCGATCGAGTAGTTGATCACCTGGACACCGTCGGCCACCGCCGCGTCGATCGCCGCGACGATGTCGGCGTCCGTACCCGAGCCGCCCCACAGTGCCTTGTAGACGGCGATCCGCGCGTCGGGCGCCACCCCGGAGATCGCCCCGTAGTCGTGCCCGAGCACCATCGCGTGCTTGACGGGCAGGCCGGCCGCGGTCGACGCGGTGTGGGTGCCGTGTCCGTTCATGTCGCGCGCGGACAGGACCTCACCCTCGGGGAGCGAACCGTAGGCGCTGAGCCAGCCGTCGGCGAAGTACCGGGCTCCGACGATCTTGCCGTTGCAGGCGGTCGCGGGGAAGTTCTCGTCGGTCTGGCACGTGCCGTGCCAGCCTGCCGGGCGCGGCATCGTGGCGGCGAAGGAAGCGCTCTCCGGCCAGATCCCGGTGTCGATCACCCCGATGACAACGTCGGAGCCGTGGACCGGCTTGGTCTGCGCTGCCTTCTGCGCCGCTGCCGGCTTCGCCGCCGCCTGTCCGGCACCCTGCCCTTCCGGCGCGGTTGTGGTCGCGGCGTCGGCCTTGACGAGACGGGCCGGCGTCACGGCCGCAACGCGGGTGTCCCTGGCCAGCTTCGCGGCCTGAGCGTCACTCAGCTTCGCGGCGAAGCCGTTGAAGGCGGTCGTGTAGGTCTGCTGCGCCCGGACACCGAAGTCGGCGAGTACGTCCCGCTGCGCTTGGCCCAGGTGCTGCCGGTACCTGTCCGCCGCAACCGAATGCGGCTGCAGTTCCTGCCCGTTCGCGGGCCTGGTCGCCGCAAGGCCCTTGACGCCGCCGGCGTACGAAGTGACGGGCGCCTCCCGCAGCCGTACGACGTACTGCCCGTTGACGGCCTTGGGCTGTGCGGGGGAGTGCAGTGCGCCACCACCGGTGAGGGTGGGCCGGGAGTGGTCGTACTGACCCAGCCTCAGGTCCGGCAGGGAACTGGCGGGCTGTGCTGTGGCCGGCCCGGCGGTCCCCAAGCCAGCGCATATGGTGGCGAATATGGTGACTATCGACGCCGCGGTGAATCGGCGTCGTCTTCGAAGGCTCGCGCTCGTGGCCACGAGTCTCCTCCCATGAGGTGAAGGTTACGAATATCTGTCCTACTCAACCCTCACCCGGTTAAACCAAGATCACGGCCGAATGACAATCCGCTCACTGGGTTCGTCCGCTGCTGACCAGCCGTCAATGACCCCTCGTGAGCTGTGATTCCGACCGCACCGTGTGCTCACCCACCGGTACGGGGGATTTCCGGCGTATGTGCCGCGTTGGGAGTTCTGATGGTCCACCAGCAGCTGACATTGCCCCTCTTCCGCTTTTCCTGCGGTGTGTTCCGATAATGTGCGCTTCCTCGGCGCGACCGCGGTGCGCAAGCCCGGACACAACCGGCGGTGTGTCCTCTGGCGGAAGGAATGCGGAGAAAGCCTGGGAGTCTTTCCGGTGATCCAGGCGTACGGACCACGGACGGCGCCGGAGGCGGCCCGGCGGCGACGCGTCACCGCCTCCGGCTGTGACAGGGCCTACCCGCCCGCGGGGCGAGGGGGGTTGCTCACGGTGCGAGAAGTTCGCCGTAGGTCTCGCTCGGGTCGGCGCTCAGCGCCGCCTTCGCCAAGCGGGTGTCCTCGTCCGCGAGGACTTCCAGCACGCCGGCCTCGAGTCCGTCCAGGGCCTGGCGCACGACGTCGGCGGGGTCGTTCTTCGGAACGTCCCAACCGCTCATCATGTCCGTGTCGGTCGAACTCATCAGCAGGCCGGTGACCTGGGTGCCCTGTTCCGCCAGCTCCAGGCGGACACCGTTGGTCAGGCTCCACGCGGCCGCCTTGGCGACCGCGTAGGAGTTGGCCCCGGGATAGGAGAGCCACGACAGGCGCGAGAGCACGTTCAGGATCGCGCCTCCGCCGTTCGCGGCGAGCACCGGCGCGAAGGCACGCACGACCGAGAGGGTGCCGTAGAAGGAGGTGTCCAGTTCGCGACGGATCTTGTCCAGGTCACCGGTGACGAGGTTCTGGTAGAGGCTGATGGCCGCGTTGTTGATCAGCAGCGTGACGTCCGACGCGGCCGCGGCCGCAGCGGTCACGGAGGCGGGGTCGAGGAGGTCGAGGCGCAGGCGCTCGGCGCCCGCGATGTCCACGCGCTCGGGGTCGCGTGCGGTCGCGTACACCTTGGCGCCGCGCGCGAGGAGCTGCTCGGCGAAGTGACGGCCGAGCCCACGGGAGGCCCCGGTGATCAGTACGGTACTTCCGGAAATCTTCATGGGTTGACCGTATGGCGCGGGCGGTGAGTGGTTCGATGGCTCCACGACGCAATTGCATACCCCTTTGTCTCAGACCAGACCGTCCGCCGGGTAGCCTGTCTGTATGGATCTGCTCGCCGAGGTACTGGCCCTGTCGGACGTGCGCGGAGCCGTCGGCGCGCGCATCGAGGCCGGTGAGGACTGGGGCTGGTGGTGGTCGTCCGCCACGCCGCGCGCATCGCTTCACGCGGTCACCGCGGGGACGGTCTGGGTGGGCCTGCCCGACGGCCCGCCCCTCCAGTTGATGCCGGGCGACGTCGTCCTCATGCCCGGTGGGGCCGAGCACGCGCTCGGCAGCGACCCGGCGGCGGTGGCCCGCACGGGGCCCCGCACGTTCGACGACTGGCACATCACCGGATCCGGAACCGTTTCGATCGGCACCGGACCGCCGCGCTCCCGCATCCTGTGCGCCGATTACGATCACGACCGGACCGTCTCGACGCAGGTGCTCGCGCTGCTGCCCGCGGTGGTCCACCTGCGTGCGGGCGACGACCCGGACGGCCTGGCCCAGGACACCGTGCGCCTGCTGGGTCGAGAACTCGCCGCCCCGCGAGCGGCAACCGGTGTGGTCCTCGACCGGCTGGTGGACGTACTGCTCGTCCACGTGCTGCGGGCCTGGCTCGCCTCCGGGGGCACCTCCGCACCCTCCTGGCTCGGGGCCCTTGACGACCCGGTGGTGGCGGCCGCCGTGACCAGGCTCCACGAGGAACCCGCCAGAGCGTGGACCACCGCCGCCCTCGCCCGTGAGGTCGGGGTCTCGCGCGCCACTCTGGACCGCCGCTTCGCCGCCACGACCGGCGAATCGCCCGGCGCGTACCTCACCCGCTGGCGCATGGACCTCGCCGCCCGGCGCCTGCGCGACACCGACGACAGCCTCGACGCGATCGCCGCCGCGGTCGGCTACTCCTCCGGCTACGCCTTCAGCCGGGCCTTCCGCCGTGCACGCTCTCAGCCGCCGGGCAGGTTCAGGACGACCGCTCGCACCCAGGGCGGCCGCTTCCCGGCAGGCGACGCCACTGCGGCCGTCTGACCACCGGACCACGAGCCGCGGACTTCGGCACGCCGAACGTGCGTTGTTGGACCGCTGGAAGAACGCGGTCCGGTCGGGCCGGGGCCGGTGCGCTCGTGGTCCGCGGAGAGCCTGGCATCGGCAAGTCCGCGTTGCTCGAGCAGGCGGTGGCGACGGCGGGCAACTTCCAGGTGGTGCAGAGCGGCGGTGTCGAGGCGGAGACGGACCTGCCCTTCGCCGTGCTGCAGCAGGTGTGCTCGCCGCTGCTCTCCGTACGGGAGCGGTTGCCCGCACCGCAGCAGGACGCGCTGGCGGTGACGTTCGGTCTGCGGGGCGGGGCGCCGCCGGAGCCTTTGACGCTGGGGCTGGCCGTCCTCGGCTTGCTCTCGCGGGCGGCGGCCCGCCGAGCGCTGATCTGCGTGATCGACGACGCCCAGTGGCTCGACCCCGGTTCGGCCGAGGTGCTGGGGTTCGTGGCGCGCCGTATCGGTGCGGATCCCCTCGGCATCGCCTTCGCCACTCGCCGCACCGACGACGGGTTTCGCGGACTGCCGGAGGTGGTGGTGAGCGGACTCGGCCCGGGTGACGCGCGCGCATTGCTGGGATCGGCTCCGCACGCGCCGTTGGACGAGGCGGTGGCGGAGCGGATCGCGGTCGAGGCCCGCGGTAATCCGCTGGCACTGCTCGAATTGTCCCGGACGGTACCGGCCGTCGCCTTCGCGGGGGGCATCGGTCCGCCGGGTACCGCGACATTGCCCGGGCGGATCGAGGACAGCTTCCGTGATCGGGTCCTCGCACTTCCGCCTGCCACCCGGCTCCTCCTTCTGCTGGTCGCGGCGGAGCCCCTGGGCGACGCCGCACTGCTGTGGCGGGCCGCCGCACGTCTGCGGATCACGTCCTCGGCGGCGCTCGCGGCCGAGGACGAGGGCTTGCCGTCCATCGGCACCAGGTGGTGTTCCGCCACCCGTTGGTGCGCTCGGCTGTCCACCGCGCGGCGTCGCCCGTGCAGCGGCAGGCCGTGCACCGGGCACAGGCCGCCATCGGGTTCGATGCGGAAGCCGCGGCGGAGCTGGCGAGATCGGCTCATCGGGCCCAGGCCCGCGGCGGGCGGTTCGCGGCCGGCGTCACCCTGGCCGTCAGCGCCGTGGCGATCGCCGTCGACCAGGCCGACGGCCTGCTGCACTCGCACCCGCTGCTCATCCACTTCGCCACGTTGGTGATGGTGGCACTCCTCATCGTGAGCGCCGGGGAAAGGGCCTGTCGGCGATCGAGGACGCCGCCGCGCTGCTGGGCGCCTTTCGGGAGGCCGCCCACCGGCGCGGCTCCCTTCCCGAACTGGCTGCCGCCCTGGAAGGCAGCATCCGCAGGCACCTGACCCAGGTGGCCGACAGCGACCCGGGGGCTGGGCTGCGAGCGGTTCGTCACCGCCCTCCTGGTCGAGATCCCCGACGAAGACCGTGTCCTGCGGGTCATCAGCTGCGGCCACCCGGGCCCGCTGGTGAGGCGCGACGGCCGGGTCACCGTCCTGCACGCCTCCCGGCCCGCACCGCCGTTGGGACTGTCGGGGACAAGGCCGGACGACTACGACATGGACACCTTTGCGTTCGGTGCGGGCGACACCCTGTTGCTCTACACCGACGGCCTCATCGAAGCCCAAAACACCACCGGGTGCTTCTACCCGGTCCTCGACCGGGCCGCCACGTGGACCTGGGAGTGTCCCCGTACCCTGCTGCAGCAGGTCAACCAGGACCTGGACAGCCACACCGGCAAGACGCTGGGCGACGACCTTGCGACAGTGGCCGTTCAGCACACCGCCGGCCTGCCGGCGACCTGAGGTCATCCTGATGGCCCGTGGGGAGTGGAGCGGGCCCGGCAGGCCCACCCCTACTGGGGCACCGCCTGATCCCGCTGGTTGCGACCAGGTCTCCGGTCAGCCAGGCATCGGGTGGTGCACTCGGGCGAACTGCTCCACGATGGCCGCGCAGAAGGCGGGCAGGTCAGCCGGGCTGCGGCTGGTGACCAGCTGGCCGTCGACGACCACTTCCTGGTCGGCGACGACCTCCGCGCCGGCGTTGCGCAGGTCGGTGCGGATGCTGGGCCAGGACGTCAGGCGGCGGCCGCGCACCGCGTCGGCTTCCGCCAGGATCCATGGGCCGTGGCAGATCGATGCGACCGGTTTCCCGCTGGCCATGAAGTCCTTGACGAACTGCACCGCGTGGCGGTCCATCCGCAGTTGGTCAGGGTTCATGGTGCCGCCGGGCAGGAGGAGGGCGTGGTAGTCGTCGACGGAGGCGTCGGTGACCAGGCGGTCCACAGGGAAGGTTCCGGCCGCGTTGAGGTCGAACTGGCGGGCCTGGATCTCGCCGGGGTGGAGCGAGACAATCTCGGTCCTCGCCCCTGCGCCGTGCAGCGCACCGCGCGGCTGGTCGAGTTCGACGCGTTCGACGCCGTCGGTGGCCAGAATCCCGACCCGCATCCCCCGGAGTTCCTGTGTCATGGTATTGCTCCCTTCACGAGTCGCTGGTTGTGCGACGCGAGCGGCAGGGACATCCGCCGGGGCCAGCCTCGACGAAGTCGCCGCACCGCTTCAGATCGTTCCTGTCCAGGTCGAGGTCCGCGGCGGCGCTGAAGAATCCGGCGAAGGTCGACGCACCCATCACGGGCATGCCTCTCGTCTCCTCACCGAGGACCGTACGGGTCGCTCACTCCCGGCCGCGCCGCCATCGGCTCGTTACGCGGTCGAGATTTCCACAGCCCCCTGGTGAGCGCCTCCGCACCCCAGGCCGAAAAGGGCACTCCCTATTCCCCCGGCAGGGCAGCATGAAGTGCGGAGCAAGGCCCGGCCAGCCGTACGGCCGTTCGCGCGTTGGAGGCTGCACGGTGTTACGCCCGGGCCGCGGCCCGGGCGTAACAAGGCGATGATGTGGAGGTCGACCAGGTTGAGCAGCGCCCGCAGTGCCGCAGGAAGGCGATGCCCACACCGCCGGACCAGTGCGGCCCCATGTCGATGTCGGGCACTTCCAGTGCCACCCGGCGCACGACGCCGGCCGCCGTGAACGCCCCGTCGCCCACCTCGCGGTTGACCGGGAAGGTGCCTTCGCCGCCTGCGAGGGCAGCCTGTGGCGGCTCTGTGCGGAACGGCACTGGCGGGGACGGTGGCCACTCCGGGAGACCCGTGCGGGATTCACCGACCTGATGGGGGAGGAGAAGCTCCGTTACTGGGGCGTGAGCACCCTGGACGTCGCCGACAGGGTAGGGCCGCACACCGTCCCCGGCGGCGACGCCGTGGCATTCGCCAGGTGCTGTACCAGCTCTCGGCCCGACGTACCACGGGTCGACTCTGTGTGGGGGGCCCGACCCCGGCCGGCCGGTGCTCAGCCCCTCGCGCCGTTGTCCGAGCGCGCGAGCCGGGCCGCGAGATAGGGCGCGGTGGCGCTGCGGCGGGCCCTCGCCACCTTGGCCGGCGGGCCCTCCGCGACCACCTTCCCGCCCGCGTCGCCGCCGCCCGGCCCGAGGTCGATGACCCAGTCGGCGGTGGCGATCGTGTCCAGGTCGTGCTCGACGAGGACGACCGTGTTGCCGGCGTCGACGAGGCGGTGCAGCTGTCGCAGCAGCAGGGCAATGTCCGAGGGGTGCAGTCCCACCGTCGGCTCGTCGAGCAGGTAGAGCGCGTGCCCGGGGCGGGCCCGCTGCAGTTCGGTGGCCAGTTTGATGCGTTGCGCCTCACCACCGCTGAGTTCCGTCGCGGGCTGGCCCAGTCGCAGGTACCCCAGTCCCACCTCGCGCAACGTCTCGAGACTGCGGAAGGCGGCCGGGACGGCGGACAGGAAATCGGCGGCGGCGTCGACGGACAGCGCCAGCACTTCCGCGATGTTCTTGCCCCGGTAGGTGACTTCCAGCGTTGCGGCGTTGTACCGGGCGCCCTGGCAGGTCGGGCACGGCGCGTAGGTCCCGGGCAGGAAGAGCAGTTCCACCGCGACGAATCCTTCGCCCTGGCAGGTCTCGCACCGCCCCTCGGGCACGTTGAAGGAGAACCGACCGGCCGAGTAGCCGCGCGCCTTGGCCTCGTCCGTCGCCGCGTACAGCTTGCGCACCGCGTCGAACATCCCCGTGTACGTGGCCAGGTTGGACCGGGGAGTTCGGCCGATGGGCCGCTGGTCGACCCGGACCAGCCGGTCGAACGACTCGACCCCCGACGCGTCCTGGACGTCGACCTCCAACTGCGCCTCGTCGGGATCCTCGGGTACGAGTCCGAGGTGGCCGCGGACGACCTCGGCGAGCACCTGCGTCACCAGCGTCGATTTTCCGGAACCGGAGACGCCCGTCACCGCCGTCAGCACGCAGAGCGGTACGTCGACGGACACGTCGTGCAGATTGTGGCGGGAGACGCCACGCAGGTGCAGCCAGCCGTGCGGTGCGCGCGGACGATGTTCGAGCGGCAGGGCCCGCCCGAACAGGTACCGGCTCGTGGCCGACTCCACGACCCGTTCAAGACCGGCGACCGGACCGCTGTACAGCACGCGTCCGCCGCCCTCGCCCGCGGCGGGGCCGATGTCGACCACCCAGTCCGCCCGCCGTACGACGTCCATGTCGTGCTCCACGACGAACAGCGAGTTGCCCGCCGCCTTGAGGCCGTCCAGCACGTCCAGGAGCGGTTCCGCGTCAGCCGGGTGCAGGCCCGCGGAGGGTTCGTCGAGGACGTAGACGACGCCGAACAGCCCCGAGCGCAGCTGGGTGGCGATCCGCAAGCGCTGCGCCTCGCCGGGCGACAGGGTCGTCGAGCGGCGCCCGAGGCTGAGATATCCGAGGCCCAGGTCGAGCAGTACGTCGACCCGCGCCACCAGATCGCCGCAGATTCTGACCGCGACCTCGGTCGTCTCCCCGGATCGGGCGGTCGACGTGGTGGCGTCGGCCTTGGACCGCCCCGCGACGGGCCGCAGCAGCGCCACGACCTCGGTGAGCGGTATCGCGTTGATCTCGGCGATGGAACGTCCGGCGAAGGTCACGGCGAGCGCCTCGGGCCGCAGTCCGCTGCCGTGACACGCGGGGCAGGGCACACTTCTGACGAATCGGAGCGCCCGTTCGCGCATCTTCTCGCTCTTGGAGTCGGCGAGGACGTGCATGACGTGCTTGCGGGCGCTCCAGAACTTGCCCTGGTAGCCGTAGTCGACGCGGTCCTCCTCCGGCTCGATGTACACGGAGGGCTGCTCGTCCGTGTACAGCAGCCAGTCCCGTTCCTTCTTCCTGAGCTTGCGCCACGGCCGGTCGATGTCGATTCCCAGGCCGCTCACGACACTGCGCAGGTTGGCGCCCTGCCAGGCGCCCGGCCAGGCGGCGATCGCCCCCTCGCGGATGCTCAGCGAGGGGTCCGGGACGAGCAGGTCCTCGGCGACATCGTGCACGACGCCCAGTCCGTGGCACTCCGGGCAGGCGCCGGCCGCGGTGTTGGGCGAGAAGGACTCGGCTTCCAGCCGTGCGGCCCGGGGCGGATAGGTGCCGGCGCGGGAGTACAGCATGCGCAGCAGATTGGACAGCGTGGTGATGGTGCCGACCGTCGAACGCGAGCTGGGGGACCCGCGTCGCTGCTGCAGGGCCACGGCGGGTGGCAGTCCGGTGATCTCCTGCACGTGCGGTGCGCCGACCTGTTGCAACAGCCTTCGGGCGTACGGTGCTACGGACTCGAAGTAGCGTCGCTGGGCCTCCGCGTAGAGCGTGCCGAACGCGAGCGAGGACTTGCCCGAACCGGAGACGCCGGTGAAGGCGACCATCGCGTCCCGCGGAACGTCGACATCGATGTTCCGCAGGTTGTTCTCACTGGCGCCCCGGACATGCACGAAGGGGTCGGTCGCGTCCTTGCTCACCGTTCCTGATTACCTGATCGCGCCGGGGACCGCGCGACAGGTGCCGTCACCAGGCGCCGCTCACACGAGCGTCCGGAGTATCCCGAATCGAGGCGGGGACGAAGAGGCCCTACCCCCAGGCGGGGCAGGGCCTCTTGCCGTCAGGGCGAGGTGCTGGAAGACATTTCCCTTCCGGCGCTGAGGTGGTGCTCCGCCCGGGTGTGGCCGTCGGAGCCCGGAAATGACCCTCCGGTGGAGGCCGAGGTGTTTCCGGAAGGCGAGTGAACCCGTGAACGGTCTTCGCCACCCTGCAAGGCGCACTGCCACTGGCCTGCACAGACAGGTGAAGCATGCATCAGGAGGGAAGCCCAGGGGCACGCTCTGGCGAGCGCGTTTGCACCGTACATGGCGAAGGACCGTGCAACGGTCGGGGCTCATTTCCAGGCCGAGGGCCATACACGGGGGCCACCTACGCCCAGGACACGGGCATCACGACAGATCACCTCGCAGCCGCTCTGTCAGGCTCTCGCGGCGGTCTGCCTCAGCGCCAGGACCAAGGCCTCGGTTGCCACCGCGGCCGCGCGAACGCTTCGCGGCCGGTATGCGGGACTATCGCCGGAGGCACGAGGCGACCTGGCAGCAGCGGGTGGACGCGCTCGGCAAGGGCCACTACCGCCGCTACGAACCAACCGCGGCAAGGGTCGGCAAGGGCGCGCAACGGCTACTCGACCGCTACGGCGGAGACCTGCGCCGCTTGCGGGACGAGGCGGGCAGGGACCCGGACGAGTTGCGCCGCGCCCTGCGCCGGATCCCGCAGTTCGGCCCGGTCGGGGTCGACATCTGCCTCCGCGAGGTGCAGTCCGTATGGCCGGAGGTGGGTCCCCTGCTCGACGGCAAGGCGATCGACGGCGCGCGGGGACTGGGCCTGCCCCAGCAGCCTGAGGCACTGGCCGAACTGGTGCCCCGGGAGGCTCACGCGGCCTTCGCGGCGGCACTGGTCCGGGCGGCACTCGACCGGCGGGGCGTCGACGAGGTGGCGGAGGCGCGCGGCTGAACGAGGTGGCGGAGGCGCGCGGCTGAACGAGGGGGCGCAGGGACATCCTGTCCGTATCTCCGGGCGCGGCCATGCGGGGCGTGGTGCGCCACGGCCGACGTCGCCGCTATCGGCCCGGAGTGCCGTCACCCCCGAACGCGGTGGTGGGCGGGGATCGCGACAGTGCGCACCTCGACGGAAGGGGTCATCGTCCTTCGCGGTCCGCGTGCTCGTCCTGCTCCCGGTGCTTGTGGCCGGGGAGCATTTCCTGCACCTTCGCCTTGAAGCCCTGCCGGACCATGGCGGTGCGGTCGGAGTCGCCCTTCAGGACGGAAGCGGCCGCGGCCTCGATCTGGTCCAGCGTGGCGTGCGGCGGGATCGGGGGCACCGCGGGGTCGGTGCGGAAGTCCAGGACGAACGGACGGTCCGCTGCCAGTGCCTGCCGCCAGGCGCCCTCGACGTCGCCGGGCTTCTCCACGCGGATGCCGTCCAGCCCGATGGAGCGGGCGAAGTCCGCGTAGGCCACGTCCGGCAGGGACTGGGAGGGCAGGAATTGCGGAGCGCCGGACATGGCGCGCATCTCCCAGGTGACCTGGTTGAGATCGCCGTTGTTGAGGACGGCCACGACCATGCGCGGGTCGGACCATCCCTCGTGGTACTTGGCTGCCGTGATCAGTTCGGCCATTCCGTTCATCTGCATCGCGCCGTCCCCGACGAGGGCGATCGCGGGCCGGTCCGGCTGGGCGAACTTGGCGCCGATCACATACGGGACGCCCGGCCCCATGGTGGCCAGCGTGCCGGACAGGGAACCGCGCATGGAGCCGCGCATCCGCAGGTGGCGGGCGTACCAGTTGGCCGCGGAGCCGGAGTCGGCGGCCAGGATCACGTCGTCCGGCAGCAGGCTGTCCAGGGCGTGCACGACGTACTCGGGGTTGATCGGATCGGCCGCGACGGCGGCGCGCCGCTGCATGACCTCCCACCAGCGTGCCGTGTCCTTCTCGATCTTCTTCCGCCAGTCGCCGTGCTCCTTGCGTTCCAGCATCGGCAGCAGCCGTGCGAGGGTGCGCCGGGCATCGCCGACGAGGTTGACCTCGAAGGGGTAGCGCAGGCCGATCATGAACGGGTCGATGTCGATCTGCACCGCCCGGGCCTTCCCGAACTCCGGCAGGAACTGCGAGTACGGGAAGCTGGAGCCGATCACCAGCAAGGTGTCGCAGTCCCGCATCAGCTCATAGCTCGGCCGGGTGCCGAGCAGGCCGATGGCACCCGTCACGTAGGGCAGCTCGTCGGACAGGGCGTCCTTGCCGAGCAGCGCCTTGGCCACGCCGGCACCCAGAGTGTCGGCCAACTGCTCCACCTCGGCCCGCGCTCCGCGCGCGCCCTGGCCCACGAGGACGGCGACCTTCTCGCCGGCGTTGAGCACCTCGGCGGCCCGCGCCAGGTCGGCGTCGTCCGGCACGGGGGCGGAGGAGGACATGCCGAGGCTGGACGGCACCATCTTGAACGCGTGCTGCGGAGGGGAGTAGTCGAGTTCCTGGACGTCCGCCGGGATGATCACCGCGGTGACCGTGCGCTTGGCCTGGGCCGTGCGCATCGCCCGGTCGATGACATTGGGCAGCTGCTCGGGGACGGTCACCGTCTCGACGAAGTCGGACGCGACGTCCTTGAAGAGGCTGTGCAGGTCGACTTCCTGCTGGTAGGAGCCGCCCATGGCGCTGCGGTTGGTCTGGCCCACGATCGCCACCACGGGAACGTGGTCGAGCTTCGCGTCGTAGAGCCCGTTGAGCAAGTGGATGGCCCCGGGCCCGGACGTGGCCGCGCAGACGCCCACCCGGCCGGAGAACTTGGCGTACCCGACCGCCTGGAAGGCGGCCATCTCCTCGTGCCGGGCCTGCACGAAGACCGGCTTGTTATCCGCCCGGCCCCAGGCGGCGAGCAGCCCGTTGATGCCGTCACCGGGATAGGCGAAGACATGCTCCACATCCCACTCCCGCAGGCGCTGCAGGACGAAGTCCGAGACCTTGATCGACACGGGGTTTCCCTTTCTGGTCTGTCTGTCCGGCTTTCCTGACCGCCGCGGCGGCCGGCAGCCGGCCGTCCCGCCGCGGCAACCGCGGACGGGGCCCGCTGGGCTCACCGCGGGAACGCCACGCGGACCGTCGGCGTGCTTGCACGGCATGCGCTCGGACCCGACAGCGTCCGCGCCGGCCCGCGGTCCGCTGGGGCCCCCGAGCCTCGCGCCATGCATGCCGCCTTCCGCCGCCTACCGGACGGGCCTCGTGCCCCTGGGGCACGCGTGCCCGGCCACCGAAGTCCCTAACGTTCCCGGGAGCGGCGAGCCCGCCCAGGACTGCCGGCGCGGGTGCCCCGGGCAGTGCCGACCTCATGCCGTCCGCCCGCTCCTCAACCGGAAGATGGGCCGGCCGCCTCCTGGCACCCATGAAGCCGCTCGGGCTGTTTTGTGCCCCGTTCGGCGGGAAGCCGAGTTGGAGACAGTGAGGAGTGACTTCGGTGGATCTGCCTGATGACATGGCTCCGGCGACGGTGACGCAAGACCTTCCGATAGCCGACTACAAGCACCTGCCGCGGATCTCGGTCGAGGACCGGGTGGGCGAGCTGGACCGGGACGGAGCGGAGAAAGTACTGCGGTACGAACGCGAACACCGGGACAGGACTCCGGTCATCCAGCTGCTCATCGCCCGGCTGCGGCAGCTTCGTACCAGCGGGGGCAAGACCGGCTGATCACCTGAGGACGCAAGAGACCGCCGGAGGCACCCGTCCCGGGAGCCCGAAGACGACGTCTCATACCGCCGCAGCCGAATGGAAGAACGCCGCCGCCTCACCTCGCGAGCTGACCGCAAGTTGGGACAGGATGTCGGCGACGGTGACGCGCGATGCGGTGACCCTGAGAGTCGAGACGCGGATCGACCGTGCTCGGTTCGGGATGGACTGGAACCGAATGGGGATGATCAGAGGCCGCACCACGGTCGCCGTCGAAGCGGTCTTCGTCCGGTAGAGCCCTCGACGACAGCGACTCGCGGTGTATTGGCCGGCTGTCGGCGAACTCACCCCGCCGCCGGGTCCGCGTCCTCACCGTTGCCGGCCGACCGGGACACGGAGGGGCGCTGCGCGAGGTCGTGACCGGCGGGATGCGGTCCGTGGGCCGTGCCCGCCGTGCCCAGCCGCGCACCTGGGCCGGGGTACGGCCACGGGTCACCATCCGCAGCGGCCCTGCTCGCCTCGCAGCGGTACGCGTAGTGCTTCCGCGTAGAGCCGGCTCTGTTGCCGTTGGTGCCCATGGGAGCGGCGGAGGTCACTGTGCCGATCTTTACCGTGAGCGGGCACGGATTGACGCTCACCGCTGAGGTGGCCAAGCTGGTGAGAGGGGTGGTGGAAGGGGCCGGCCGTGACCGGTGGCGAGAGTGGAGTTTCCCGGCTGCTGACGGCGGCGGAGACAGCGGCGCCGGCGGATGCCGTCGACGTGGTCGCGGAGAGCCTGCGGCGGCGCTTTCAGGCGACGAAGGTCTCCTTCCTCATCGTGGACCTGACGGGGAAGGCGGTGGCCCGGCTGTCCACCGCCGGGGCAGCGGGGGGCGAGCGGGAAGCGGAACGGATCCCTCTGTTCGGGAGCGTCTACGAGGAGGTGATCCGTACCCAGCGGCTGTACCAGGAGGTGACGGGCCGGGGGCAGCGGGTGATCGTGCCGGTCACCAACCGCGGGGACGCCATCGGGCTGCTGGAACTGCTCATGCCGACCGCCTCCGGCGACGATGTCCTTCACGCGGTCGGGGAAGCCGCCCATGTCCTGGCCTATGTGGTGATCGCCAACGGGCGTTTCACCGATTTCTACACCTGGGGCAAACGCACCAGGCCCCCCACCCTGGCAGCGGAGATCCAGTATCAGCTGCTGCCCCCGTCGCTGTCGTGCGAGGCCGCGCAGTTCACCCTGTGCGGGAGTCTGGAGCCCTCCGAAGATCTCAGTGGCGACACCTTCGACTACACCGTCGACCGGGACACCCTGCACCTGTCGGTGACCGACCCCATGGGTCACGACATCGGCGCCGCTCTGGCCGCCACGGTCCTGGTGGGCGCCCTGCGCGGTGCCCGCCGTGCGGGTGCCGACCTGGCCGAGCAGGCCCGTCGGGCCGACCAGGCCCTGGGCGACCACGGCCACGGTCACGCCACCGGGCAGATCCTGCGGATCGACCTCCACACCGGTCGGGCCCAGCTCGTCAACGCCGGACACCCCTGGCCACTGCGCGTGCGCAAGGGGGTCGCAGAGGTGGTCACCTGCGAGGTGGACCATCCCTTCGGACTGTCCGTGCACGTGCCGCACGCCTACCGGGTTCAGGACCTCGATCTGCGCCCCGGCGACCGTCTGCTCATGCTGACCGACGGCATGCTCGAACATCAGGGGCAGAAGGTCGACCTGCCCGCCTTGTTGGAGCGCACCCGGGACCTGCATCCGCGGGAGACCGCGCTGACGCTGACGTCCGCGGTCCGGGACGCCGCCGACGGCCGGCTCGAAGACGATGCCACCGTGATGTGCCTGGACTGGCACGGCCCCCAGGAGACCCAGCGGCACGTCAGCTCCGGCGCGGACACTCAGCAGGCCTCGGCCGGCCGCAGGAAGCATCAGCCGTGATCAGCGAGCTTTCCTGGGCGGTGCCGGATTCGGGGCTCTCGCCGAGGGGACCGGAAGGGCACCGCGTCAACCTCGCGATCTGCACCCGCGGGGTCCTTGCGCGGGTACGGGAGACGGCCCAACTCCCCGTTTTCCGGGCGACGTTGTCCATGTGGACACAGGTCGCAGGGCCGCCTGCCGCGGCCGTCGGCGACCCTCCCGGATGCTACGGTGGGTCCACGCAATCTGACCGTCCGTGCGCGAGAGGCTGACCGCGTTGACGAGCCATCATGACCATGGTCCCGCTGCCGCCGCGGTGCGCGCCTGCGCTGCCGGGGCGCTGGAGGCGTCCCCCGCGCTCGCCCGGGCCTCGGACGCGACCATCGACGCGGCGTTGCGTGAAATGGCCCGCCGGATCGAGTCGGTCCAGCCGGCGCTCGTCGCCGCGAACGCGCAGGACCTCGACGCTGCCGTGGCCAACGGCATGTCCCCGGCGCTCCAGGACCGGCTCCGGCTCGATGCCCCGCGCCTGCGCACCATGGCCACGGAGCTGCTCGCCCTCGCGGACGTACCGCACGAGCCGTTGGACAGGGTGGTCGAAGAGCGCCCCGACGGTCTCACCCTGATGGAGCGGCGCCGCCCGGTCGGTGTCATCGGCGCGAACTTCGAGGCGCGCCCGAACGTGACCGTGGACATCGCCTCCCAGTTCCTCAAGTCGCGCAACGCGGGCGTGCTGCGTACCGGTTCGGCCGCACTGCGCTCCGGGCGCGCGCTGGTGGACCAGGTGATCGCCCCGGCCCTCGACAAGGTCGGCCTGGATCCGGCGGCCATCCAGCTCGTCCCCAGCGAGGACCGCGCGGCGGCGTACGAGCTGGTGCGCGCACCCGAGTTCATCCCGCTGGTGATCCTCCGCGGCAGCGGCGACAGCACCCGCGACCTCGGTCGCGAGGCCGCCCGGCACGGTGTCCGCACGCTCGCGCACGCCGACGGCGGTGGGGTGCTGTACGTGGGCGCGGCAGCGGACGAGAAGGTGGTCCACGAGCTCATCGCGGAAAGCCTCGACCGCCTGGGGGTCTGCAACCGGCTCAACCTCCTGCTCATCGACCGGTCCGTCTACGAGTCGATGCTGCCCGGCGTCCTCAAGACCCTGGACGGCCTGGGCATCGCGGCCTCGCTGCCCCCGCACTCGCACCAGCGCGGGTACGAGTGGTCCCTCGACCTCGACCGCTCGGGGACCGTGACCATCGACGCCGCGGCCGGACCGCTGGACGCGGCCCGGATCGCGAACGAGGAGACCTCCGGGCTCGCGGCGGCTGTCGCGACCGAGGACCCGGCCGCCGCGGCGGAGTTCATCAACTCCTACGCCGGCTCCGGGGTCTTCTTCAACTGCACCACCCGGCTCCTCGACGGCTCCAAGCTGCTGCGCTTGCCCGAGACCGGTATCAACATCGACCGGGTGCCGGGCCCTCGCGGGCCGGTGACCTTCCGCGACCTTTCCCTGAGGCAGTACGTCGTCGTCCCGAGCGAACGTCTCGCTGCGCTCGTGGGCTCCGCCGGTGCGGGGTCCACGGGGCGCCTCCCGTCCTGAGGGCTGAGGGCGGAGCCCTGCGGTGTGTTTCCTGTGCCGGCATGAAGACGGCGCCATGTTTCATGTGTCGTCCGGAAGACGGCTGTGTTTCCTTTGCCGACCGGCGGTCGGCGGTGTTGTCGGGCACCGTAACCCGGCCACCTCACCGAATGAATTCGGACAACGAACGCGCACCGCGAAAGCGGGCACACTCGTGCACGCTGCATGTATACAACAACCGGTCGGTTCTGTTCCGATTCCCCATCGTGCCGCCGCGCTTTTTCATTCACGGTTGATCTTGCATGCCAGCCTCAACGTCCGTTAGACTGCCGGGACTTGACGAGGTCGTACCACTCGCGGGCAGGCACCAGAGAACAGCGCACTATCCCTGTGGGCATTCATTTGCCCAGTGGGTGTTCCTTCACGGAAGACGCGGTTCATCCGAGATGCTTGGAGTGTTGATCCTGTGCATGCAGACGATGCCTTATCGACCCTCGGTCGCCATATGCTCCTCGACGGTTACAGCATGGTTCTCGACGTCGAGGACAGTCGCGGAAGCTATTTGCTCGACGGCTTGACCGGCACGAAGTACCTGGACTTCTTCTCGTTCTTTTCCACCGCCCCTCTCGGGATGAATCACCCGGGACTCAGGGACGACGAATTCGTCGTGCGGCTGGGCCGCGCCGCGGTCAACAAGCCCAGCAACGCGGACATCTACACGGTCCAGTACGCACAGTTCGTCGAGGCTTTCTACCGCCTGCTCGGTGACCCCGACCTGCCGCACCTGTTCTTCATCGACGGCGGGGCCCTGGCGGTGGAGAACGCACTCAAGGTCGCCTTCGACTGGAAGGCGCAGCGGCTCGGGGTCAAGGAGGGCGACAACTCGCCACCCCTCGTCGCCATGCACCTCACCGGTGCCTTCCACGGCCGCAGCGGGTACACGCTCTCGCTCACCAACACCGACCCGCGCAAGACGGACCTCTTCCCCAAGTTCGACTGGCCGCGGATCACCACCCCGGCGGTGACGTTCCCGCAGGACGCCCGGTCCTCCGCCGCGCTGGCCGAGGCCGAGGCGACCGCGCTGGCGGAGGCCGAGGCCGCGTTCGCCGACCCGCGGTGGCGTGTGGCGTGCTTCATCGCCGAGCCGATCCAGGGGGAGGGAGGCGACCGGCACATGCGTGCGGCGTTCCTGTCCGCCATGCAGGAGATGTGCCGGCGCAACGACGCGCTCTTCGTGGTGGACGAGGTGCAGACCGGCTGCGGACTCACCGGCTCGGCCTGGGCTTACCAGCAACTGGGCCTGCAGCCCGATCTGGTGGCCTTCGGCAAGCGGACCCAGGTCTGCGGGGTCATGGGCGGCCGGCGTGTGGACGAGGTACCCGACAACGTTTTCCGCACCTCGTCGCGGATCTCGTCCACGTGGGGCGGCAACCTGGCCGACATGGTGCGGGCCACCCGTATCTTCGAGGTGATCGAGAAGGAACAGCTCATCCTCTCCGCCGCCGTGACCGGCGCCAGGCTGGTGTCCGGTCTGCGGGCGATCGCGGGCGAGCACCCGGACGTGATGAGCAATGTCAGGGGCCGCGGCCTGATGTGTGCGTTCGACCTGCCGCACGCAGCCTGCCGGGACCAGCTGATCGAGGACCTCTACCGGCGCCACCAGGTGCTGGTGCTGCCGTGCGGGGAGCGGGGACTGCGTTTTCGTCCCGCGCTCAACGTGACGGCGGAGGAGATCGACCGCGGGCTGGACGCCGTCAGTGCCGCGGTGGCCGAGCTGCGTGCTCCGGTCGGACAACTCTCCTGACCCCCTTGTCGTTACTCATCCGGAGGTACGCAGTGACGCAGGTCGCTTTCATGCCCCGACGCATAGGCTTCGACAGCCTTGATCCCGGCGGCCTCGCCGCCGAACTGTCCGAGCACGGCAGCGTCTACGTGGACGGCATCCCCGAGGGCTTCGACCATGCCGCGTTCCTCGGCGAGTTCCTGGGCCCCCTGCTGCCCCAGTACGACGGCCAGAAGGTCTGGTCGATCAAGGCCGAACCGGGTTTCGACGACGTCTACCACTCGCTCAACACCAAGCGGCTGACACCGCACACGGAGTGCTACGAGTGGCAGGAGACGCCGCCGAAGTACCTGGCGCTCTGGTGCCTGGTACCCAACTCCGATCCGGGCGGCCAGACCACGTTGGCCGACGGCCGGGCGTTCCTGGACACGCTGGCCGAGGAAGAGCGGGAACTGCTGCGCAACCGCACGTACCACTACGTCTCCTCGGCCGGGCTGCAGCAGATGAAGCTGGGCCTGTCGGCGGAGCATCCGGTGCTCGAGGAGCGTCCCGGGCGGGAACCGATCCTGCGGTTCACCTGCCAGTGCATCGCCGACGCCGACGCGTTCTGCCAGGACGTCGGCCACAGGCTGCAGGAGTTCTTCGAGAAGAACAAGGCGGAGATCGATTTCACCCCCAGGTCGCTGTTGATCTGGGACAACCACCGGATTCTGCACTCCCGTAACGCCTTCAGCGACCCTGAGCGCCACCTGCGCCGGGTCTGGATTGCCGAGCAGTAGGAGTTTCCGATGACGACCGCACAGCACGAGGTCCGCAGCCATCTGTCGTACGACCTGCTCACCGCCGAAGCCCTGCGCGGCCTGCTGGACACGAACGGGTACGCCTATGTCAACGGCATCCCGGAGGGCTTCGACCACGTCGGCTTCCTGCAGCAGATCGGCCCGCTCATGCCGCAGTACGACGGCGAGCTGATCTGGTCCATCGAGGCCAAGGACCGGTACGCCAACGTCTACCACTCGCTCAACACCAACCCCCTGTTCCCGCACACCGAGTGCTACGAGTACCCGGGCAGGCCGCCCAAGTACCTGGCGCTGTGGTGCCTGGTGCCGAACGAGGACGAGGGCGGTCACACCACCCTCGCCGACATGTACGGCTTCGTGGAGACGCTCACCGACGAGGAACGCGACGTCCTGACGAGCCGGCGGCACACCTACTTCTCCAGCGACGGTGTGAAGGACATGCAGCTCGGCCGCACCGGCTTGCACCCCTTCATGGAACTGCGGGAGGGCCGGCCGCCGATCGTCCGGTTCAGCATCAACAACGTGCGCATCGATGACGACACGCTGCTGAAGTCCGTGCACGAGCGCGGGGTCGAGTTCTTCGACGAGCACCACGTCGCCGTCCGGTACGAGCCCCAGTCGCTGCTGATCTGGGACAACCACCGCATGACCCACTCCCGCACGGGCTACAGCGACCGCAGGCGCCTGCTCCGCCGGGTGTGGCTCGACGAGAACTGAACCGTGCCGGTGCGCAGCCACGGGACGCTGCGGCTGCGCACCCTCCCCGCCGAACCCCGCGGGGCGCGCTCATGTGACGACATCCCGGCAAGACCCGCCGCCCACGGCCGACACCACGATGAGGGAGTCCAGATGACCGACACCACCCTCCCGGTTCGCCCCGCCCTGCCCACCGCGCTGCAGTCCATCGGGAACACTCCGCTGGTTCCGCTCCGCCGGCTCACTCGAGGGCTGCGCGCGACCGTCCTGATGAAGCTGGAGTACTTCAACCCCACCGGCAGCTACAAGGACCGGATGGCGCTCGCCATGATCGAGGAGGCGGAGCGCCGCGGCCGCATCGAGCCGGGCAAGACCACCATCGTGGAGTACACCGGCGGCAGCACCGGATCCTCACTCGGGTTCGTCTGCGCGGTCAAGGGCTACCGGCTGCGGATCGTGACCTCCGACGCCTTCAGCGAGGAGAAGATCCGCACCATCACCTCGCTCGGAGCCGAGGTCGTCATCGAGCCCAGCGTCGGCGGCAAGATCACCCCGGATCTGATGCCGCGGATCATCGAGCGCACCCGGCAGCTCGCCGAGGAGGGCGACACCTACTGGACCGACCAGTTCAACAACCCGGACAACGCGGTCGGCCAGCGCACGATGGGGCGCGAGATCCTGGAACAGACGGACGGCCGCATCGACGCCTTCATCGCCTCCGTGGGCACCGCCGGCTGCGTGATGGGCGTGGCCCACGTGCTCAAGGGGCACGACCCGTCGACGTTCGTCGGCGTCGTCGAGCCCTCCACCTCGGCCGTCATCGCCGGCGGCGAGCCCGGTACCCACGGCATCGAGGGCATCGCCCTCGGGTTCGTGCCGCCGCTGCTGAGGCGGGAGCTCTACGACGCCGCGCTGACGGTCGACGAGGCCGACGCCCGAGCCTTCGCCCGCCGGCTGGCGCTGGAGGAGGGCATCTTCGCCGGCACCTCCACCGGGGCGAACGTGGCCGCCGCGCTCCAGTGGGCCGGGGAGCACGGAGGCGACCCCGTCATCGTGGTCCCCGCGGTCGACACCGGCCTGAAGTACATCTCCACCGACCTGTATCCGTCCGTCCTCTGAGGCGTTCCGTCGCCTCCCCGGCCCCCGACATGTGAGAGAGCAAGCACGCATGAGTCTGCGCAACCTGAGCCTGGCCCTCCTCGTCCCGCTCATCTGGGGATTCAACTTCGTGGTGGCGGACGAGGCCGTCCAGGGCCTGCCGCCCTTCCTGCTGGTGGCACTACGCTACGGAGTCGTCGCCCTGTTCTTCCTGCCCTTCACACGGCGGGGCGGCCTGCCCTGGCGGTACATCGTGGCCGTGGGCCTGCTGTACGGAGTGGTGCAGTTCTCCGGCCTCTTCCTCGGCCTCAAGGCCGGGGTGGGCGCGGGCATGGCGGGGACACTCATCCAGGCTCAGGCACTGTTCACCATCATCCTGGCCCGCATGGTGCTGAACGAATCGTTCACCGGCCCGCAGTGGTGCGGGCTGCTGCTCGGCGGCGGCGGACTGCTGGCCATCGCGCTGTCGGGGGGCGGCAACGCCCCGCTCGGCGGTGTCCTGTGGGTGCTGCTCGGTGCCCTCGGCTGGGCGACGTCGAACATCGTCCTCAAGAAGGCCGGAAGCCTGTCCGCCTGGAGGATGACGGTGTGGCAGTCCGTGTCGGTCATCCCCCCGATGCTGCTGCTCTCGGGCATCTTCGAGCACGGCCAGAACGACGCCGTGATCCACATGTCCGCGAAGACCGCGGGAGCGATCCTCTACATCGCGCTGCTGGCCACCGGTCTGGGCAACTTCCTGTGGTACCGCCTGATCCAGCAGGTCGGGCCGTCCCGCACCGCTCCGTTCTCCCTCCTCGTCCCCGTGGTCAGCCTGGTGTCCGGGTGGCTGGTGCTCGGGGAGAAGCTCACCGCGCTGCAGGCCCTGGGAGTGCTCTGCGTGCTGCTCGGGGTCGCGGTGATCGCCCTCGCCCCGAAGGTGACCACCTGGCTCGCCGAGCGGGGCAGGGTGGAGACGCCCGCGGAACTCGACAGCAGCACCCCGTGAGCGGCGGCTGAACCGACAGCGCCGACAAGACGGTCCGCCGTTCGCGGCGGACCCGGCCCGTTGGAGACCGATGCCCGACGTACGGTTTGTGGACAGCGTCCGTGAGGTGCCGGCCGCGGCGTGGAACGCGCTCGTCGAACGCCATGGCGGGTCCGTCTTCCACCGCCACGAGTGGCTCGCCGCCATCGAGGACGCGGACATGGTGCGGGCGGCGCCCCGGCACGCGGTGGTCACCGGCCCGGACGGGCTGCCGCATGCGGTCGCGCCGCTGCTGCACACCGAGTCGTGCCCCAAGCTGGAGATGTTCCGCAGCAGGTACGTCGACGCCGGCATCGCGGGAACCGCCCTGCTCGTCGGGCACAGCCTGTACGCGCAGAGCAGCGAGATCCTGGGCACCGCCGCCCACCGGGCGGCGGTGCTGGACGCGATGGGCGACGTGATCGGACTGCCGGGCCGGGCACCGGCGGTGCTCCTGCCGCTGGTGCCGGGCGATGCCCCGCTCCTCGGTGAGCTGCGGGACCGCGGCTGGGCGACCGGGCTGCTGTCCTGCACCAACATGCTGCCCGTCCGCTGGGACAGCTTCGAGGAGTACCTGGACTGGCTGCCCAGCAGCAAACGCAAGAACATCCGCAAGTCGATGCAGCGCAGTGAGGCGGCCGGAGCGGTGTGCACGGTCGAACGCGGCGGCGCCGACACCACCGCCATGGCCGCGCTGATCCGCAGCACGGCCGAGCACCACGGAAGCCCCCTCTTCTTCGACGAGCAGTTCCTGCGCACCGTCATGGACCGCCTCGGGCCGGCCGCGGTGGTCTTCACCGTGTACGGCGGTGGGCGCCCCGTCCTGGCCTGCCTCGCCCTGGACGCCGGCGGTGAGCTCGCGCCCTGGAGCATCGGACTCGACTACGACTCGCTCCCGCGGTACGGCCAGTACAACTACCTGTACTCCCAACTGGTGCGCTATGCCGTCGAGAACAGGCGCCGCATCGTCAACTTCGGCCGCAGCACGTACTACATCAAGCGCAAGTACGGCTGCTCACTGCGGCCCGTGTACGCCGCCGCGACCGGAACCGAGGAACTGCGCCCGGCCCTGGCCGACTGGGTCGACCGGATCGACACCCACGCCCGCGCGGAGCTGACGGCCGTCGGCCTGCCGCAACCGCCGCGGACACTCCTGGGCATCGGGTGAACCGGCGCCCCCGGTGAGAGCCGCGGGGCAGCACGACCGGCGTCCGGCGGGCGCAGACGCGAACGGAGAGGGGAACAGCGTGAGCAGTGCCGCACCCACGCCGACACCGGCCCCGACGACGCAGGATCCGCGGATCGCGGAGGGCTTCCGGCGGCAACGGGCCCACCGTGCCGCGCTGCCGGCCGGCCCGGCCGACCGCCGCGCGGCCAACGCCGCGGCCGCCGAAGCGCTGGCCGCGGGGCTGCGCACCGCCAATCCCGGATACGCCCGGCTGTGGGACAGTCACACCGGCGAAGGACCGCCCGTGCTCGACAAGACGTTCCTGGCCGGGCACTTCGACGCGTTCGCCGACGGGCTGCCGGTGACCGCCGCGAGCGCCGCGGCCTTCGCGGCGGCACCGTTCCGGCTCGGCAGCCGCTACGACGACGACCACCTGGTCTTCACCTCCTCCGGCAGCAGCGGCCGGCCGCTGCCGGTGGTCTACACCGTGGAGGACTTCGGCCGGACGGTGGAGGCGTTCCTGCACCGCGCCGTACGGGCGGAGCGCCCCGACGCCCGGTCACTGCTCTACGTCGGCCTGCTGGACCGGCACAACGGCGGCAACGCCTGGATGTACTACCTGGGGGGAGCGCTGGAGACCGTGCTCGCCGACGTGTTCGCCGAGCCCGAGCAACTGCTGAAGACCGTGGACGACGTCCGCCCCGACGTGCTCCTCACCCGCCCCCACCAGCTGCACGCACTGGGCGAACTGGCCTCGTCCGCCGGCACCGCGCTGCCGGGCACGCACCTGCTCAGCGTGGGCGAAGCGCTGCAACCCGAACAGCGCGCCGGCATAGCCCGGCACTGGGGGCGCCCCCCGCACAACAGCTACTCGACCGTGGAGACCGGCCCCCTGGGCTACCAGGAGGACCCCTGCGACGACAGCCTGTCGCTCTACGACGACCTCCACCATGTCGAACTGCTCGACACGGCCGGCACCCCCGTGACCGCCCCCGGCGTTCCGGGGCGCGTGGTGGTCACGACCCTCTACCGCCGCACCCTCCCGCTGGTGCGCTACCGCATCGGCGACGTCGCCGCGTGGGCCGACGACACCCGCACCCGACTCACCTTCCCCCTCGGCCGAGACACACAGACGTTGGAGATCCGCACGCGGACCGGCCGCGCCCGGATGCCCGAACTGCCCCTGTGGACGCTGGCCGTGGAGGGGCTGCGGCAGTACCAGGTCGTCCAGATCGCGCCGGACCGGCTGCTGGTGCGCTGCGAACCCGCCGAGGGCGCGCGGTGGACGGTACTGGAGCGCCGGGTGCGTGACCGGGTCACCGAGCTGGTCTCCGGCGAGGCGGGGCTGCGGGACGTCCGCGTCGGCTGCGAACGGGTCGACGCGCTGCTCCCGGACCGCGCCAGCGGCAAGATCAAGCGGGTCGTCCCGCTGTCAGCGCCGGCCCAGGACAACCATTGAGGACCACCGAAGGGATGCTGGACGTGACAACGCCCGAGATCACCTCCGTCGTCGGCGGCAAGCCGCTGTCCACGCACGGCCACGACCCGCGGCTGTACGCGTCGGTGGACCCGTCGCGCACCGACCGGACGGTGGCCTTCGTCCAGCTGGCGGACGCCCGGATCCTCGACGCGGCGTTCGCGTCCGCCAACGAGGCCCAGCCCGCCTGGGCCGCCGTCCCGGCGCCGGTGCGCGGCAGGGTGGTGGCCGCCCTCGGACGCCTGGTGGAACAGAACAAGGAGGCACTGGCGGCCCTGGTCACCCGCGAGGTCGGCAAACCGTACCGGGAGTCGCTCGGAGAGGTCCAGGAGATCATCGACACCTGCGACTTCTTCCTCGGGGAAGGGCGCCGCCTGTACGGCCAGACGGTGCCCTCCGAGATGCCGGACAAGCACCTGGCGACCTACCGCCGGCCGCTGGGCACGGCGCTGGTGATCACCGCGGGCAACTTCCCGGTCGCCGTCCCGTCCTGGTACCTGGTCCCGGCGCTGCTCACCGGCAACACGGTGGTCTGGAAACCGGCCGAATACGCCTCCGCGAGCGCCCACGCGCTGTTCACGCTCTGCGAGAAGGCCGGGCTGCCGCAGGGCGTGCTGAATCTCGTGCTGGCCGACGGGCGGGAAACCTTCGCCGGGCTGGAGCGGGCGTTGGCGGCGGGCAGGGTGCAGAAGGTCGGCTTCACCGGCTCGAGCGCGGTCGGCACCCGGATCGGCGAGCTGTGCGGCCGCCATCTCCAGTCGCCCTGCCTGGAGTTGGGCGGCAAGAACCCCATGGTGGTGTGCGCCGACGCCGACCTCGACCTGGCGGTGCACGGTGCCCTGTTCTCCGGCTTCGGCACGGCCGGCCAGCGCTGCACATCGCTCGGGACGGTGATCGTCCACGAGGACGTCCACGACGCCTTCCTGGAGCGCTTCTCACAGGCCGCCCAGGACGCGGTGATCGGTGACCCGGCCGACGGTGACGTGCTCTACGGCCCGCTGATGGACGACCGGTTCGCCCGCAACCACGAGGAGCATCTGGGCTGGATCCGCGACGCCCACCGGGTCCTCGGTTCGACCGCCACCGGCCGGATCACCGCCGCGGCTCCCCGGTCCGGCTTCCGCGGTGACCCCTCCCGGGGCCTGTACTACCACCCGGTGATCGTCGACGGAGTCCTGCCCGACGACCGGCTCTTCACGGAGGAGACCTTCGGACCGCTGGTCGGTGTGACCACCTTCCGCACCCTCGACGAGGCGGTCGAGCTCGCCGAGCTGCCCGGCTACGGTCTGTCCTCCGCGATCTACACACGGGACGCCGCCACCGCGTTCCGCTTCAGCGGCGCCATACGCTCCGGCATGGTCAGCGTCAACAACACCACCTCGGGCGCGGAGGCTCATCTGCCGTTCGGCGGGAACGGGCGTTCCGGCAACGGCTCACGGCAGTCCGGCATGTGGGTCCTGGACCA
Source organism: Streptomyces sp. MI02-7b (assembly GCF_033793585.1). Classification (NCBI taxonomy): domain Bacteria; kingdom Bacillati; phylum Actinomycetota; class Actinomycetes; order Kitasatosporales; family Streptomycetaceae; genus Streptomyces; species Streptomyces sp. MI02-7b. The sequence goes on along the minus strand of NZ_JARAWX010000009.1, from coordinate 266,363 downwards.
GTTCACCCGCTGGCAGGCGGTGAACTGGGACTGGTCGGGAGGACTGCAGAAGGCGCAGATGGACACGGCACAGCTGCGCGGCGAGCCGGGCTTTCTCCTTCCGTGACCGGGGCGGTGAAGGTGCCGGCCCGGCACCAGGTCGGGGGCCCGTAGCCGCCGGATCGGACAGCAGGGCTCTGCCGTTCTCGCGGTCGGTCCAGCTTCGCCGGCCTCCGGTGTCGGGGAGGGAGGGGGAGGGGAGGGGCCATTCAGCCCCTCCCCTCGGGTCCGGCCGACGGGCCCCTCAGTTCAGCCTCACCTCGCCTTCCTCACGGTTTGAGGCCGAAGGCCCGGGTGATGGTCTGAGTGACACCGCCACCCTGCTGCCCGGCGGCGGTGACCCGGAGCGACACGTACTCCGCTGCGGAGGGCGCGGTCAGCGACGCCTGCCACGTTCCCTTCTTCTCCTTCAGCTTCTGGGCGTGCCAGGTCTTTCCGTCGTCGTAGGAGACGTCGAGCAGGACCGAGGAGACCGCGTCCTTCGCGGTGGATCCGCCGACCACCGTGGGCTCGATGGCGATGTCCGTCTTGCGCTTCGCCCGGCCCTGAAGGTCGAGGTCCGTCGTGTAGTCCAGCTGGACCAGGGGGATCGCCTGCGATTCGGTGACCGCGCCGGAGGTGAAGCGCCACTCGGTGTGGGTGGTGGAGGAGTAGGGGCCGCCTGCCGGGTCGCCGGTGGTGTCGACGACCAGCCGGTACGGAAGCCTCTCCGGTGCCACGTCGCCGACGTTGAGGCTGGGGAAGGGGGTCTCGGCCAGTTTCCGGTCGCCCTGGTACAACGCGGTCAAGTGGGTGGACGCGCCGTTGTGCGCGGATCCCGCGTCACCGCCCCCGTCGATGTCGGCGCCGAACCCCCCGTCCGGGAAGCGGTGCAGAACGTCGTCGCTGAGCAGGCGCGGCCGGGTGACGGGGCCGAACCAACGGTCCTCCTGCTTGCTGCCCGGCGTGAAGGTCACCGTGTCGGTGTGCGTCGTGTACGAGTTCACCGCGGCGAACTGCTGCCACCGGACACCGTTGCCGGAGACCCAGTCGGTGCGCGTCCCCGCGACGACCGGAGCCGACGGGAACGGAAGGTGCACGGTGCCCGGCCACTGGAGCGAGGACTCGCCCGGGAACTGGTACGGGGGATAGTCGTTCCGCTTCTCGACGCCGGCCTGACCGGGAGCCAGCGCGAAGTCCAGGTCGATCCGGGCGAGGTCGCGGGGATCGGTGTCGGCGGAGGGATCCTCGGGCACCGCGCCGATGTGGTAGTCGGCCAGGTCGTACAGGTATTCGGGTGTGGCGTGGACCTCCACCGCCAGTTTCACCTGCTTCCTGCCGGCCTTGGAGATCTCCTTGATCAGCTCCTCGCCCTCGTCCAGGGTCACCGACGCGACCGGGACCGGCCCGGTCGTCGTGAAGTCCGGCTTGCCGTACCACAGGTCGCCCAGGCGGCCGGATTCCCTGTTGACGACCACGAGCATCGCGGCGCCGGCTTCTGCGGCCGCCGCTTCCTGGTCCGTGGAGACCACGTCGCCGAGGCGGACGACCACGGCCTTGCCGCGTGCCGACAGACCGGCGTAGTCGGCCCGCGAACCGTCGCCGGCGAAGACGGCGTCCAGGTGGGAGGTGCCGTCAGGCAGCGCCTTGGTGCCGGGTTGCAGCAGCGCGTCGTCGAGGTGATGTCCGCCGTACGACACCGCCAGTGGCGTCTGCTCCGCGCGGAACCTGGTGCCGAACGCGAAACTGCCCTTCTTCACCTTGCCCTTGGTCGGCAGGGCCCACAGGCTGTCGTAGGCGACAGGGGGGAACACCGCGTCGAACATGTCCTCGGCGGCCGGGTCGGGCTCGGTCGAGGTGAAGGAGCGCCAGACGTCGATCCTGCTCTGGACGACGGCGGTCGGCTTGGGTGTCGCCACCTTCACCTGGCGGGCCTGCGAGGCGTCGAGCACCACCGTCCGGTCGGACGTCAGATCGACCTCCGGATCGACCAGCACGGCCTCTCCCAGCGAGTGGGGCCCGTGCAGGCCCTGCACGTCCTCGTAGCTGCGGACCGTGTACGTGCCGGGGAGCCAGCGGCTGGTGAGCGTCCCGTCCTCGGGTACGTACACACTGGAGTCGGCACCGTTGTCACCCGTGATCAGAACCGCACCGCTCATGGGCCGGCCGGAGCGGTCCTTCAGCTTGATGGTGAGGTTGTGCTTCTCGGGTTCGACGGAGACACCCGCAACCGTGTGCATGGTGACGCGGCCGGCCGGACCGCGGCCGCTCGCCATGACCTGCGCGGAGTACTGACCCGGGGAGAGCCCCTTCGGGTCCACCACAAGCTCGGCCTGCGCGGTCCCGTGCGCCGGCACGGTGACATGGGCGGCGCCCAGCGCGAAGGCCTTCGCGGGAGAGCTGCCCGCGTCGACGGAGAGATCCAGCTTGAGGGGGCTGCCCGTGACGTTGGTGTAGGTGATCGTGCGTGAGATCGGCCGGCGGTCCGCCGTGGACGACCAGGGGACCAGTCCCGCGTCCACCGACCCGGTGGCGAAGGCCTCGGCGTCGTAGGCGGAGGGCAGCGCCACCCGGCCGGTGCCGGCCTGGTAGGGGGTGTAGTCGGGGGTCCGCATGCTGGTGCTCATCAAGGTGTTCTTGATGTCCTGCGCGGTCCACTCGGGATGCTTCTGCGCCAGCAGAGCAGCGGCCCCGGCGACGTGCGGAGTCGCCATGGAGGTGCCGTCGAGGTACCGGTAATAGCCCTCGCTCCCGTCGTTGAGGTAGTGCGAGCGCGCTGCCAGCACACCCACACCGGGCGCGGTGATGTCGGGCTTGAGAGCGTCGTCGAGCAGACGCGGCCCGGCGCTGGAGAACGGGGCGAGCACGTCGGACTGGTCGACCGCACCGACGGTGAGCGCGGCGTCCGCGGTCCCCGGCGCTCCCAGGGTGTAGGGGCCGGGTCCTCCGTTGCCCGCGGCCACGACGAAGAGTGCGCCCGTCTCGGCGGTCAGCTTGTTCAGTGCCTGGCTGACCGGATCGTTCTGGCCGTGCCGGGTCGAGTCGCCGAGGCTCATGCTGATCACCTTGGCGTGCTCGGTCCGTGCCGCCCACTCCATGCCGGCGATGATCCAGGAGTCCTGCCCGTACCCCTGGTTGTTGAGGACCTTGCCCACCAGCAGATCGGCCTCGGGGGCGACTCCCCGTTCGGTGCCGCCGGACGCGGCGCCGGTCCCCGCGACGGTCGAAGCGGTGTGGGTGCCGTGCCCTTGGACGTCAGCGGTGCTCTCGCCCGGAATGAAACTCCGGGACGCCACGATGCGCTTCGCGAAGTCGGGGTGCTCGGCGTCGATGCCCGTGTCGAGAACGGCGACGCGGACCCCGGCGCCGGTGCCGCCGGCAGCCCAGACAGCCGGGGCCCCGATCTGCGCCGTGGAGTCGGCGAGGGTGGCCTTTGCCTGGCCGTCGAGCCAGACCTGGTCGACGCCCGCGGTGAAGGGCGGCGCCACCGCGGTGTCCGGCGTGCCGCTGTCCCGGTCCGTCGACGGCTTGGCCTGGTGCCGGGCCGGACCGGTGAGAGCCGACCAGAAGGCGGCAGCCTTCGACCGGTGGGTGCGGACCGCTTCGCCGTGGACGGCGGGGAGGTTCAGCGTGGTCTCGGTGCCCGGAAGCGCTGCGTCGGGCTGGGTGGTCCTGCTCTTCGCGGCACCGTCCGCGAGGGTGGCTGAATCCTTTGTGTGGGTGAGGATCAGCGGGAGTTCACTGGTGTGCTTGTCGTCATAGCCCTGGGATATGAGCTGGGTGACGTTGAAGAGCTCCTTGTCGAGCCGACCGGCCGCAATGTAGGCCGTGGCCTCCTCGGGGTACACATAGGTGCCCGTGCCCTCGGTGGACACGCGGACCGAACCCGTCGCACCCGGTGCGCGCTTGACGCTCACCTCGGGAGCCGTCCCGGCGGCTCCGGGAGTCACCGTCACCTTGTCGCCCGTGATCAGTGTCACCGTGGCCGGCGCGTGGGGCGTGCTGTCGCTCGGGGCCGTCGGCGCTGTGGGCGATTGCGTGAGAGCAGCAGCACTGTGGGCCGTGACAGGCGGCACTAGAGCGACGAGAAGAGCGACGCCCGCATACATCGCATGTCTTCGGGGATGGGAGAGCCTCACAGTAACTCCGGAGTTGATGAACGGCTGAAGAGATCAGCCCTGCGCGGAGTAATGTACTGGGCTCGAGTCGCCTGAATTCACACCAAGTTGACATGTAGTCGACGTTGTTTCCGGGCGTGGCACGACCGATGACACCACGCTTCTACCAGTGGCCCGCGCAGGCAGGTCACCCCTGATGTCGGATTGTTCCGGAAGTTATGTCAGGGACACCGTCCCTTTTCGTCACAGCTGTGCAGGTTGTGCTCGCCCCGCACTCGATTCGCAACCCTCCCGTACCTTCTCGTGGGAGCCTCGATGGCTGGGTTGTGGCCGTCTCACACGCTGTCAGTGGGAATTGACAGGCAACCGAATGGACTCGGGGAATTTACATCCCACCATCATGACGGGCCCATGGCTTGCGGATCGTGAGCAGGGCCTCGTCGTTCGCGCGGTCGGCCGGGCACGATCACGTGACGCCGGCCTATCCGCGTCAGCAGGACACGGAGCGGCGGCGGTGCGGCCGAGGTCCGCCGACCGCCCCCTGGGGGGAGGTTCGGCGGACCGTCGGCATGACGCGCTTGCGGGCGCAAGAGCGCCGACGTGCCAAGGCCGTGGCCGCTACGACCGCTTCAGAGTGACGTTGTGAGTGACGGTGACTGCCTTCTGGAGCCGCACCGTGGCCACGGTCGGCCGGTAGCCATCCTTGGCGACGATGACGGTCAGCGGGTTGTCACGGGTGTCGAGCCACAGCCCGAAGGTGCCGTCCGGACGCGTCGTGAGCGTGTGGGAGCCGGCCCAGCTGTCGATCTGCACGGTCGCGCCGGGCAGAGGGGCCGGGCCTCCCGTGGCGGTCGCCCCGAGGATCGTTCCGCTGATGTTGCCCCACGTTCTCGGCGGGCTGACGTGCAGGGAGACGGGGATGTCGGGCAGGGCGTAGGGGGTGTCGGTGAACAGTGCGAGCCGGGCGCCGAAGTCGCCGGGCTGTGCGACCTCCAGCGCCGTGGTGTCGAGGGTGAGCGTGAGCTGCGCCTTCTGACCGGGGGCCAGGGTGATCTTCTTGGTGGACTCGCCGAGCCAGCTGACCTCCGACAGTCCCACCCGGTCGTAGCCGGGCAGGAGCTCGACGGTGGTGGTGGGGGAGAGCTCGTAGGCGTCGACCGTGCCGCCGACCTTGTAGAAGCCCGTCGCGCCGCCGCTCCTGAACGTGCTCGTGTTGGCGTTGGGCAGGGCGTCCCACGTGGCGGTAGCGGGGTCGAGGGCGAAGCCCTGGTTCGTGAGCTGACTGTCGTCGGTCACTCCGCTGGAGATCAGCAGCAGTCCGTTGGCCGCGGTGCACGCCGCCCCCCACAGCGGGATCGGCATGTCGGGCAGCGCCGACCACGTGTCCGTCGCGGGGTTGTAGACGTACGCGGAGGACACGGCGACGGCGCCTCCGCTCTCCCCGCCCGCGCAGTAGATCCTGGTTCCGATGGCGGCGCAGGACTGCCAGGCGATGGGCTCCGGGTACGGGGCGATCTCCGACCAGCGGTTGGCCCGGGGGTCGTAGACGGATGCGTCGGTCGTGCCGCAGCTTGTGGCCGCGCAACCGCCGATCGTGTACAGCTTGCCGTCCAGGACGGTGCTTCCCGATCCGGCGTAGGCCTTGGGTGCCTTCGCGCCGCTGGTCCAGGTGTTGCGGACTGGGTCGTAGATGTCCAGGCCCGGGTCGATGCCCCCCGTGCTGCTGCCCCAGCCGCCGGCGGCGTAGAACTTGCCGTCGATGAAACCGTGGGCGGGCGCGCGGCGCGGGTGCGGGGACGAGGTGAGCCGGGTCCAGGTTCCCGTGTCCGGGGTGAGACGGTACAGGTCGCCGGTGTCGTCCTCGCCGTCGTACCCGTAGGCCGAGTAGACCTTGCCGTCGTAGGTGTCGACGGCGTTGTCCATGATGGCCGTGGGCAGGTCGGCGACGGGCTTCCATGCGTCACCCGAGGGCCCGGCCGCGGCAGGGGCGGCCGCGCGCCCGGCGGTCCGCGTCGTGCGGCCGTCGATCTGCGCGGAGTGGCCGTCGGTGCCGGACGACGGGAGCAGGCGCTGGGTGACGCGGTGGAGAGGTGCGCCCTGGTCGGTGCCGCCGGAGCCCGCCCGTTCCGCCACCGTCAAGGTGGCCTGCGCGCCTCCGGTGTTGGTGACGGTCAGTTGGTGCGTCGCTCTCTTGCCCAGGATCGCGGTCGCCTCGATCGGGTCGGTCGTCAGGGACAGTTGACCCGCCGCGAGTTTCCACGACGAGGCGACGACGGTGTCGGCGCGGGCCGTGACCGTCCTGGTCCGCTCGGTGTAGCGCGGTGTCGATGCCGTGAGGGCGTGCCGGCCCAGAGGCGCGGTGAGCGTGAAGAAGCCGTCGCCGAGGTTCGGGTCGTCGGGTGTCGCCGCCGTGATCGTGCTCAGGCCCGGCTCGTCGCGGGCGGTGACGGCGGCGGATGCCAGCCCCGTCCCGGTGTTGGCGTCGGTGACGGTTCCGGTGATCAGTCCGGACGGTGCGGGGGTGAGTTCCCGGCCTCCGATGACGACGTTGTCCACGGCCCACCACAGGGCGTACGAGGCGGTGTAGTGGAAGCGCAGTCTGACCGAGGGCTTGCCCGCGTACGCGGCCAGGGGCACGTCGAGGTGCGTCGGGCCGGCCGCGTCGTCGGTCAGGGAACGGACGTTCTTCCAGGTCCTGCCGTCGTCGGTGCTGGCGTCGAGGTCGGCGGTCTGACCGAGGAAGGGCACGAGGTCGGTGTCGAAGGCCAGCTCGGGGGCCGCGACGCCGGTGAAGTCGAACCGCGGACTGACCATGCTGGAGTCCTGGGTGGCCGGGTAGCCGTAGTGGTCGCTGTCCACGACCGCGAAACCGCCGTCGCCTCCGGTGGTGTTGGGCCGCGATCCGGGATCGTCGAACGCCCAGCCGCCCTGGGTACCTTCGGCGTTGACGACCGACCAGCCCTCGGGCGCGGAGTCGGTGGAGGTGAACTCCTGCGTCGGGCCGGTCAGCCGCGGCGCGTAGGTGGGGGCGCCGGCCGACCAGACGTCGGCGGGTACCGGGATGTCGAGCCTCTGCGCCGACGTGCCGGCCGCGAGGTGCCGGGCGACCTCCTCGTAGCCGGGGAGGGAGGTGGTGATCCGCAGGGTGTGCGCACGGTTCTGGGGGAGCGTGACGCTGTACACGCCGGTGGTGGGGTCGGTCCACACCGGGCCACCGGGCGAGCCGTCCACGACGATCTTGGCGTAGAGCGGCCAGCCGTGCCCGGAACCGTCGGTGACCTTCCCCGTGATCGTGCGGCTGGGCACCGTGTGAAGCGCGTAGCTCCTCGTCAGCGCGGCCCCGTCGGCGATCACAACCTCTGGTGTGGATACGGTCGCGTAGCCGAAGGCCTCGACGTCGATGTCGTAGGTTCCGGCCGGCAAAGACAGCGTGTAGGCCCCCGAGGCGTCGGAGTGCACCACGACGTCACCGCCCGATATCGCGGCACCGGCCAGCGGCTCGCCCGTCTCGGAGTCCGTCACCGTCCCGGAGACCGCCCCGCGCGGTCCGCCGCGGAACGCGCCCAGGCCGCGTGGAGTGCCGAGTCCGGTCGGCCCGTCGTATCCCGGCCCCGCGGTGCACAGATAGGACGGGTCGCACTCGCCGTTGGACCCACTGGTCACATCGTTGAGGCCGCTGTCGGCGGCGTAGGGGTAGGAGTTGGGGTAGCTGTCGGCCGCCGGCGTTCCGGCGGCCGCGTAGACCCCGGCGATGATCGGCGTGGCCGCGCTCGTCCCTCCGTAGACCTGCCAGCCGCTCTGCCCGTAGGTCTGGTACACCGCCACCCCGGTTGCCGGATCGGCGACGGCCGAGACGTCCGCGACGGTACGCCGGGGGCAGCCGGTGTCCTTCTGGAAGGCCGGTTTCGCCTGGTAGGCGGAGCAGCCCGAGCCGGTGCCGTCGTTCCCGTTGCTCCAAACCGACTCCGACCAGCCGCGCGGAGCGCTCGGGTCCCGTGCGAGGGAGGTGCCGCCGACCGAGGTGACGTACGGGGAGGCGGCGGGATAGGGGACCCCGTAGTTCAGGTCGCCCGACGCGACGACCATGGCGACACCGGGGTGGTCGTAGTGCGTGTCGGTGGTCTCGGCGGGGTCCTCACCGCCCCCGGGATAACTGTCGTAATACGAACCGTAGGAGTTGGAGACGAACTTGGCGCCGAGCGCGACGGCCTGGTCGACCGCGGCCCCGAGGCTCTCGCGGTCGGCGCTGTCGGCCTCGACCAGGAGGATGCGCGCGCTCGGTGCCACGGCCGAGACCATGTCCAGGTCCAGCGAGATCTCGCCCGCCCATTCGGGATCGGGCTGGGGGTAGTCGCTGCCGCCGCGCTGGTCGACCTTGCGGAAGCAGCCGTTGTCGGTCGTGCAGGCCGGCAGTCCGTACTGCTGCCGGTACACCGCTAAGTCCTGCTCGGCGGTGGGGTCGTCGTACGCGGCGACCACGGCGACGGTCTGGCCCCTGCCGCCGTTGGACGGCAGGTCATAGGCGCTCCGCAGGTCCCCGGCGCCGTATCCGGCCGGCTCCGCCGCCCGACTGGCGACCGCGAGGTCCGTGCGGCGCAGGGCGAAACAAGCGAATTCATTCCTCTTCGGCGTGGAGCAGGAGGGCTCCGTGGACAGGCCGTTGTCCCTGGCGGTGTCCGCCACCGGGCGCGTCGCGCCGGTCGGCGTCTGTGCGGCGGCCGACGCCTGCGTCCCCAGCACGGTGAGCACCGCAAGGCTCAGCACCGTCAGGACCGCCGTAACTCTGTGCCGCCCGCATCGCGTGAGCTTTCGTGATATGAGCAAGTAATCGTTCCCGTCTGGCCGGTGACACCTGATCCGCTGTGCAGACAGCGGGCCGAATGAATCCATTCACTGCGGGCTCCATTAGTGATCCACTGCAGATGGCTGTCAATACGGCGCGCAGGCCTGATCGGGCCACTGGGGGCTGTTCGCACGTGTCCTTCGAGGCCACTTCGAGCAGGCGCCAACCCCCGGGGGTGGGTTGCCGGATTCTCGACCCGGCTCGTCCCGCGGCGACGGCGCGATGACCGCGCCGGCGCCTGGGACGCCGTCCCAGGTGGACTCGTCCCGGTGCGCGATCGATTCCGTCAGCGTGCGGGCCCTCAATGGGGGCGGCTGACGGAACCGGATTCGACGGACCGCGGTGAGGGGACCGACGATCCAGCTCATCGTCGACCGCTCACGGCCAGACCCCGTCCCTCAGAGGCAGTCGTGGCTCAGCAGCCCTCGGGGTGCGGCCGGTCGTCATCACCTCGGTAGGTGACGTGGACATGGAAGTGCTGCGACTCCTGATACCGGCCAAGATTGGTGATCACAGCACAAGCGCCGTACTGGGCGGAGACCTTCGCCGCGACCTCGCCGACCACCATCATGACGTCGGTCAGCAGCACCGGGCCCTCCTCGCCGAGATCCGCGAGCGAAGGGACGTGCGCCTTGGGCACCACCACGATGTGGACGGGATGGGACGGTCGCGTGTGCTCGAAGGCGAGCACCGTCTCTGTCTCCGCCACCACTGTGACGGGCGTGAGTCCGGAGAGCGCTTGGTCGCAGTAGAAGTCGGAAACCGCAGGGGTGCTCACCGGATGCCACATCCTCACGCGTGGGAACCAATGCCTCATAGGGTACTGACGGGCAGTCCCATCTAGGGTGTGGAGCCCGGCCCTTGTCGCCCCGCTGCTGGTGGCGCCGCCACCATCGTGGACCTGCCCGCGCCCGACTCACCCCAGTCATCGCACGGGTGGCCAGCACGGCAGTGCGGCTCTGTGCGGCGATCTGCACGGCGTTGAGACGGCGGCCGCGCCACCCGCTTCCCGGCCTGAATCGGGTGAAATCGTAAGGCAGACACTGTCGCTGTACCGTGGAAGACCTACCCGCAACGCCTGCCCGCGGTCACTTTGGAGAGAGCTCAATGGCAATTCGGTTCGACGTGGAGTCGCTGCCTCCCGGTGATCGCGCGGATGCCATTCGTGAACTCTCGCGGTCGGTGAACGGCCGGATAGAGGTGCACCTTCCGCGGGATCCGGCTCACCTGAGGGTGGTTGCGGACATCAACACGGTGGGTGCGGTGGAAGTCGCGGGAATCGACTGGAATGTGGCGGGCCTCCGGCGTGCAAACGCTCCTGTCGAAGAGGACATGGTGCCGCACGTTTTCCTCGTACTGCAGGAGACGGGGGTCACCCGGTTCAGTCAGGGAGGCAAGCGGGGAGTGATCCGGGCGGGCGATCTCACGGTGATCGACAATGCGAAGCCCTACGACATCTCCTTTGACCATGCCGTGAGTGCGGTCGTCGTTCGCGTTCCCACGCACGTGCTGGGGCTGCGATCGTCCCTGCTCGGTCAGGTCGCGGCCGCACGCATCGGTTCGGAGCGCCCGCTCGTGGCTGCCGCAGCGGCGTTCTTCGCCCGGCTGGCCCGCCAGCGGGCGGCCGTCGGTGATGCCGAGGCCGCCATGCTCGCGCAGCCCTGCGTCGACCTGATCAGGGCGGTGGCCACGACGAGCCTGGACCGTGACGACCTGGCCAGAGGGCCTCTGCACCACACACTTCTTCAGCGCGTCGAGGAATACGTCCGCCTCCACCTGGCAGAATCCGACCTGACCGCCGCACGTATCGCCACCGAGCATCATGTCTCCGTACGCCAGCTCTACCTGACCCTGTCCCGGGCCGGAATCACCCTCGGCGACTGGATAAGGACGCAGCGCCTCGAGGAGTGCAGGAGAGAACTGGCATCGCCCGTGCATCGATCCATGACGATCGAGGCGATCGCGCACCGGTGGGGGTTCGCCAGCGCACCCCATTTCAGCCGCGTATTCAAAGCGACGTACGGCGTGAGTCCTCGCGAGTGGCGATCGGGACAAGCGGCGGACTGAACGGACGTTCCGTCGGCAACGCTGCGACCCCGTCCGAAGTCCGGACCGGTTTCATCGCGCAGCAGGGGTCACGACAAAAGCGCTCCATCCTCCGACTCCCTTGTCCGTCACCGGGGGACCGGAGTGCGCGTTCTCCGATGTTTCCAGGCTAAGCGGTACACGGATCGTCGTTTTGTCTTTCTGTGCACGGATCCGCCCACCGGCTTGCCTCGCCGTGCAAGGATTCGGGTCCGGCGCCCGGTCCCGGACAGCCGGCCCCCTGGGTGCCCAGCCGCTGCGCGGTGTGACGTCTTGCTGACACCGCGCCCCGCCGAAGCATGCAGGGCGGCGCGCGAAGGGCCGCCGACGGGCTGCTCACGAGCGCGACTCGCGCGGCGCGCCGGCCGGCAACCCGCGTTCATCTCTGGACGTATCGGGCATTTTTCCCTGGTTGCCCTTCTCGGTTGCTTCGTCCTACTGTCCCCGCCGACGACGTCGTAGGCACCGAACCCGCGGGGGTCGACGAGGAGGGGCGCCCCGGGAGGGCCACCTCGCGTGGGCTCTCCTCGGCGAGGGTCAGGTCCGTCCGGCCCCCGGTCGCCCTCTGAGTGGGCGGGGCGCCGCACCGGAACCGTCTCCGGAGCCACCGATGCACGTCACATCCCGGCGCCGGGTACCAGTGCGTGCCTGACGTGAAGCCGTACCAACGAAAGGCTCGACATGACCAAGATCGCGATCATCCTCGGCAGCACCCGTCCGGGGCGCAACGGCGCCGCCGTGGCGGACTGGGTTCTCGATGTCGCCAAGCAGCGTTCCGACGCCGAGTTCGAGCTCGTGGACCTTGCCCTCTATCCGCTGCCGCTCCTGGACGAGGCGCTTCCCCCGTCGCTCGGGCAGTACCAGAACGCCCACACCAAGGCGTGGGCGTCGAAGATCGCCGAGTTCGACGGCTTTGTGTTCGTCACCCCCGAGTACAACCACTCCACCACGGGTGCCCTGAAGAACGCGCTCGACTACCTGTACGCGGAGTGGAACAACAAGGCCGCGGGGTTCGTGAGCTACGGCTCCGGCGGCGGCACCCGGGCCGTCGAGCACCTCCGCCTCATCGCGAGTGAGCTGCAGATCGCCACGGTGCGTGCGCAGGTCGCGCTGTCCCTCCTGACCGACTTCGAGAACTACAGCGACTTCAAGCCGGGCCCGCACCACCAGCCCGCCGTTGAGGCCATGCTCGACCAGGTCGTCAGCTGGTCGAAGGCCCTGCAGCCGCTGCGTGCCGGCGCCTGATCAGCCGCTGTCCGAGTGCCCTGTCTCCCCGGGCCGCCCTGCTGAAGTGCCGGACGGGCGTCGCGGGCGTACCCGGCGAGACGGGGTCTCTGTCGTGCACGGCGTCCATCGACGATGGCCAGTGGAGCGCGAGCAGTTGAGCGGCAACAGCGTGACCGGGAATCTTTAGATGATACGTGTGATATAAAAACCCATTGTCTGCCGCCGGGAATATGCCGCCTTCCTCGCACCTGTGCAGCTCCCGTCTGCGCGCGCGGGGTGACCCGGCGGGCAGTTGCCCGTTCACCTTGCGGCACCGTTTCACGAGGGATCCCATGACTTCTGACGTTCCGTTCGCACGGGTCGCTTCCGCGGACGCGGCCGAACTCGCATCGCTGGTGAGCGGCCCGGTTCTGCTGCCCGGCGACGAGGGTTACGACGCCGAGTGCCGGATCTACAACCTGAACGCCCCCCTGGAGCCCGCGCTCGTCGTCGGTGCCGCCGACGCGGCCGACGTACAGGCGGCGATCCGTTTCGCGGCCCGCCAGGGCCGGGCGGTGACGGTGAAGACCACCGGGCACCAACAGGTCGGCGCTGCCCGGGGCGGCGTTCTGATCAGTACCCGGCGCATGAAGGGCATCGCCGTCGACGCCGGCCGGCTGCGCGCACGGGTCGAGGCCGGTGTGGTCTGGCAGGAGGTGATCGACCAGGCCGCCGCCGTCGGGCTCGCCCCGATGAGCGGTTCCGCCCCGCTGGTGGGCGTGGCGGGGTACACCCTCGGGGGAGGACTCAGTCCGGTCTTCGGCCGAAGCCGGGGATACGCGGCCGACCATGTCCGCTCGCTGGAGGTGGTGACCGCTGATGGCGAGTTGCGTCATGTCACAGCGGACAGTGATCCCGAACTCTTCTGGTCCCTGCTCGGAGGCAAAGGCAATTTCGGCGTCGTCACCGCGCTGGAATTCGGCCTGTTCCCGGTGACCCATTTCTACGGCGGCGGAATCTACTTCCCCGGCGAACGACTTGCCGATGTGCTGCACACCTGGCGCACCTGGCAGTCGGACATGCCCGAGGAGATGTCCTCCTCCGTGGCCGTGCAGCGGCTGCCTCCGCTGCCCGACTTGCCGGAGCCGCTCCGGGGGGCGTTCGTGGTCCACGTGCGGATCGCCTACCTCGGTCCGGTGGCCGAGGGCGAGCGGCTGATCGCCCCCCTGCGTACGGCCGCCCCGGCGCTCATCGACACCGTGGGCGAGATGCCCTTCACCGCGATGGGGGCCATCCACATGGACCCCCCGGCACCCATGCCCTATTACGACCGAACGACGATGCTGCGCGCGTTTCCCGCCGAGGCGGCCGACCAGCTGATCGAACTGCTCGGCCCCGGGTCGGGCTCCCCGCTGGTGAGCGTCGAGATCCGCGTGCTCGGCGGCGCACTCGACCGTGAGCCCGCGGTACCCAACGCCGTCTCCAGCCGAGGGCTCCCCTTCGTCCTTTTCGGAATCGGCGTGGGCGCCCCGGACCAGGCCGAGTTCCTGAGCGGCAAGCTCGACGAGGTGATGGATGCCATGGAGCCCTGGGCGGACGAGCGCAGGATGGTCAACTTCCTCTCCATCGAAGAGGCCACCGACCCGGAGCGGTTGAGCGAGGTCTACGGCGCAGAGCGCTACCGGCGTCTGGCTGCGGCGAAGAAGGCATACGACCCGACCAACATGTTCCGTGTGAACCACAACATCTCGCCCGGCTGACGGGGCTGGGCCTTCGGGGCCGGACTCGACCGTCCGGCCCCCAGGGGTCCCGGTCGCCCGTAAAAGGCGCCGCGGCACCGAGCCGTCCCCGCGAATGCCGGCCGTCACGAGACGAGCCCGGCCCGCAGGGCCTGCTCTTCCTCCCCTACGGGTTCGTCGGCCTGATAGGCGTGCTCGGCCCAGATGGTCTTGCCCTGCGGGTGGTGGCGGGTGCCCCAGCGCTGGGTGAGCTGGGCGACGATGAACAGTCCCCGGCCGCTTTCGTCGAAGGTGCAGGCGCGTCGAAGGTGCGGGGAGGTGGTGCTGCCGTCGGTGACCTCACAGGTCAGGCCCGTGGCGCAGCGGATCAGGCGGAGCCGTACCGGTGGCTGGGCATGGCGGATGGCGTTGGTGACGAGCTCGCTGACGATGAGGACGGTGGTGGAGGTGGCGTCGTCCAGGCCCCATGTCCTCATGGTGGCCGTGACATGTTGTCGCGCGGCAGAGACAGCCGCGGGGTCCGCAGGGAGGTCCCAGGTGGCCACTGTGGTGCCGTCGAGCGTGCGGGTACGGGCGGCGAGCACGTGCAACCGGCGTGGTGCTCCCGCTGCCACAAAGGCCTCCAGAGCAGCACGGCAGGTGTCGGTGAGCGATGACTTCGGGTCCACAAGTTGCTCGGGCGCCTCGAGTCGATCGGTGTCCTTCCCGGGATCGGGCGGCGCGGCGGAGTGCGAGGGCAGCAGGAGCACGCTGCCTTTCCTGAGCCGGATCTCGGCGGTCCCGACCTTCGCCCGCGCGCGCCCGAGCGCTACCCCGGCAGGAAGGTCCACGGCAGTGATCACACCGTCAGGGGCGATGACGCTGGGCGCGGGGTGCCCGGCGCAGGCGAGGGTGCAGTCCGCGGTGACGGGGTCGTAGACGGCGTACAGGCAGCTTGCCGTGACATCGCGGGTGCTCTCGTCGGGCCGCAACCGACGGATGACGTCGTGGAGATGGGTGAGCGCCTCGTCCGGTTGCACGTCGATGTCCGCCAGCGTGCGCACCGCGGCACGCAGTTCGGGCACCAGGGCGGGGGCCGGCTCTCCGTCCTCGGTCACGCTGCCGGCGACCAGCGCCACGCGGGCTCCGGACAGCGGGATCGCGTCCAGCCAGTGGGCCTGCGGCCTTCCGTCGTCGGTCCGGCAGTAGGCGAGTTCCATGGCCGCGGGTTGCGGCAGGCGCCCAGGCGCCGGTCCGGCCTCCCACAAGAAGGCGCACGGGTCGCCAGTGGCCTCACGTGGTGCGGAGACGATGCGGCCCGTCTCCTCACGCCTTCCGGGACGTACGGCGAAGACGCACCCGGCCTTCTGGCGGAGCCGGACCCGGCAGATGAGCAGGCTCATACCGAAGGACAGAAGGGCTGCGGCGATGACCACCGTCCGGCCCCCCTCCGACACGCCCGGGATCACGAAACCGTAGATGGCCACACTGCCCGCCAGCGTGCAGGCTCCGACGATCAGAGTGTGTCTGACGGGCAGCAGGGCGGCCGCCATCAGGGGGGCCAGCACCGAGTAGTCCGACCAGCGGACCAAGCCCACCGCAGAGACTTCCAGTTGCACTGCGCAGGTCGCGGCGAGATAGACGGCGAGCAGCGCACTCGGGTGCCGGAGCAGGAGGAGTCTGGGCATGGCCATCCTTGTCACCGTCCCTTCTGACGGGGTGCGCAGTGCCTGCCGGACGATGCGCATGGTGTGTGGCGCGGGAGCCGGGGTCTGTGCGCGGGTGTGCGGGCCTTCGGGCTGTGGAGGATCACGGCGGCGCCTGTCCGCCGTGGACGCGGTGCGTTGGATGGTGGACAGCGACGAGGGCCAGGTCGTCCTGGAGGTTCTTCTTGCCCGCGTGCCGGTCCACGTCGAGGCTGACGTGCTGCACGAGGCGGCTCGGGCACTCCCAGGTCCATGTACCGGCACGGTCGAGGACGGGGAAGAACTCGCCGGCGGAGTCGCGGGCCTCGGCCAGGCCGTCGGTGTACAGGAGCAGGGTGTCTCCGGGGCCGAAGGCAACCGTGTCGAGGCAGAAGGCGTCGGGGGATTCCGCCGCGAGCCCCAGCGGCGGGGCGGGCCGGGCGACGGGCAGCAGGGTGACCTGGCTGCCCTGGCGCAACAGCGGTGGCGGGTGTCCGCAGCTGACCACTCTGGCGACTTCCTCGTCGTCGGGGAGTTCGATCAGCAGGGCGGTGATGAATCGCTCGCCGCTGTCGAGGGTGTCAGCCGTCAACTCGCTCAGGTGCCTGCGGACGCTGCGTTCCAGCGCGGCCGCGAGCTCCGGGAGTGTGCGGAAATGCTGCGATGCCTCACGGAAGGCACCCAGCACGGCGGAGGCGTCCTCGATGGCCGGAAGACCCTTCCCCCGGACGTCTCCGATGAGGACGCGCGTGGTGCGGCCGGTGCGGGACGCCGCGTACAGATCACCGCCCACCAGAGCGTGTGCCGCCGCGGCGCGGTACATCGAGGCGATGCGGAAGGGGCCCACCTTCGGGGGGATCGGGCGCAGCAGCACTCGTTGAGCGGCCTCGGAGACAGCCCGCACCTGAGCCAGCTCCCTCAGATCGCGGTCGTGCATGGCCCGGGAGGCGAGGACGAACGCGGACACTATGAGCACCGCCCCGATGTGGATGGGCAGCAGCGGTGAGTGGAGCAGGCCGTCGTGGTTGTCCACGAGGAGCACCGCCGCGGCTGCCACGAGCGCGACGACGGCCGTGAAGCGTGTTCGTGCGAACGTTCCCGTGCACGTGGGAGCCGCCACGAGCAGCGGGGACAGGTGGACCGCAAGGGGGGCGAACGACGCGCCCAAGGTGATGGCCGTGATCAGCAGGAGCGGAGGCACCGCGTGTCCGCGCATGCCCAAGGGTCCGGTGCCCCGGTCAAAAGCTTTCGGCCGCTTGCGCACTTGGGGGCCGAATGCCGGGAGCAAGCGGGCTCCGTCGTGGGCCGCGCGCTGGGCGGCGGGCGAGCGAGGGCAGAGGTGCGTCACGAGTCGGGGGAGTGACCCGACTTTCCTGGAGGTGCTGCGTCGTATCAACATGGCGCGGCTTTCGTGCCATCGCGGCGTGGAGAGTGAGGATGAGGCTCGATGAGTCCACCGGCGGTGCGCCCCCGGCGAATGGTCTTCTTGGCGAGGCGGCGGTCATACCGGTGATCGTCCGGCCAGAGGGACAGGCCGGGCAGCGGCCTCCCAGCGCGTCGGGCCGCTCAGTACGGCTCGCGGTGCGCGAGGGGTCGACTGGTGCGTGTCCCAGAGTGGCAGGGAGACCAGGTGCGGGTCCACGCCGGTGCTGTGCCGTCTTCGGTATGTCTGCGGCTCTGTTGGCGTCACAGCTCCGCCGTCCCTCACTTTTTCGTATGGTGGAAGTTGTGTGCCGATATGCGTTTCAACTGTGCGACGTGCGGTTCGGTGCGTCAAGCGAGCCGTTACCCCCTCCGTCCGGGTCGGGTGCGGCATGAGCGGCGTCGCGTCCCACCACGCTTCACCGCGGGGCACGTGAAAGGCGGTTGGACGACCCGGGGGTCTGCCGTGGGATCGGGTCACCCGCCTCTGCGGGCTGGTGAGGTCATGACCGTCCCCGACGCGACTCGGGTCGGACGGCCGCCGGCGACCGCGGCAGGGCCTCAACGGCACCCGCGGGCAACGGCCTTCGGCGTCGTACGGGTCGTGTGTGCGACGCGGTGAACCGTCCGCAAGCGGCTGCGGTGAGAGCGCCGTCTCCGTGGCTCCGGTGGCGAAGTCCTTCTCGTCACCGGCGCGATGTCGGAACGACCCCTGGGTGAGGGCTGTTTGAGCGGATGGGTGCCCATCCCTGCCCCCGGGGCGGCAACGCCCATATTAGATTGTAGGTGCCATCTTACATGCGGGAGCGCCATCCGTGCTCCGTGGAACGTGGACGGTTTCGTGCGCACTCGCCGGTGCGGGGAGCGGCTGCGGGTGCCTGCCGACCGGTCGTCGCCCCGCGGGAGCTGGTCCGCTGTGCCGACTGGGGTGCGACCCACGGGCCGCTGCGGCAGGGGATAGACGGCAGGCATAATCTTAGCGTCGAGGTGTCTGCCCGCCCGTCCTCGTCACAGCCCGCGACGCGGCAGATGACCGGCGGGCACTACGGAGGGTGAGAGATGAGTCGCGTCTCGCAAGCAGAAGCCAAGGCCAACCGGGAGCGAGTGGTCGCCGCGGCCTCTCGGCTGTTCCGTGAGGACGGTGTGGCCAAGGTGGGCATCGCGGATGTGATGAAGTCGATCGGCCTCACCCAGGGGGGCTTCTACAAGCAGTTCGCCTCCAAAGCCGCGCTTGTCGAAGAAGCGGCCGCCAAGGCGTTCGCCGACAACCTGCAGGACCTCGAGGCTCTGGACCAGGAGACCGGGGAGCACCAGGCGGCGTGGCAGTCGCTGCTGGAGTCCTACTTCTCTGTCGACCATCGCGACAACCCCGGCACCGGCTGCCCCGCGGCCGGTTTCGCCGGCGATGTCGCGCGTGAGCCCGAGCACAGGGAGACCTACGCCAAGGGCGTCCAGAAGGTCGCGGAGTGGATCGCGCCTGGTGACGCCGGTCTGGCCGCTTACGCCACGCTCGTCGGCGGCCTCATTCTCGCCCGCGCCACCGCGGGCACGCCTGTGTCGGAACAGATCCTGCGGGCTTCACACGCCGCGGTGGCGAGCGCTGCCGGCAGCGATCAGCCGGCACACGGCTGACGGGCACGCCACTTCGGTGTCCTGACCCGCTCGGCGTCCCGTAGGCGTGTCGGCGGAGGGCGTGCCGGCCCCCGCGCCCTGGGCCCGACCGGGACGCGCCGGGCCGGGGCGCCCCGGCCTCCCGTCGAAGCCCGAGGCCGGCCGGCCCGAAAAGGCTCGTCAGCCGCACGCGCTGTCGCTGGGAGCCCCAACCACCTCTGCGGCGCCGTGCATTGCCACCGCGCCCCCTCACAAGCAGGAGACCGAACCCCGTGACCTGGTTCACCACGGACAAGCCCGAAGTGTTTCGCTCCGAGGCGGGGGCATTTCTCGCCGCACATCCCGACCTGCACACCATGCTGCTCTCCGGGCTCGACACGATCGAGCAACTGCGGTCCGGGGGCGGAACCCCGTCCGCGGTGCTGGGCTGGTGGCGGGAACCGGACGAGACGGCCACGACGGCCGCGTTCGTGTGGATGCCACCGCACCTGCTGACCTCGAGCCGCCTTTCCCCGGTCGCGGCAACGCACCTGGCCGGATTGCTGGCCACCCGGGCGCAGCCGTTCACGCAGCTCCTGGTCGACGACTCGTCGGTCCGTGCCTTCTCCGAGGCATGGCAGTCGGCCACCGGCTCCACGCCGAAGAGCGGGCCGCACCTGCGCCTCTACCGTCTTGACCAGCTCGTGCGCCCTGGCGTCGCACCACCGGGGGCACCGCGGACGGCGACCGCCGGGGACCGGGCGCTTCTCCATGACTGGTGCACCCGTTTCGTCACGGAAGCCGGCTCGCTCGGGGCGGATCTCGACACCTTCATCGACGAGCGGATAGGCCGGGGCGGCTGGCGGTTGTGGACGGTAGAGGACGAACCGGTGGCCATGGCCGCCATGACGTCGGTGGTAGCCGGCACGGCTCGCCTCACCCCCGTCTACACGCCGCCGGACCATCGGGGCCGGGGCTACGGCTCCGCCGTCACCGCGGCCGTTTCCCAAGCAGCACGCGACGCCGGTGCGGAACACGTACTCCTCTTCACCGACCTCGCCAATCCGACGAGCAACAGCGTCTACCAGCGCATCGGATACAGCCCCGTCTCCGACTACCGCATCCTGGCGCCCTAACATACGAGATCAGTGGACGGTCCCACGGTTGGATCACACGGTCGGCGAGGCAACGATGTGAAGCCGGCCGGACACACCACGAGACACCCGCGGGCCGTTCGGGTCCGAGGCTTTCGGACAGAGGTAACACCCATGACGGACGCATCGAGCAGAACTGATGAACCGCTCGCGGCGGGCGCATCCCCGGGCAGCGGCCGGCGAGACCTGTGGCACCCCGGGACCATGGCCTCCGTGACCGCCAACTTCCGGCAATACCTGACCGGCTGGGGCACGGGGGACCGCGTTGACGGTGAGCTCGACTACTTCCGCAGTGGGCTGGCCCAGCCGCAGTTCAACGGAGTGGTCCGTGTCCGCTCCCTGGACGCGGTGGAGCGGTCCACCGCCGACGCGCGGGACCGGCTCGCGGGAGTGCCCTGGTGGTGGTGGGTCGGCCCGGACAGCCCCGCGGGCACGTCGTCCGCCCTCGCCGAGCGCGGCGCGAAGGAGCTCACCACGATCCCGGTGATGGTCAGACCGCTCGACCTGGCGGTCGATCCGATCGAGCCACCGGCCGGCCTGCGGATCGAGGAGCTGACCGGTCACGGCCGGCTGCCAGAACTGGTCCGCACGTACAGCGCTTCCATGGGCGTCGCACCGGGCCTCGAACCCGACATCGTGCGGATCGAGTCGCAACGTCGGGACAACGCGGACATCGTGCGTCTGGCGGCGGTCCTCGAGGACCGTGTCGTCGGGACGACCGTGGTGATCGCGGCCCACGACGTGGCCGGGATCTTCATCGTCCACGTCGCGGACACGCACCGCCGGCACGGCATCGGCACAGCCTTGACGGCGGCGGCGCTCCGCGTGGGCCAGGATCGCGGCATGGGGCTGGCGGCACTCGCCGCGAGCCCGGCCGGCGAGCCGCTGTACCGGCGATTCGGTTTCGTCGAAGTATCGCAGTACCGCCTCTTCACCTTCCCCGCCTAGCCTGATCCGCCCCCTGTACGGAACCGGGTACTCCAACCGCAGCTGCCCGCGGCTGGGAGCAACCGCGTACGGGGGGCGGTGATGGATGTCAGGGAGCCGTGATGCCGCTCGACCGCCGGTCGGGCTCAGGGGCCAGTCGAAGTTCCCGGCCCTGCCACCGTCGGCGCAGCCAGCGGTCGTGGCTGGCGACCACGATGGCGCCGGGTCCGGTGCCGAGCGCCTCCTCCAGTTCGTCGCACAGACGGGGGGAGAGGTGGTTCGTCGGTTCGTCGAGGAGCAGCAGATGGGGCGGGCGGGCCACCAGCACTGCCAGCGCCAGCCGGCGGCGCTGCCCAACCGACAGCTCCCCGACCGGTCGGTCCAGGTCGGCCCCGTGGATCAGGCCGAGCGAGCCGAGCGGCACCTTCGCCGCCCGCGCCGGACCCACCGCCGCTTCATACGTGTCGCGGACGGTACGTGCGGGCCGGTTGAACACGGTGTCCTGGGTGAGCAGCCCCACCGTCACCCCGCGCCGGCGGTGCACCTCGCCCTCGGCAGGGAGCTGTCCGGCGAGGACGGCGAGCAGCGTCGATTTGCCGGCCCCGTTGCCGCCCGTGACCAGCAGCCGGTCGGTCGCCGCCACCTCCAGGCGGTCCAGTGCCAGCCGGCCCGGCACCCGTACGTCCCGTAGTGCCACCAGCGGCTCCGAGCTCTGCTCGCCCCGCCTCGCCAGGTCCCCGGCGGCGAATCGCAGGGGGCGCGGTGGCTCGGTGACCTGGGTGCGCTCCAGTTCCTCCAGGCGCCGGGTGGCGTTGCGTACCCGGCGGGAGACGGAGTTCTGTACCCGGCCGGCCCGATGGCCGTAGCCCATCTTCTCGTTGTCGACGCGGCCCCGGTCGGGGGCGACCCGGTGCGCGGTCACGCCCACCGACTCGCGCAGTTCCTCCCGTTCCTCCTGCTCCTCGGCGTACCGCCGCTCCCAGCGCTGCCGCTCGGCGTGCTTCTCGGAGAGGTAGGCGCTGTAGTTGCCGCCGTACCGGACGGGTCCGTCCACTGCCGGGTCGAGGTCGATCAGGTCGGTGGTGACGGCGTCGAGGAACGCCCGGTCGTGGCTGGCGACCACCACGGTGCCGGGCAGGGACCGGATCTGTGCCTCGAGGAAGGCGGCGGCTTCGTCGTCGAGGTGATTGGTCGGCTCGTCCAGGAGCAGCGCGGACGGCCGCCGGACCAGCAGCGCGGCCAGGGCCAGCCGGCCGCGCTGCCCACCGGAGAGCGAGCGAAGGCTCCGGTCGTGGCCGAGGGCGCCCAGGCCGAGGCCGCCCAGTACCAGCGCGGCGCGGCGGTCGGCGTCCCAGGACTCCCGGTCCTGGGCCTGTTCGAGGCGTCTGCCGTAGGCGTCGAGGAGTTCCCGGTGGCCGGGGTCGTCCTCGGGCACGCGGGCCAGCTCCTCGCCGAGCCGGTCGAGTTCGGCGAGGTCCTCACGGGCCTCGCGCAGTGCCTCGTCCAGTACGGCGCCGAGGGTGGAGTCCGCGTCGAACGGCATCTCCTGGTGGAGGAAGCCGACGTCGCGGGGGCGGGTGACGCTTCCCGCGTCGGGTTCGTCCACGCCGGCGAGCAGCCGCAGCAGGGTGGACTTGCCGACGCCGTTCTCCCCGATCAGGCCGATGCGGTGGCCGGGGGAAGCGGTGAGGCAGACGCCGTCGAGGACGCGGCGTCCGCCGAGGTCACGGACGAGGTCGTGGGCGAGCAGAGCGGGCTGGGGCACGGGGGATACCGTCCTGGCGTGATCGGTTCTCGGTCCGCCGGGCGCAGGGCCTCGGACGCGGACCACGTCACACGTCGGCGGCTCACACCGCCGGTGCCCCCGTCTCCTGCAGCACCCCGTCGGCCAGCCGCAGCCAGCGGCTGATCCCGATCTCGGCCAGGAACCGCTCGTCGTGGCTGACGACCATGAAGGCACCTTGGTAGGAGTTGAGCGCGCTCACCAACTGGCCCGCGCTGACCAGGTCGAGGTTGTTGGTGGGCTCGTCGAGCAGCAGCAGGTGCGGGGCCGGTTCCGCGCACAGCACGCAGGCCAGGGTGGCGCGCAGCCGCTCACCGCCGGAGAGGACACCCACCGGCAGATGGGCCCGCGCGCCCCGGAAGAGGAACCGGGCGAGCAGGTTCATCCGCTCCGCCTCGGGCCGCTCGGGCGCGAACGCGGCAAAGTTCTCCGCCACAGTGCGGTCCAGATCCAGCAGATCCAGGCGTTGCGACAGGTACGCGATCCTCCCGTCGTTGCGCTTGACCTCCCCGCTCTCCGGGGCGAGAGCCCCGGTGACCAGCCGCATCAAGGTGGTCTTGCCGGCGCCGTTGGGCCCGGTCAGCGCGATGCGCTCGGGGCCCCGGACGCTCAGGTCGACGCCGCCCGCCGCGAAGACCTCCTTGTCGCCCAGGAGGATCTGCATGCCCTCGCCGAGGAACAGGTTGCGGCCGGCGGGCACCTGGGTGCCGGGAAGCTCCAGCGTGAGCCGCTGCTCCTCGCGCAGGGCCCGCCCGGCCTCGTCGAGGCGGGCCTTGGCATCGCTGACCCGGGAGGCGTGCATCGTGCCGGACCTGCCCGCTGCCTCCTGCGCGCCGCGCTTCATGTTGCCCGCGAAGATCTTGGGCAGCCCGGCGTTCTTCAGGTTCTTCGCGGCGTTGCTCGCCCGGCGATCGGCGCGCTCGCGGGCCTGCTGCAACTCCCGCTTCTCCCGCCTCAGTTCCTGCTCGGCGTTGCGGACGTTCTTCTCTGCGACCTCTTGCTCGGCACGGACGGCCTCCTCGTACTCGGTGAAAGTACCGCCGTACAAGCGCAGTTCGTCGCTGCCGAGTTCGGCGATGCGCTCCATCCGGTCCAGCAGCGCGCGGTCGTGGCTGACCAGGAGCAGACAGCCGTTGAAGTCCGACAGCACGTCGTAGAGCTTGTGCCGGGCCTGGAGGTCGAGGTTGTTGGTCGGCTCGTCGAGCAGGAGGACGTCGGGGCCCTTGAGCAACTGCGCGGCGAGCCCGAGGGAGACCACCTGGCCTCCGCTGAGCGTGCTCAGGCTGCGGTCCAGGGCGAGGCCGGCCAGACCCAGACGGTCGAGTTGGGCGCGGGTGCGCTCCTCGATGTCCCAGTCGTCACCGATGGTGGCGAAGTGCCTCTCGTCGACGTCCCCGGACTCCACAGCGTCCAGCGCGCGGATCACCGCGGCGACGCCGAGCACCTCGGCGACGGTGAGGTCGCTGGTCAGGGGCAGGCTCTGCGGGAGATAGCCGAGCGTGCCGTTCACCGACACCGAGCCCGTGGCGGGCTTCAGCTCACCGGCGATCAGCTTGAGCAGGGTGCTCTTCCCGGAGCCGTTGGGTGCCACCAGGCCGGTACGGCCGGGGGGCACGGAGAAGGACAGGTCGTGGAAGACGGGGGTGTCGTCGGGCCAGGCGAAGGAGACGTTCGAGCAGATGACAGCGACGTCGGACATGGAAGTGACCTCGGAGGTACGAGGGCAGAGCGCAGACCTCTGCCCTGGGCAGACGTGGGAGAAAGGGGTACGACGAAACGGACCACCTCGGCAGCGCTCCTGAGCGCCGGCCGGTGGCCGTCAGATCCGGGTCTCACCCGGAGATGTCGTCGTCACCCGCCACGTCTGTGACTCCTCATTGCTCGTCCTGTGTCAGCGGCCAGCATAACAACACGCTTCCGTCCCGTGTTCTCGACCGGCCCTGCTCATGATCGCGATCGGCGGTCCCGCAGGTTGCCGCGTAGGGGGGACGGACCTCGGCGCGCCACGCCCGATGGCCTCTGCCGGGCGGCCTCCCCATGGGGACGGGCCGCACGGCCCAGGCCGGCTTCACAACTCACCCGACCTGTGCGGCCCTTCCCATGGCACGGCCCGACAAGGACGCTCACGATGCCACCGCCGCCGTACTGCTATTCGGCCTGGATCGCGTCGGCCGGGATCTCGAAGACGAGTTCGAGCCCGTCGCGCTCGTTCCCCCGCTCGCGAACGCACGTGAAACCGAAGCCCGCGATGGTGGCCAGGGAGGCGTCGTTGTCGGACCTGACAGTGGCCCGAACGGTCCTGACACCGGGTTCGGCGGCGGCCCTCACGAGCAGCGCTGCCAGCATGGCGCGGGCATAGCCCTGGCGGCGGTACGCGGGTACGACGGTGTAGCCGACCTCGACCATGCCGGCCTCGTCCGGCGGCCCATGGAACCCGGCGTCGCCGACAACGGCCCCGTCCGGCTCTGACACCGCGGCCCGCACGATCCAGGGCGCGACAGACGGGTCCTCGGCGAGCTGACCGGCGCGATAGCCGAAGATCCCGCGGGCCCGGTCGGAGACGAAGTACTCGTCGAGGGCGACCCCCGCCTCGGCGCTGCCGCCGGCGAGGTCCCCCTCGGCCAGCGCCCGGAGCGCCTTCGCGCTGAGCTCGACGAAGCGGACGCGTTTGGGGACGGAGAGAAGTTCCCTGCTCATTGCGGAGATGCTCGCCCAGTGCCGCAAGGCTGTCCACCGTTTTACGGCCTCGGCGGACGGTCGGGCGTGCCGGCCTGGCGGCTTGGGCACCGTCCATCTCCCCTGAAGTCGTTGCTCCACCTCCGCGTCACAGGGACCGGCCAGACTGGTCGGTCGGGACGGCAAGTCCCCTATCGGCGCTGCTTCGTCACCTCACGTCGAGGCGCACAACCGCCCCGATCTCGACCAGCCGGGCGGGCAGCGCGAGGTCCGAGACCCCCATGACCGTGCTGGTGGGGCGATGCTCACCGCAGTACGCGGCGTGCAGTCGGGCGACGGTGTCGAAATGCTCGCGCAGGCCCCTGACAAGGATGGTGGTCTCGACGATTTGATCGCGGGTGGCGCCGAAGTGCTCCAGTACCCGGTCGAGATTGCCGAGGGTCGTGCGCATCTGGAGTTCGAAGTCGCCCTCCCCGATGAAGGCCCCGGTACTTTCGTGCGACAGCTGCCCCGAGATGTACAGCGTGTCACCGGCCTGCACGGCCTGGCTGTATCCGTAAAGCGACTCCCACGGCATACCGAATGCGAATTCCTGGGACTGGACGGTCACGGCTCTCTCCTCGATCTCCTGTGGGCCCGTCCGTGTGGACAGGGGGGGCGACATCTGAGACCGGAACCGGCCCAGAAGTGTGACGACGCCCCACGCGGGGCGCCGGCGGACCCCTGTGCCATGGCCTGTCGTGAGCCGGGAGGCCGGCAGGCAGTGCTGGGTGCAGGTGTCGAGATCGGCGCCAGTACGCTGTCAGCGACTTCGCGAGAGCGATGCGGTCACGGACGGGCGGCAGCTCGCCGGTGATCGCGAGCCGCACGACCACGGGGGAGACGTGCCGTTCTTCAAAGCTGTCCTGCTCGACTGGGTCGGAACACTCATCGTCCCGAAATGGGGTCCCGCCCGGACGGGGCCCAGGGGGGCTTCGTGGATCCGACACTCGTTGCGGCGACTCGGGCGTGACTCGTCCGAGGCGGAGGTCCAGCGGGTCAGTGCAGCCCTGAGCGCCGCGGGCAAGCTCCCTCATGTCGTGCGGGGCTGGGCGGGAGCGGACCTGTCGGCCGCGGCGCACCGTGACAGCTACGATCGGTGGATCGATGCCGCGGGAGCGGACTCGGTCCTGGCCGAGGAGATGTACACGGCGCTGTCCGATGCGGCCGGGAACGCCTTTGCCGCCGATGTCCCGCCCACTCTCGCGGCGTTCAAGGCAGCCGGACTGAAAGTGGCGATCGTCAGCGACATCCACGTCGACATCCGCCCCGCTTTCCTGGAGCGCGGCCTCGACGTGTACGTCGACGAGTTCGTCCTGTCCTTCGAACACGGCGTGTCCAAGCCCGACCCCGCCATCTTCCGCGTCGCCCTCAGCCGGCTCGGGGTGCGGCCCGAAGAGGCACTGATGGTCGGCGACCGCTCCAGCCACGACGGCGCGGCAGTCGAAGCCGGGATCCCCACCCTGCTCGTCCCGCCGTTGACGACGGTGACCGAGGAACGACTGCACCTCGCACTCGCGGCCTGCGGTATTCCCGCCCGCTGACCGCTTGGTCCGCGAGAAGCCCCCGCCGAGCGTGCATACGAGGGCATGAACCACGCTGCGACCGGCGGACAAGGCGGCGCGGCGCTGTGACCGCGACCGCGACCAGCGGGCGGGCACGATTCAGGTGGCGGCATCGCGCCGGCCGTCGGCGTCCGCGCCGGACGCCAGCTCCTTCTTTCGCTGCCGGTAGGCGCGCATGGACGCCTGAGAGCCGCATTTCGGGCCGCAGTACGCGCCAGAGCTGTTGCGCGTCCGGTCGAAGAAGCAGAAATGACAGGGCTGGTTCCGGCATGCCCGCACTCGGTCCCACGTGCCTGCCATCGCGAGCTGGGTGATGGCCGCCAGGACCGAGCCGAAGAGTCCGGGGATTCCGGTCTGCCCGGTCGTCAGGGTTGCCCCCGAGCACGTGACGACCGTCATCAGCGGATACCTCGAAGCCATCTCGCGCAGGTATTCCTCCGTCTCCGCGAGCATCCCCGGCGTGATGTCCTGATCTCCGGCGTGAGCGAGCAGCACGGTGATCAAGGCATCGCGAAACTCCCGGGCACTGGTCGCGTCAGCGTCTGTGACGAGGGTGGCCGGTGCGTCCATACCGTGTTCCCGCAGCCACGCGCGCAGGGTCGCCGCGTTCTCGAAACGCTCCGCGAGTCGGTGAGGGCCCGCAGGGTGCGTGTTGACGAATCGCAGCAAGGTGTCGGCCCCTGGCGGCTGCGTCATCGGACGGCGCTCCGTGGTGGATGAGGGCATGGCCGGAGGCCTCCTCGCGGAGTGGAAGGGCGACTCCGAAATGTTAGGCACAAAACGGCATCAGTGGCAACTTTGCCTGGTGGGCAGTACGCCTCCTGGGTGAGCGCCGGGTCCCGGCAGGGCAACGCTCCCCGTGCGGTGATACGTGCCGCGCTCCGGCCCTTTCCCGTGCACCGGGCTCCTGATGGAAGCGGTGGAGTGACGGACATCCCCGCCGAATGGGATGTCCGTCACCGTCGAGAAGGTTGCTCGTTGCGATCTAATCTCCTACGGTCATAACACCGAGATGGTGAGCCGCTGGGAAGGCCAGCCCCGTGCGCTTCGGCGAACGGGCGGAGCGGAAGATCCGCCGGCGAGCGGGCGCAGGGCTCACGCGCCTCCGTCCCGCAGATCACCCCGGCCCTCCGCTGGGGCCGCAAGCCAAGGTGCCTCCCCAGGCTCCGAGGCAACCGGTACCTCACGCTCGTGAGACCCGCCGACATCAAGAAGGAACGACCTCCACATGGACATGAAGCTCGAACTCACTGTGCTGCCCGTATCCGACGTCGATCGGGCCAAGGCCTTCTACGAGCAGGTGGGATTCCGCCTGGACCTCGACAAGGCCGTCGGCGAGCACTGGCGCGCCGTGCACTTCACACCGCCGGGCTCCGGAGCGTCGATCATGTTCGGCACGGGCCTGACGTCCGCCGAGCCGGGCTCGGCCCAGGGCCTCTACCTCGTCGTCTCGGACATCGAGGAGGCCCACGCGGACCTCTCCCGTCGCGGCATCCGGGTCAGTGACATGTTCCACGACGCTGGTGGACTGCTCTACCACGGCCACGAGAACGGGCAGATCACCCACCGCCTCGACGGTCAGGGCCGACTGGCCGGCCCGCACCCGGAGCGTGCCTCGTACGGCTCGTTCCTGACCTTCAGTGACCCCGACGGGAACGGCTGGGTCCTCCAGGAGATCACGCAGCGCTTCCCCGGCCGCTGACAGGACGACAGCCCAAGAACCTGCGCCGCAGGCACGAGGCACCGAAGGCAACCCCGAGACGGACGGCAGCCGGCCGCCGACAGGTGTCGGCGGCCGGCTGCCGTCCCGGTGGGTCGTCGCCCTTCGTTTGCTGCGCTGCAGTCGGCTACCTCACAGGGTGCAGCCGGGTCCGGTGAGGGGACGGGGACAGAGGTTGAGGCCGGGGCCGCCGTTGCTGGTGTTGGTGCCGGGGCCTCCGTCCAGGACGTCGAATCCGTCGCCGCCGAAGAGGGCGTCGTTGCTGTTGCCGCCGAGTCCGAGGACCACGTCGTCACCGGGAGTGCCGATGAGCGCGGTGGCGCGGTCGTTTCCGGTGATGGTCGCGGTGGGGTTGCCGGTGCCGCCGGTCGTCCGCAGGGGGTGTTCTGGGTGGCGTCGGGCAGCGGGCTGGTCGTGGTGAGGGTCAGGTCCGGGAGATGGTGACTGATCGTCACTTGGCCGTTCACGTCGGAAGTGCCCACGGGCGAGGAGCTGAACGGGGTGCCGGCGCCGGTCGGGGAGGCAGAGCTGCTTCCGCCGCCGCCACCGCCCTGCCCCTCCGGTGTGCACGTGATCCGGCGCCGCACGAGAGCACGTCCGTTGGAGCGGTTCAACTGGTGGCGGCTGGGCGGGATCGGCCCCGACGGCGCGGGGAGGGGTGCGGTTCGACCGGGAGTGCTGTCGCGCCGTCACGTGTGAATCCCGGCCCACAGCCGAAACCAACGATCCACGGCTGTGCCGCTTTCGGTGTGTGTCCCGCTCGTCCCGCGCAAGATGTCGTCAGCGACCCCTTACTCGGGCTCGCGGGGGCCATCACGGTCCGGGTGCTACCGAAGGGCGCATTCAAGCAGCAGTTCGCTCAGGGCCGCGGGCATGGTGATCATGCAGTCGTGTCCCGTCGGAAGTTCCCGTATTCGCGCCGGGGAGCCGTTGGGCTGCGTCGCGGGGACGGGCCGCCGCACGATGCCCTCCGGTTCCGCGCCGACGCAGTGGATGTGCGTGCGCGGAACCGAGTCCGCGGCGGGGTTGTCGAGCCGGACCGGTTGCTGCAGGCAGCGCACCGGCTGGTCGGAGAGCGTCGCACGCAGCCAGGCGACGTCCGCCGGGTCGGTGACCCCGAACAGACCGAGAGGCGCAGGCATCTCGGGCAACGGCGGGATGCGCCAGCCGGTGTCGGACCGGGCGGCCAGATCGATCAGGTTCTGGGTCATGGGCTGCACGTCGACGGCGTTCTCGCCGTGTTCCGGGACCATGGCGTCCAGGTACACCAGGTGGGCGATCCGTTCCGGGACCTCGTTGGCCACGGACGAGACGACCAGCCCCGCGTAGCTGTGGCCCACGAGCACCACCTCGGTCAGCTCCTCCTCGTGGATGAGCTTCAGGATGTCCTCGACGTGCGTGTCGAGACCGACGTCGGGCGCGAGCAGGTGTGCCTTGTCGCCGTAGCCGGTCAGCGAGGGCGCGAACACCCGGTGTCCGGCGGACTCCAGGAGCGGGGCCACCCGCTCCCAGCACCGGCCGCTGTGCCAGGCACCGTGAACCAGCAGAAAAGTTGACATGGAGGGGGACGTTCTTCCTCTTCGGGGGGTGGAGAGCGCGGGAACATCACGGTTCCTGTCCGTGCCTCGGTACTCTTCAGGAACCGGCATCATCGTGCTGCACCTGCCGCGCCCCGATCAATACGGCACATTGAGGTGCCCCGGTTCTGTGGAGGTAACCATGAGCGGCCCAGCAGGCGGCGAGTCGCAGCCGGCACGGCCGGCGGACCCGTGCCAGGCGCGTGAAGTGCTCGGCATCGTCGGCGACAAGTGGTCGCTGCTGATCGTGCGCAACCTCAGCCAGGGGCCGCGCCGTTTCACCGAACTCAAGCGGGCCGTCGACGGGATCAGTCAGCGCATGCTCACCGTCACTCTGCGCGGCCTGGAACGCGACGGGATCCTCACCCGGACCGTCCTCAACGTCATGCCGCCGCACGTCAGTTACGAACTCACTCCGATGGGCAGGACCCTGCGCGAAGCCACCGCACCCCTGCTGGAGTGGAGCATCACGCACCTGACGCACATCGATGCCGCCCGCGCCGTGTACGACGCCCGCCACGACACCCCGTCCACCTGACCCGCGCTCGGGCTGCACTCACCGGCCGGCAGGTACGGCGCACTGGGCACGGCCGGCCCTTGGGATCCCGAGGTCGGCGAGGAGCCGGCCGGCGCGGAGGCACCGGGGGTTGCCGGGTTCACGTCGTGCTGGGTGAGTGCGCGTGCCGCAGACGTGGTGCCGGCGGCAGGGCGTGGGCGCTCCCGTCCTCGGGGGCGCGGAACGCCTCGATCACGTAGGCGGCGAAGCGGCGGGAGGCGATGAGCCGGGCCGGAAGGGGCGCGTGCTGGAGGCCCCGGTGGGCAGTGAGCATGAGGATCAGGTCGTCGACGACGAAGCCGGCGCGGAGCCGGCCGGTCTCATGGGCACGGCGGGCCAGTTCGGCGACCGCGCGCACGGTTCGCTCGCGGTCGGCGGTGAAGTCCATGGTCTCGGGGAAGGCCGTCATGAAGGCGTCGGCGAATCCGCGGCTGTGTGCGTGGAGTTCGCAGATCCGCTGGATCATGCTCTGGAATCCGTGCCACGGGTCCGCGTCCGTGAGCGCGTCGCGGACGGCGGCGTGACAGGCTCGGCGCTGCTCGGTGAAGGTCTGCGCGATCAGTGCCTGCTTGGTCGGGAAGTGCCGGTACAGCGTGGCGGGGGCGAGGCCCGCGTGCCGGGCGATGTCGCGCATGGGTGCGCTCAGGCCCTCCTCGCCGAAGACCGCGCGGGCGGCGTCCAGGATGCGGGACCGGTTGTCGCGGGCGTCGGAGCGCACGGTCTGAGGCACATGGCTGGTCATCGTCTCTCACTTCGGCCAGGCGGACGGGGGCGTCCGTTACGTTCCGATGGCGGTGTCGCCGCCCCGGCCCGGCAATCCGGCGGTGGCCCCGGCGGCGGGACCGCTTCGATACCCACGGTCGCAGCAGTCATGTGCGTCCGTCCACCGACCCGAGGAGCAGAGATGAAAGCCGTCGTCATCAGGACGTTCGGAAACCCTGATGGCCTGGAGGTCATCGACATGCCCGTACCGGTTCCTGCTCCGGGGCAGGTGCGGATCGCCACCGAGGCGATCGGAGTGGGCGGCGTGGACGCGGTGATCCGCCGGGGAACGCTCGCCGCCCACGGCTTCCGGGCGGGCCATCTCCTCGGCAGCGAGGTCGCGGGAGGCGTCACCGCGGTGGGAGAGGGCGTGGACGCGTCGTGGATCGGGCGGCGAGTATGGGCGTTCACCGGCCTGTCCGGTGGGTACGCCGAGCAAGCGGTCGCCTCGGTCGATGATGTGCTGCCGCTGCCCCAAGGCCTGACCGGCGCCGATGCGGTCGCTCTCGGCGGCTCCGGCGTGGTCGCCCACTTCGCCCTGGAGCGGGCCCGGTTCGCGCCCGGGGAGGCGGTGCTCGTGCGCGGTGCGGCGGGCAGCATCGGGATCACGGCGGTGCAGCTCGCAGCCAGGGACGGCGCCGGCTCGGTGGCGGTCACCACCTCATCGGCCGAGCGCGGTGCCCGACTGAGGGAACTGGGCGCCACGCACGTCCTGAACCGCTCCGGCGAGGGCGGCCAGGACGCGCCGGCGGGCTTCGACGTGGTGATCGATGTCGTGGGCGGGCCCCAGCTTCCCCTCTTCCTGGACAGGTTGAACGCCAACGGACGGTACGTGGCCGTCGGTGTGGTCGGTGGGCAGCCGCCCGCGGACTTCGGCATGCGGCTGATGGATGCCTTCCGCAGATCACTGTCATTCGCGACCTTCAGCTCCGACACCGTGCCCGGCGCCGACCGGCAGGCCGTACGGGCGTCCCAGTTCGCCGATGCCGCGCTCGGGGACCTGCGCACGTTCGTGCACGAGGTGCTGCCGCTCGACCAGGCGGCGCTGGCCCACCGCACGATGGACGCTGGAGAGGTGTTCGGGAGGATCGTGCTGGTGCCCTGATCGCTTACAGGTGCCTGGCAACGGAACAGGGGAACTCGGGCGTGAAGGGGGTGTTCCGCCGCGTCGTCCGAAGCCGCCCCGCGAGTCTCCGGAGACCGTCCGACGGAGCTGCGGCTCTGCGCCGGGGAATGCCGCCACCGCGGGTTCGCCGGCCTTCTCACCCCTGCGGGCTGATCCCCCGTACCGTCAGGGCGAGCAGCCGGTTCGCCTCGGTGGCGGGGTCCGGATGATGCTCCGTGGCGAGTGCGAGGCCCGTGACCAGTGAGACCAGGTCGGCGGTGGTCACCTCCGGTGCCACCGCTCCGGCCCGTGCGGCACGGCGCAGCAGTGGATCGACCGCGCTGCCCAGGCGTACCGCGCAGGTATTGACGTGGTCCGCGTCGTCCGTCCCGTCCTGGACCAGCGCATCGGCCATGCCGCGCGCGGTGGTTGCGTACGTGGTGAGCGCGCCCAGCCAGTCCAGCAGCGCGGCGCGTGGGTCGTCCGCGTCGGCGAGATCGACGGCACGGGCGCAGAGGGCGTCGATCCGGTGGCTGAACACGGCATCCAGCAGGGCCCGGCGGCTGGGGAAGTGGCGGCGCACGGTGGCCGATCCGACTCCGGCCGTGCGGGCGATCTGCTCCAGGGAGGCGTCGGCGCCGTGCGCCGCGACCTCCTCCTCCGCCACGGCGAGGATCCGTGCGTAATTGCGCCTGGCGTCAGCGCGCTGGACCGTCATGGCGTCTCCGTGCTTGCTAAGTGGCGGGGTCCTCCGTATCGTACGCGAAATAAATGGCGGGCCCCGCCGTTTATTTCGGGACGCGATCCGAGGAGCAGCATGACCACCCACTCCGCCCCTGTTCTGGTCGTCGGTGCCACCGGTCGGCAAGGTGGTGCCACCACCCGGGCCCTGCGCAGGGCGGGGATCCCCGTTCGGGCGCTGGTCCGCGACCCCTCGACCGCCCGGGCCAAGGCCGTCGAGGCGCTCGGCGTCGAACTGGTCACCGGCGACCTCGACGACCGCGGCTCCGTGAGCCGGGCCGCCGCGGGAGCGCGCGCCGTCTTCTCCGTTCAGATGCCCGACATGGACGGCCGCGGTTTCGAAGGCGAGGTCGCGCAGGCCGGCAACCTGATCGACGGCGCGCGGGCAGCCGGGGTCCCGCAGTTCGTGCACACCTCCGTCTCCGGTGCGGGGCAGCACGTCAGCTGGGTCAAGGGTCGTTGGGCCTGGATGGAGCCGTACTACACCGCCAAGGCCGGGATCCAGGACCGGGTCCGCGAGGCCGGCTTCGCACACTGGACGCTCATCAAGCCGGGCTTCTTCATGGAGAACTTCCTCCCCAGCGCGCAGATCATGTTCCCCCGCGGCGTCGACGGCGGCCTGGTGAGCCTGCTGAAGCCCGCGACCCGGCTGTCCCTGATCGCAGTCGACGACATCGGCACGGCAGCCGCCGCGGCCATCGCCGCGCCGGAGCGATTCGACAGGGTGGAGCTCGAACTGGCCGGCGACTTCCTGACCATGACGGACATCGCCGGGATCCTCTCCCGGACGCTGGGCACCGAGCTGACCGCACCCGACATGACGGCAGACGAGGCGACCGCCGCCGGGATGCCCGGGATGGGCTTCGCACAGGCCCACATCAACGAGGAATCCCAGCCCGCCCGGCCCGAGTTCGCGCAGGACCTGGGTCTGCCCCTCACCACCTTCGAGACCTGGGCACGAGACCACCTCGGGGACACCGGGTGACGCCGATCCGCGCTGCGAGCCTGCCGGGTCAGGCCGAGGGCGTCGGCTCCCTGTTGCCAGGCCGACCCGAAGCGCCGATCCTGGCCCGCCGCCGTATGGGCGGCATCCCCGGCGACCCGCTCCCGTACCGTGCAGGCGTTCGACAGCACCGGGCGACCTGGATCGGCGGCCGCACCGTCCGGCCCCCGTCCTGACTTCCGCGGTCCAGCGCCGCGTGACCCGCGCCCGCCGTCTACCGCCCCGTCATCGACCGCCGTCATGCGCGGGGATGCGCAGCACCGACACTGAGGACCTCCGTGCCGAACGCGCCCGCCGTGTTGTCCTGCCCCGATGCCCGCCCCGCCCGGCTGATACCCGTGTTCGGGTTCGGCGTGATCCGGTGGCGCACCGCTCAGCCGCGGTTACCGTGCGTCAGGGACGGCCGCGAGGGACAAGGCGCTTCGCCGAAGGCTGTGGGTGGCAGTGCCAGATGTGCGTGAAGTACGGGCTGCCGTACGGCCGACGGTTGGGCTGGACTCCGTCGCGTGTCGCGCCTCTGTGCCCGACGGGCGAGGTGAAAGCGCCAGGGTGTGTGCGTGCCTTGGACGCCCCGCTCGGGACCCTGTCAGCAACGCGAGGTGCCGGGCGTCGCCGCTTCCGCGGTGAACGCCGGCCTCACGGACACGTCCGGCGCAGGGGCCAGTTCAGCTTTGGGCAGTGCGGCCCGCAGTCGCGGACGGCGTCGCGGGGTCTGTCGTCCGGGCCCCGACCGTCTCGTCGTCGTTCATCGCCCGGGCCTCGCTCTTGAGGATGCGCATCGACTTGCCCAGGGCACGAGCCGTGTCCGGAAGCTTCTTCGAGCCGAACACCAGGATCGCGACCACCACGACCAGCAAAAGGTGCCAGGGCTCCAGTCCGTTCCTCAACATCGCTGCCACCGCTCTCACGCTCGAGAGGCGGTCCGCCGCCTCGTACAGGATTGCTCGCTTGCGCAAGTATGCGACCAGCATTGCCCGCAGACAACGGCGGCCCGCCGTCCAGGCGGCCTGCGCGGCCCATGCCTTCCGCCTGGACCGCGCATCCCCGCGCTGCCTGCTCTGGCTGCCGCCCAGCAGATCCCCTACCGGCAGCCGATGTACCTCGTGCTGCGGCAGTCCTGGATCACCGCACTCAGCGGCGGCCTCCTGCGCCGCCAGCAACTGCGCCGCACCGGCGCCGTGGAATCGCCCCTGGTCACCGTCTGAGCAGGCACCGCACCCGTCCAGCGTGCGGCCGGGGCAGGTGCCCGGCACCGGTCGGTGTTCGTCGATCGGAGACTGCCCGCCACGTGGATTCACCTGCGGCACGGTCCGCCGCACTCGGTGCCGGGGCCGCTGTTCGATGTCGAGGGCTCCACCGTCCCTGGGCGATGGGGGAGTTCCGCGCCCTTTCACGCGGCCTACGGCTGGATGAGTCCGGCACGGATGGCGTAGCGGGTGAGTTCGAGGCGGTCCTTCAGGCCGAGTTCCTGCAGCAGGTTGTAACGGTGGCGTTCGACGGTCTTGACGCTGATGACGAGCAGGTCGGCGATCTGCTGGGAGGTGTGGCCTTCGGCGATGAGTTTGAGGATTTCCTCCTCGCGGTCGGTGATGGCCCGCTCGGGCGGGGGTTCACCGTGCCGGGCTCGTTCGAGGTGGTTGCGGATGAGGGCGTTGACGGCGCCCGGGTAGAGGAAGGGTTCGCCGCGCATGGTGGACCGGCAGGCTTCGATGAGGTCGCGGTCGGCGACGGATTTCAGGACGTAGCCGGAGGCGCCGGCCGCAAGGGCTTCGAAGAAGTACTGCTCGTTGTCGTACATCGTCAGCATCAGGAGGCGGATGTCGGGCCGGGTGCGGGAGATTTCGCGGGCGGCCTGGAGGCCCGTCATACGAGGCATCGCGATGTCGAGGATGGCCAGGTCGGGGTCGTGGGCGCGGACGGCTTCGAGGGCTTCGGCGCCGTTGCCGGCTTCGGCGACGACCGTCAGGTCGGGCTCGGCGTCGAGGATGAGGCGTACCCCGCGGCGGACCAGTCGGTGGTCGTCGGCGAGGAGGATGCGGGTCTCGGTGGCCTCGGGCATGGTCAGCTTCCTCCGTGTCGGAGGGGAACGACCAGACGCACCTCGGTGCCCCCGTCGGGACCGGTGCCCAGGGTGAGGTCGCCGCCCACGAGGAGGGCGCGTTCCCGCATGCCGCTGATGCCGGCTCCTTCGGGCTCACCACGGATGCCATGACCGTTGTCGCGGACACTCAGCTCCGTACCGGCGGGGGTGTGCTTGAGGGTGAGGTCGACGCGGCACGCGCCTGAGTGGCGTGCGGCGTTGGTCAGGCTTTGCTGGGCGACGCGGTAGAGGACGAGTTCGGTGTCCCTGTTCAGGGTCGGCAGGTTGGTGTCGATGTCGTGGCGCACGGCCTGGGCGGGGCCGGTGAACTCGCCGGTGAGGGCCTTGAGCGCGCTGGCCAGTCCGAGTTCCTCGAGGACGCCGGGACGCAGCCGGCGGGCGATGCGGCGGATTTCGTCGAGACCGGCGCGGGTGGTGTCCTGGACCTGGCGGAGTTCGTCGCGCAGGGCCGGTGGTGCCTGGTCGGCGACGCGTTTGAGTTCGAGCAGGACGGCAGTGAGGGTCTGGCCCACCTCGTCGTGGAGTTCCTGGGCGATCCGCCCGCGTTCGGCCTCCTGAGCGGACAGGGCGCGAGCGGCGCTGGTGGCGCGCTCTGCCTCCAGCCGGTCGAGCATGGCGTTGAAGGCCGTGATCAGCTCGGCCACCTCGCCCTGACCGCCGACCGCCGGGCGTACGCCCGGCCGCAGCAGATCGGTGGTGGTCATGGCCCGCGTGACGCGTTGCAGCGGGGCGAGTCCGACGCGCAGCAGCATGCCATTGGCGATCAGCATCGCGGCCAGTCCGGCGGTGAGGACGGCGGCCTCGGTGAGCAGGACGGGCGTGGAGACGGTCACCGGTCCCAGCAGCAAGGCGGTCGCCGCGGTCAGCACGACGGCGTTGAGCAGGAAGATCCGCCAGAACAGGGGCATGACACCGCTTCTTCTCCCGTCACCGCGCCGGCGGCCGTGTCCGGCCGGGGTTCCCCGGTGGGGGGGCGGCTGCCGACGAGGGGGCATTCGGGCTCTCAAGGTCAGCCTGCCGGGTCGGGCGTGGGGATGTCCATCGGTGCCGGCACCCACCCGCCGACCGGATGTGGGTGTCGGGCACCCGCACACATGGGTGTCGGACCCGATGGTGACGTCGCACGGCTGTGTGTGACGGTGGCATGGACCCCCGAGGTGCTGCCTCCGGAAGGAGTGGTCATGACACAGCCCGAGACCGACCCGCTGCACGCCCTCGATGCGCAGACACGGCGAAGCGACCCTCAGTTCGCCCGGGGCCTGCGAACGGGGCGCCCGCGCCGGCCGCGCGAGTACCGGTGCCGCCGCGGCCCCGCCTGGACGCTGTTCGCGCTCTCCGTGGCCATGCTGATCGTCGGCATGACCCTTCCCCAGGGGCTGCTTCTCGCGTCGGGCCTGGTCGGCGCCGGCATAGCGACGTATCTGGTCACCTCGCCACACGACCCGGACCGCCCCGACCTCCCGTGACACGCCCCAGGGCACGCCCTCCCGGCAACGATCACGGGTGGTACCGCTGCTGCGGCCACCAGGAGCCCGCCGCCCCGGCGCGGGCGAAGCGGTTGCCGGCGCCGGTCCGACACCTCGATACGCCTCTGGGAGAGGTGGTGGTCGCTTCGGCGGTGGTCAGCGCTTCCCGCGTCGGCTGCGGATGCCGAGGGCGATGACGGAGACAAGGAACCAGAAGGCACCGAAGGCCGAGTATCCGGCGACGGTGGACAGGCTGCTCGTCGCCGAGGCGGACGTGGCAGCGATGGTGGCGCCGGCGAGTACGGACTGTCCACCGCTGATCACCATGGGCCACTGGGCGCCGACGGTGCGCCGGCGGCGGATCGCCACGACGAGCTGGATGGCTCCGGAAAGGAGGGCCCAGACGCCGAACACGACAAGGGCCGCGCCGATGGTGGAGAACACGGCGATGATCATTACGGCGGTGGTGGCCAGGCCGAGACCCAGGTTGACGGTACTGACGCGGTCCGCGGAGCCGGTGCCGGCCAGACGACGTTCGAGGAGTGTGGCGGCGGCGTCCCACAGGGGATAGACGACGAGCAGCACGGCCGCGATCCCTGTGGGGCTGTCCGCCGACACGAGCGAGCCGGAGGTCGTGAGGACGAGTGCCACCCAGATCAGGGAGAAGACGACCCGGATCAGGTGGAGCGATCGGAGCCCGGAAGGCGTCGTCGCGCCCGGGGTCGAAGTGGTGGAAGCGGTGGAAGTTGCGGTGGTCTGAGTCATCGGGTGTCCCGGGGTGATCGCGACGGTGTGAGGCGGTCGCCTCGATGACGAGTCTCAGCGGCCTCGGCTGGCGCCGCGTACTTCGAACGAAGTAGTTCTGCCGTCCGCTTCGACGGCCTGTGCTCCGCCGTCCCGATCGACCGGAGCAGCCGCGCGGTCTACTTCGTTCGAAGTACACGACCGCCGCACACGTGAACGAGAATCGGCTCATGGGCAAGGCGCAGAACACTCAGGACGGGCTCGCGGCACCGCTGTGGGTCCGCCGCCCCGAGGTGCTGCACCGAGTCGCCTACGCGCTGGCGGCTCTGGTGTTCACCGGTCAGATCGTGGCGGTGATCCTGCGAGGTTCGGACTGGCCGACGGCCCTGTCCGTGCTCCTCGCCGGCATCGGCGTCGCCCTCTCGTGGTGGCGGCCGTGGGCGGGACTGGTCGTGACGAGCGCGGCGTCCTTCGCCGTCACAGCGGTGGGCGACGACCCCCTGTCGGTGTGGATGATGGCAGTGCTCGTGCTGTTCTCGGTCACCCTCAGGGGAAAGCAGCCGCTGGCCGGAACCGCCATCGTGGCGGCGTTCTTCCTCGGGGCGTTCATGACGCTCGGAGGATTCCGCGGCGGCGCGGTCGTGGGAGCCGCCGCCGTCTTCTCGGCTGTGGCAGGAGGTGCGACGGGGGCCGCGCTCCGCATCCATCGCGACCACTGGTGGACCCTGGAGGAACGGGCCGAAAGCGCCATTGCCACCCGCGAGATCGAGGCCACCCGACGCGTGACCGAGGAACGGCTCCGCATCGCCCGGGACCTCCACGACGTCATCGGCCACCAGGTCGCGATGCTGAGCCTGCACCTCGGTGCGGCGGAAATCGGACTGCCCGAAGACGCCGAGTCCTCCCGGCAGGCCCTCGTCTCGGCGAGGTCCAGCGCCCGCACCGTCGTCGTCGAAACGCAGCGCATCCTCGCGCTCCTCCGGCTCGGGGACGACGTCTCCGACGACGAGGCACTCCGGCCGACCCCGGCGCTCAGCGGCCTGGAAGGACTCATCGCCTCTTTCGAGAGCATCGGCCTCGACATCCGGCCCTCCATCGACATCCCCGCCGGCTTCGTGGAGCCCAGCGTCGGCGTGACCGTCTACCGGGTCGTTCAGGAAGCGCTCACGAACGCCTACCGGCACGGAGAGGGGACGGCGTCGGTGGATGTGCGCGAGCACGAGGGCAGGATCTGCGTCACCGTGGAGAACCGCGTCGGTTCCTCACCCCGCGGCTCCGACTCGGGCAGCGGGCTCGGACTCGTGGGGATGCGCGAACGCGTCGAGTCCTCCAGCGGGCGGCTGACGATCGACAGCCACGACGGGCGATTCCGGGTCCACGCGGAGTTCAGCCCCCTGGGAGCCGTCGTCCGATGACGCGGATTCTGATCGTCGACGACCAGGACGACATCAGGGCCGGAATCCGGGCGATGCTCCGGCTCGACCCGGGTCTCGTCGTCGTGGGTGATCTCTCCGACGGGCTCCAGGCCGTCCCCTTCCTCCGGGAGCACCCCGTCGACCTGGTCCTGATGGACATCCGGATGCCCGGCATCGACGGTGTCGAAGCCACCCGCCGGATCCGCGCGGAGCATCCACCCGAAAAGACGCGGGTGATCGTGCTGACCACCTTCGACCAGGACGACATCGTTCTCGCCGCCCTGCGCGCGGGCGCCAACGGATTCCTGAGCAAGACCGTGAGCCCCGCTGAACTCGTCGCCGGAATCACCGAGGTCGTGGGCGGCGGCGGTGCGCTGTCGGCCGCCGCGACGGCCGCGCTCATCGGTCACATGACCGACAGGCCGCCCCCGGTCATCGACCAGGAGCTGCTGCGACGCTTCGGCGCTCTGACACCCAGGGAGCGGGACGTGGTCGTTCTCGTCGCGAGCGGTCTCGGCAACGACGAGATCGCGGCCCAGATGTCCGTGTCGCCGTTCACCGTGAAGACGCACGCGGTGCGGGCCATGACGAAGGTGGGCGCACGTGATCGGGCGCAGCTCGTCTCGTTCGCCTTCCGGGCCGGCCTCTACCCCTGAGCCGGGCGCGTCATCAGCCGGCCGGCCGACGTCCCCGACCGGCGGCCGGCGACGCGGCCGCTCCGTGGGACCAGGTCCGACGGATGAGGGCGGGGACGACGCGGCACGCCCCCGTGGTCCGGGGGCGTGCCTTTGCGGTTCTGCGGTCGCCACTGATGTCCTTCACGTCGATCCGGGGGTCCAGAACTTCTGCTGCTGGGGGCAGGAGTACCAGTCGCCCCGGCGTGATGGCGTGTCCGGTACTGGGACCACGGACGGTGAGGTGGTCAGCCG
Organism: Streptomyces sp. MI02-7b; assembly: GCF_033793585.1. NCBI lineage: Bacteria > Bacillati > Actinomycetota > Actinomycetes > Kitasatosporales > Streptomycetaceae > Streptomyces > Streptomyces sp. MI02-7b. The sequence goes on along the minus strand of NZ_JARAWX010000009.1, from coordinate 225,415 downwards.
GCGGCAGACGGGACCCTCTCCCGCGCTTCTTCGGCACCGTCTGTGTTTCCGGCTCCGGGCTCCTGGCCGAAGTCGCGCTTGCGCAGGCCGAATGCGGCGATGAGGACGCTGACGGCGAGAATGGCGGCCGCCACGGTGAATCCGCGCTGGAATCCTTCGACCAGGGCGGACGACCGCTCGGCAGCAGTGGGCCGGTCGCCGGCGCCGGAGAGCAGGTGGGTGGTGTGGCTGGTGGCCAGGGTGCTGATGACCGCAAGACCCAGGGCCGCTCCGAGCTGCTGCGAGGTGTTGATGACTCCGGAGGCCAGGCCGCTTTCCTCGGCGGCGACGCCGGTGGTGGCGACAATGAAGACCGGGGTGAACACCAGCCCCGCGCCGATGGCGGTGAGGAGGAGGCCGGGCAGGACGTCGGTGGCGTAGGCGCCGTGGACCGGGAGCCGGAGGTAGGTCAGCAGTCCGGCGGCGACGAACAGGAGGCCGGTCACGAGCAGCAGTCGCGGTCCCGTTCTGCCGATCAGCTTCTGTCCGAGGGTGCCGGCGGCCGCCATGGCGACGGGCCAGGGCAGGAAGGCCAGGCCGATCTTGATGGGGCTGTAGCCGAGGTTCGCGGCGAGGTAGAGCGTCGGGAAGAACATCATCACGAAGAGGCCGCCGGAGAAGGTGAGCATGGTGGCGTTGCCGACGGAGATCGTGCGCTTGGTGAAGATGCCGAGGCGGATCAGCGGGTGGCTGGTGCGCAGCTCGATCACGACGAAGGCGGTGAGCAGTGCGACGGCGACCGCGACCAGCCATATGAATCGGGCCGATCCCCATCCCCAGCTCTGGGCGTTGACGATCGCGTAGACAAGGACGGTCAGGCCGCCGGTCACACTGACGGCACCCGGCAGGTCCATGTGGCGCAGACTTCCCTGTGCGGCCCGTGTGTTGGGGATGGTGCGCAGTGCTCCGACGATGCCGACGAGGCCGATCGGGATGTTGACCAGGAAGATCCACCGCCAGGACGCGTAGTCGGTGAGCACACCGCCGAAGAGCATGCCGGCGGCGGAGCCGCCGGCGGTCACGGCGGTGAAGAGGCCGAGCGCCTTGACTCGTTCTGCGGTGTTCGGGAACGTCACGATGATGATCGACAGGACCGCCGGGGAGACCAGGGCGGCGCCGAATCCCTGGACTCCGCGGCCGGCGACCAGTATGGAGGTGTCGTTGGCGAGGCCGTTGACCAGTGAGGCCCCAGTGAACAGAGCCAGTCCGGACAGGAAGAGGCGCTGTCGTCCGAAGAGGTCTCCGGCGCGGCCGCCAAGGAGCAGGAAGCCGCCAAAGAACAGCACGTATGCGTTGATGACCCATTGCAGGTCGAGTTGGGTCGCGAAGCCCAGGTCCGTCTGGATCGAGGGCAGAGCCACGGTCACGATCGTCGCGTCGAGGGTCACCATGAACTGGGCGATCAAGGTGAGCGCCAGGATGATCCAGCGTTTGCTGTCGTTCGGCCGGGTCACGGCGGGAGCGTCTGCGGTGTGCGCAGTCACGTCATTTCTCCATTGTTCAGGGAACGCGTGCCGAGGGTTCCGGTACGCGAGGACGCCGGGACGGCGTCGACGGCTGGGCGGGCCCGGCTGCCTACGGTGACGAAGCGGTCGCGGTGGGCGCAGGCCGGCTGCCGTCAGGGGTAAGGAATTCCCTGCCACTGGCTCAGCAGCGGGGCGAGCGAGGTCTCCTCGTAGGCGAGGTGCGCCAGCAGGAATTCCGAGAGCCTGTCGAGGGCATCGGCGAGACGGGTGCGTTCCTCGGCCGTCTCGCCTCCGTGCGTCAGCGCGTGGGCGGCCGCCTCCACGGCGTCGGCCAGGCCGGAGACGCTTCGGTGGTCGGCCTCCAGCTTGTCGACGACCGGGTTCATGCCCGGCGCCCGGCTGCGAACCGCCGGGAACAGGCTCGCGCTCTCCAGGGCGTGGTGGCGGTGGACGAAGGTGCAGGCCTGCAGGCAGTTCACCTTCAGCTGGAACAGCGGCCCCCGCGTCCGCAGGTCGTGCACGCGTGCCTGCACCTCCGCGGCCGGGGCGCCCGCGGACACGTCCGCGGCCAGTTCCCTGCACGCGCGCAGGTCACGACGGAGATGCTCGTGGACCCACTTCAGCTCGGAGAGCACGGTGTGCTCGGGGTCTGCGATCCGGGGCATGGACCTCCACCTTTCACCGTCCTGAGAGCACTGCGCTCGACAAAAGATCCCGAGGAGATCTTATGTAAGACAGATCGTCTGTCAAGCAGAAGATATGTCTTGCCGAGGTGAACTACAGTGGTCCCGTGATTTCACTGGGCAGCGGCGGTGCAACGGGGCCGGGAGCCGAGGCTCCCCGCTTGGAGGAGGACTTCGGACTGGCCGTCGGCGTGGTGTTCCGCGCCTACGCGAAGGCGGTCGAGGCCGCCGCGGCCGAAGTCCCCGGGGGCTCGCGCGGGTATCTGGTGCTCATGGCCGCCGTGCGGGGCGAGGCCAACGGCCAGCGGCTGCTGGCCGAACGTCTCGGCGTCGATCGGACCGTCATGACCTATCTCCTGGACGACATGGAACGGGCCGACCTGGTCGAGCGCAGGCCGGACCCCGCCGACCGCAGGAGTCGGCGCATTGTCGCCACCGAGCACGGTGCCCGGCGATGGGAGGAGCTGCGCGGTCGGGTTCGCGGGGTCGAGGATCAGCTTCTCGGCGTCTTGCCGGAGGGGGTGCGCGACCAGTTCCGCGCGATGCTGTGCGCGGTCGCGAGTCATGTGAACGCGGAGGATCCCGTCGCCCACGCCTGCCAGGTGGCCGCGGAGCTCAACATCTCCCAGTAGCCGGTCACCTCGTCGCGACGCGGTCGCCGGCGTGCCACAGCCTGGGTAGGCGGTGACGCCTGCTGTCCGCCACGGCTGCTTGGCCGGCACCTGCAGGATGTCTGGGGCCGGTGAGGCGGCTCCGGACGGCACGCCAAGCGGTCATCAGGACTCCCGACCGGCGGATCCACCTCACGACCGCGCCGAGGGCGGGGTGGGACGCGTCCCGCTGTCATCTCCCACTGTCGTGTGACTGCGTGTCTTGTGAGCGACTCGCCGGGAGACGCGGGACTATGACCGTGGACTTCGGCAGCGCAGTGCGTCGTTGATGCGGCACGGTACCTCCGGAGACGGCCGGGCTGCCTGAAGGAGGGCACCGGCGTACCGCGGGGCTGCGCCGCCATGGCCTGGCACAACTGGCGGGGATTTTCGTGGACTACGGGACCCGGCTGGATGTTCCGTCCGGGAAGGTCGTGGTCGTTGACGCGCGTTCGGAGGGCACCTCGGTGGAGTCCCGCCCGTCGACGGGGTGCAGGAGGCGGCGGACGCCGCGTCGGTCACCGTTTCAGTCGAGTGCGGCGAGGGCGGCCTCCGCGGCCGCCATCAGCGAGGCCCGGTCCGGATTGACGGCGCCCATCACCTTCAATCCCTGCATCGTCACCATGAGGAACCTGGCCAGGTCGCGGGGGTCGCGGGCGCTGGGCAGCTGACCGCTTTCCTGTGCCTCCGCGATGACGTCGCGGAGGGCGTCCTCGATGGAGGACGTCGTTGCGCGCACGTGTGCGGCCACCCTGGCGTCGTGGGCGACCCGCTCGGTGGTGGCGCCGACGATCAGACAGGACTGCCGGCTGCCGTCGCGCACGACCCCGTCCACGGTCGCCACCAAGACCTCGCGCAGGAGTTCACGGGCGGGCGCGCCGCCGCGCAACAGGTCGACCAGGGGTACGGCGTAGCACTCGCGGTACCGGTCCATGGCCGCGAGGTAGAGGCCCTCCTTGCTGCCGAAGGCAGCATAGAGCGAGCCCCGGCCCACGCCGGTGGCGTCCACCAGGTCCTGCACCGATGTGCCCTCGTAGCCCTTCCGGCGGAAAGCCCTCATCGCCGCGTCCACGGCCGTCTCGGTGTCGAACTCCCTCACGCGTGCCATGGTCGCGATCATACACCCGACGGGAACGAGCGGTACAGATTTCTTCACGGGCGCCCCGGGGTGCCGGGAAGAATATTTTGACCTTTCGTTCCATATATAGTTCACTGCCCTCAGGCGGCACATCGCCTTGCGCCTCACGGCGCACCCCGTCGCGGTCCCCCGAGGGCCGCGGAACCCGCAAGGAGCAGACCATGACCGCACAGACACCGCCCACCCGATCCCCGTGGCGCTCCCGCGTCGCCGGCGCGGCAGCAGTGGCCGCACTGCTGGCAGGCGGCGGCGCGGGAGCCGCGGCCTGGGCCTCCCAGCCCGCGGCCGCGCAGCATCACCCGGCGCCGGGCCCGTCCGCTTCGAACGCGGCCACCGTGCAGCGACTGGCCGACATCGAGGACATCCGCCAGCTGAAGGCGCGCTATTTCCGCTCCATCGACAGCAAGCAGTGGTCGCAGCTGGCCGCGCTCTTCACCCCCCACCCGACAATCGACGTCAGTGTGAAGTACCACAGTGGCAAGGAGCTCGCCGAGAAGACGGCGGCACTGCTCGGGGACGCTCCCACAGCCCATCAGGGCTTTCTGCCGGAGATCACCGTGAACGGCGACCGCGCCACGGGGATCTGGGCGATGGAGGACTACGTGAGCTTCCCGGCCGGCTCGAGCTACAAGAACGGCTTCCACGGTTACGGCGAGTACCACGACACCTACCAGCGGATCCATGGCCACTGGTACATCTCCAGCACTGTGCTGTCCCGCTTCCGGGTGGACACCGTCCCCAACTGGACCCCGGCACCCGAGGCACCGAAGAAGTAGGTGCCCAGGTGCCCGACACCCCACCCGGCGACCCCCGTCGGACCACTCTTCCATCGGCGCGTCCCACAGGAGTGACAACATGAACCACCCCATTGGCGTCGGCATCATCGGCGGCAGTCAGGGAGGCTGGGCCTCCATCAGCCACGTACCCGCCCTCGCGGCACATCCGGACTTCGAACTGCGTGCCGTCAGCACCTCCCGCCGCGCGTCAGCGGAGGCCGCCGCCGAGGAGTTCGGGGTCGAGGCCGCCTTCGACCACCACACGGACCTCCTCGCCCATCCCGGCGTGGACGTCGTCGTGGTCGCCGTGAAGGTCCCGCACCACCGGGAGTTGATCTCGGCGGCCATCGACGCCGGCAAGACCGTCTACGCCGAGTGGCCCCTCGCCATGGATCTGGCCGAGGCCACCGAACTGACCCGGCGTGCCGCGGCCGCGGGCGTGCGCACCGCTATTGGCCTGCAGGGGCGCTACCACCCCGAACTCCGCTACGTCCGCAAGCTGATCGCGGACGGTCGGATCGGCCGGGTCATGGGCACCACTCTTGTCGCCTCCGGCATGGTCTGGGGGCCGGAGACCACCACGGCACGCGCGTACTGGTACGACCGGACGCAGGGCGCCACCCCGCTGACCGGCGCGGCCCTGCACGCCGTGGACGCGCTCAACGTCACGCTCGGCGAGTTCGACCACGTGTCGGCCAACCTCGTCCTGGGCCGGACGTCGGTCACGGTGACCGACGACGACAACAAGGTCGTACCCGTGACGGCCGCGGACCAGATCTCGCTGGTCGGCACGCTCGAAGGCGGAGCCGCGGCCTCGGTCTTCTACCGCGGCGGAACCTCCCGCGGCGACAACTTCCGCTGGGAGATCAACGGCACCGACGGGGACATCGTCCTGACCGCTCCCTGGGGCAACATCCAGGTCGCCGAGCTGGCGCTCCAGGCCGGTTTCGGGACGGACACGACCGTTGCCCCGGTCGAGGTGCCCGCCGAGTACGCCGCCGACATCCCCGCAGGCCTCACCGGCCCGGCACGGAACGTCGCCGCCCTGTACACCAACCTGGCCAGGGACCTGCGTGACGGTACGCACACCGTGCCGGACTTCACTCACGCCCATGCACGTCACCGGCTCCTGCGGGCCATTGAGAGCGCCTCCGCCGAACGGACGGCCCAGACTCTTGGCTGACCGGCGCACGTCCGGACCAGTGCGTCTGACCGGCATCACCCTGTCCAAAATATGTAACGATCGGTCAAAAATGGGAGTGAACATGAAGGTGGTAGGGGTGTCCCGGTTCGGGGGGCCGGAGGCTCTGCGGGTCTTCGACGTGCCCGCACCGCATGCCGGACCTGGTCAGGTGCGCATCCGGGTGCGCGCCGCGTCGGTGAACCCGGGCGACCGGTATCTGCGCAACGGCGCCCTCGGCCCGACATCCCCGGCACCCCCCTACGTGCCGGGCATGGAGGCAGCCGGGGTGATCGACGAAATCGGCCCCGGCACGGTCACCGATCTGCGCGTCGGGGACCGGGTCATGGCGGCGTCGAACCCGACGCTGCCCGGCGGCGGTGCCTACGCGCAGTACCTGGCCCTGCCCGTGCATGCGGTCGCACCCGCTCCCGCCGGGACGACCCACGCCGAAGCGGCGACCCTGCCGATGAACGGCCTGACCGCGCAACTCGCACTCGACCTCGCCGGACTGTCCGCAGGACAGACGCTCGCGGTCACCGGCGCGGCGGGCGTGGTCGGCGGGTTCGCCACCCAGATGGCCCGGGCCGCCGGCTGGGTTGTGGTCGCCGTCGCTGCGCCGGCCGACGAGCAACTGGTGCGTTCACTGGGAGCAGACACCGTGGTGCCCCGGGGAGCCGGCGCCGCCCAGCGGATCCTCAGCACCGTGCCGGGTGGAGTGGATGGCGTGGTGGACGCCGCTGCCGTCGGATCCGCGGCAATGGCCCCGGCGGTCCGCGACGGCGGCGTCATCGTCACGCTGCTCGGTGAAGGTTCCCAAGCGATCGGCCCTGATGAGCTGCGCCGCCGTTCCTTGCGGAAGCTTCCGGCCTACGTCCCGGAATACATGGGCGACCGAAGCCGGCTGGACGCTCTGCGCTCCCAGGTCGAGGCGGGCGGTCTCACCCTGCGCGTCGCCGCCGCATTCCCCGCCGATCGTGCTGCTGAAGCACACCGCCTGATGGAGGCGGGCGGCGTCCGGGGACGGATCGTCCTGGAGTTCTGAACCGCCCTGCGCGCAGTGGGCGCGCTGTTGTCGATCTCCGTCGCCCGGCTGATGGTGTTCCTCGACAGCGTGATCACGACACTGCGCCGGCCTGCCTTGCGGCGGTCTGCTCACCTTCGGAAATCGCCTGGGCGAACCTACTGGCCGCCGCAAACGGGCCTTCACCATCGACCCCGTCGCCAGCGCCCTGTGCTGGGCACTCGGTGGAGCCGCCACATGCGCCGGGGTTCTCGTGACCGCACGCCCCGGGCAGGGCGTTCTCGAAGCGGCACGGCCGCGGCACCGGCACCGGCACCGGGACGGCGCCACGTCCGCCCCCAGAGAGCGAGTCCTGGGTCAGTGCTGCGACACGGCCCCCGAACCGCCGACCGCCGACCCCCTCCAGGCTGGGGCAGGCCTCGGTACGACGGGCACCCATCGAGTCCGTCCCGAGTGGCCGGGGGAGGGGCGGGAGGCACCCATCCCTGACCGGTGACGGAGCGCCCTGGTGGCGTCGCTCCGGATGTGGAGGCCGGGTCCTGCCAGGCATGGCCCGCGAGGCCGGAGCAGTACCCGGGCGCCGGACCTACGGCGGATACCCAGCCGTAGGAGCTGTGGAAGCATGGAAGGAGCTACGAAACCGACGGGCAGGTGTCGATACATGTCCGCTCATCAGCCCGTGGCCCCGCCGGGTGCGAAAAGGGTCTTCCAACCGGTCGATGTAGTGGCCGTGGTCAATGCCGATCTGACGGTGATCGCGTGGACCGAGGCCGGTCGACGCCTCTGGGGCTACCAGGGAGCAGAGGTGTTGAACCATCCCGCCAGACGACTTCTGGCAGCTCCCGCCGACTCGGACTGCCTCTGTCAGCTGGCATCCGGCCGTCCCTGGTCCGGGACGGTGGAGATCAGGTGCCGCGACGGCCGTACAGCCTTGACGGATTTTCGGGCCGTCCCCGTGCACCTCGCCCACAGCGAAGAAAAGCTGTTCGTGTGGTCGGCGGGTTCAGCCGTGCCCCCGGCACCGACACGTCCTGACCCGTCGGTTCTGACAGCGCTCATGGAGCGTTCGCCGATCGGCATGGTCGTCTGGGACCGGGACCTGCGATGTACCTGGTTCAACGACAGCGGCGAACGGGAGAGCCCGTTCCGGTTCGGGCCGGAAGTCGGACGCCACGTTGCCGAGTTGTTGGCCACGGACAACCCCATGTTTCTCCAGGCTGTCATGCGCAGCGTCCTGGAAAGAGGGGTTCCGGTACTCGATCACGAGTTGTGGAGGCCTGCGACACGGGAGAAAGAGGCACGCGTCTACTCGGTCTCCATATTCCGCCTCGACGACGCGGACGGCGAAGCGGTGGGCATCTGCACCATGGCTGTCAATGTCACGAAGAGCAGAGCGCGCGGGCGACTCAACATGCTGAGCAACGCGGGAACCCGCATTGGAACCACGCTTGACGTAATGAAAACGGCTCAGGAATTGGCAGATGCATCCGTGCCCGGAATCGCCGATTATGTGACCGTCGATCTGGCCGACGTGGTGCCCCTCGGGGAGGAGCCGCTGGAACGCCTCAACTCCACGGACACCAGCATCCCCGTTTTCCGCCGAGCCGGAGCGGCTTCGATCCACCCCGATTTCCCGGAGTCTCTCGCGGAGATCGGGACTCCCGTATTCGTCCCCCCGTCATCACCGTTCACCACTGTCCTCCATTCCCGCAAGCCGTACTTCGAGCCGCGGCTCGACACTTCCCCGGGCACATGGCTCGACGACGACCCGACCCGGGCCCGGGTCATACGGCAGACGCGGATGCACACCTTGATGATCGTTCCGCTCCATGCGCGCGGAACGATGCTGGGGATCGCTGTTTTCGTCCGCACGGAGAACCCTTCCCCCTTCACCAGGGGCGACCTGCTCCTCGCCGAGGGGCTGGCCGACCGGGCCTCGCTGAGCCTGGACAACGCGCGCCGCTACAGCCGGGAACGAGCGGCCGCCCTCACCCTGCAGCGTGAGCTGCTCCCGGATCAGCTGTGGGGCGGTAGCGCCGTCGAGGTCGCCTCGCGCTACCTGCCGGCGGACACCCACGGCGGCGTCGGCGGCGACTGGTTCGACGTGATTCCGCTGACCGGCGCGCGAGTGGCCCTGGTGGTCGGTGATGTCGTCGGCCACGGCCTCAACGCGGCGGCCACGATGGGACGGCTGCGGACGGTCGTCCGGACTCTGGCCGACGGGGCGCTGTCACCTCCTGAGGTACTGGCCGGCCTGGACCGACTCGTCGTAGACATGACCAAGGACCACCCCGACGACACCGGGTTCACGTCACCTGTCATGGGCGCCACCTGCGTCTACGCGGTCTACGATCCGTGCACCCGGCACTGCACCATCGCCAGTGCGGGACATCCGCCGCCCGCGATCGTCTCGCCAGGCGGTGATGTCGCCTTTGCCGATGTCCCCGCCGGTGCGCCGATCGGACTGGGGCTGGGCGCCTACGAATCGCTCGACACGGAACTGGCGGAGGGCAGCCTGATCGCCCTGTACACCGACGGCCTGATCGAGCGCCGCGGCTCCGACATCGACCAAGGACTTGAACGACTGCGCGGCGCTCTCGCCTTTCCGGCCCCGGACCTCGACAGTCTCTGCTCGGCGGTCATCGAAACAGTCGTGGCCAGGACGCCCTCCGACGACGACATCGCCCTGTTGCTGGCGCGCACCCTCGTCATCTCCGGTGATCCGGCCTGATGCCGGGCGTGGACGCGAACGCGCGCATACGCGGAGCCGTCCGCGATGAGGCCGCGGCACTGGAGTGCGTCCACGTGGCCCGTCATGAGCCTGGACCCCGCCGACGCCGGCCGCTTCCACCGTTCGGCGAAGCGGCAGGGCGACGGCAACCGGTTTCGCCGAGCGGGATGACCGGGGCAGCGCCAAGGAAAAACAGGTCATGTTACTCATGCTCCGCCGCGTGTCGATGCGTACGCTCACCACCATCACGGCGATCACCGGGCTCGGGCTTCGAACAGGACCCGGATCGGAGATTCCGTGTCGGCACATGACCACAGGGGCTCATGGCGATCCGGAAAGGGAGAGGCCTCGCATGCCCGTCGCGGAAAGACGGCGGAATATCTCCATGAGCCGCGCTCCCGTGAGGGCGGCGATCACCTGGATGGAAACAACGTCGGGACACTCTCCGATATGGACTGACTTCAGCCACCGGGCAGGGCGGGTGTGACCCGTAGGAGGCAACTGTGACGGCATTTGAGACACCAGCCGAAAACGTTGCCGCGCAAGTCCTCCAGGCATCGTCACGCATATTGGACTGTTTCTCGGTGGAAACGCCGCACCTGCACGTGTCGGACATCGTCCGCCTGGCCGACGTGCCGTCGTCGACCGTGATGGAGTTGTTGCCGGAACTGGCTGACCGGCACTTGCTGCAGCGTGACGGCTCCTTCTACAGCGTCGGGCTGCGCATGATCCAGTGGGGAGCTTCGGCCGACGGGGCCTCGGGCCTCCTGGAAGCGGCCAGGTCCTTGCTGCCGGCCCTGCGGGACCGGACCGGCGAATGCTGCGGTCTGCAGATCCGCCAGGACGGCCACCACGTGACCCTGTTCTGGGCGCATTCACTTCACGCGCTTCCCTGCCCCGGGCACGTAGGCCGCGTGCAGCCTTTGCGTGGTAGTGCCGCGGGCCATGTGTTCATGGCCCACGACCTGAATGCCCTGAGGATCGCCCGGGGCGACGGATTCGCTTCCTTCCCGTCGTCGGGCGTCGAACCAGAAACCCCGGATGGCCACCTGGAGCAGCTTCGCCGGCGCGGCTGGACTTTCGTCGACGAAGGACGAAGTCACGGCATGAGCACCCTGGCCGCTCCTGTATTTGCCGCGGACGGCACCGTCATGGCCGCTGTGACACTCGGAGGAGAGACACGGAGATGGACCACCGACCGGGTTGACGGACTCGCCCGCCGAGTGGTGGATTCTGCCATCGGCATGTCGCGTTATCTGGCGGCGTGCGGATGAACCTGCTGAGAGGCGAGGGGCGCGGATGCCCTCTGCGCACCGCGGACACCCTGCCCGACCGGACGGACCCGCTCGCCCGTGCCGCGGTCGTCGGCACTCTCCCCACACACCGGCCGTGCCGATCGGCCGACGCGTCCAGCCGGTTCTCGGGCTCCTCGGTCGACTGCCCCGGACCGTGACCGGGGGAGCGCGGGAGGAGCCCGCCACCGACCGATCCGGGCCTCATCACGCAAGCAGGCTGGCCGGCCGATCGGGATCGGCGTCGATCTGCTCCATGACTACCGAGGACGTGTCGCGTGGCGAACAGGCCGGCGACCCCCACACGCGCCGAGCACGGAGAGCCCCGTGAGGAGCCCGGCACCCTGCCCGCGCCCGGCACGAAACCCCGGCAGTGGGCGTTCAGAGGACAGTGGGTGCCTCACCGGGGCCGGCGCGAACCGCGGTCCGGTCCAGGATCCCGCCTCGGCGGGCGCCACGGGCTTCCGGACCCGTTGCGGCTGCCTCGCAGCGGCGGAACAACTGCACCAGCGGGGTGGACCGACGCTGTACACCCTGCATGATCCGAAGCAACTGGGAGACGTTCGTGAGCCGCGATCACCGTTCGCACGACTGCGAACCGGAGAATCTGGTCGGGCGTCGGCAGGACCTCGCACTGATCGACGACCTCCTCGACCGTCCGGCCGACGCCCCGGGGGCGCTGCTGCTGTCGGGCGAGCCCGGGGTGGGCAAGACCGCCATGCTGAACGCGGTCGCCCAACGCGCTTCGGCGGCCGGTGTCCGGATCCTGCGGGCGGTGGGCGCGGAATTCGAGACGGATATGACGTATTCCGGTCTCAACCAGTTGCTGCTTCCCCTCCATGAGGAGATCGAGGCGCTCGACGACCTCTACCGTGAGGCGCTGCGGGTGGCCCTGGGTTTCGGTACAGGTTCGCCACCCCGCGGCCTCGTCGTCGCCAATGCCACACTGGCGTTGCTTCGTCGTGCGGCCGCGCAACAGCCGTTGTTGCTGGTCGTGGACGACCTTCCGTGGATCGACCGGGCCAGTTCGGTGATCCTCGGCCTTGTCACGCGCCGTCTCGCCGGCACCCCCGTCACTTTCCTGGCCGCGGCCCGCAGGGGGCGTGGGAGCTTCTTCGACGGTGCGGGCCTGCCCGAACACGAGGTCCTGCCGCTGGACCACCGATCAGCACGCAGACTCGTCGGTTTCCGTCACCCGGATCTTGCCGGGAACGTGGTGGACAGGATCGTCACCGCCGCCCAAGGCAACCCGCTCGCGCTGCTGGAGCTGCCCACCGCTTTGACCGGACCCCAGCGTGCCGCACTGGAACGCCTTCCGGAGGTCCTGCCCTTGGGCCGGCGTCTGGAAGCCCTCTTCCTCGCGCGTGCGGCGGGCCTGCCTCCCGCCTCTCGCCGTCTGCTCCTGATCGCCGCGCTGGACGGGACCGGCGACCTGGCTCTCCTGCAACGCGCGGGACGGCTCCCTTCCGTCGAGGCCACGCTGGTGGATCTGGGCCCCGCCGAACACGACGACCTGGTCCGGATCGATGAGGGCGACCATCACCTCAGCTTCCGCCATCCTTTGATCCGCTCGGCGATCGTCGGAGCCTCCACCACCGCGGAGCGCCGCGCGGCACACCGCACCATCGCCGACGTGCTGCACGAGCAGCTCGAACGCCGGGCGTGGCATCTGGGCGAGGCGTCCGTGGAACCCGACGAGGAGGTCGCGGCCCTCCTCGAACGCAGCGCTCACCAGGTGGTCACACGTGGTGACGCTTTCGCCGCCGTCCGGGCCCTCACGCGAGCCGGACACCTGAGCCCCGCAGCACCCGACCGCGCCCGCCGACTCGCCCAGGCAGCCTTCATCAGCGCCGACGCGACCGGCGAACTGGTCAACGCCTCCCACCTCCTCGAAGGCGCCCGGCAAGCGGGGACCGACGACCACGCCTCCCTCTACTCAGCGGCCACCGCGGTCCACCTGATGCTCAACGGCACAGGGGACATCGACATGGCCCACCATGTGATGGTCAACGCCATCGAGAAGACGCTCCACCGGCGCGACGCCTACGACCCCGCGCTCGATGAAGCCCTCTACGTGCTGATGCTGCTCTGCCACTTCGGCGGTCGGCAGGAACTGTGGCACGCGTTCCACGGGATCGTGGAGCGTGTGCCCGATGTGTCCGCGGTGATGACGGTGTCCGCGGCGGCACTCGGCGATCCCGCACGGGTCAGCGCCGCCGCGCTGCGCGGCCTGGACGAACTGCTCGCCGGGCTGTCCCAGGAGAGCGATCCGACGAGGATCGTGCGCGTCGGCACCGCGGGCGTCTACGTGGACAGGCTGCCCGGGGCGCGCGACGCTGCCCGCCGCATCTACAGCCAGGAGCAGGACGCGGGTCTGCCCGTCAAGAAACTCGGCGTTCTTCCGCTCCTGTGCCAGGACGCCTTCAACACCGGCCGGTGGGACGAGACGATCCGCCTGGCCGACGAAGGTCTCCTGCTCAGGGAGCAGGTCGACTACCCGTCCTACACCTGGTACTTCCGGTACGAGAAGGCGCTTGTCGCGGCGGCACGCGGTGACCTGGGTGCCGCCGCGGAGACAGCCGACGCGATGACGTCCTGGGCCGTTTCCCGTGGGGCAGGCCAGATGATGACCGCTGCCGCGCACCTGCGGGTACTGACCGCCCTCGCGGATGGGGACTTCGAGAGCGCCTTCCGGCACGCGGAGGCCATCAGCCCCGCCGGCACGCTGGCGCGCTACGTCCCCCATGCCCTCTGGGTGGTGATGGACCTGGTGGAAGCGGCCGTGCGCACCCACCGCCAGGCAGCGGCAACCGCCCACGTGCGGGCCGTTCAGGAAGCGGGGACCGCGAGCGTCTCACCGCGGCTCGCGCTGCTCGTCGGCGGCGCCGCGGCCCTGGCGGCCACGGCGAACGACGAGGCGACGGCGCTGTTCGAGCGGACTCTGTCGCTTCCCGGCATCGACGACTGGCCCTTTGAACGGGCGCGTGTGACCCTCGCCTACGGCGAACGGCTACGGAAAGCGAAAATGACCAGCGCTGCCAGAAGGGCACTGCTGGCGGCGCTGCACATCTTCGAGGAGCTCGGCGCGCGGCCGTGGGCCGACCGGGCCGGACGTGAACTCAGGGCAGCCGGGTGGGCAGCCCGGCGTGCGTCGGGCTCAGCCGCGCTCACGCCACAGGAATCGGAGGTCGCCCACCTCGCCGCCTCCGGACTCACCAACAAGCAGATCGCCGAGAAGCTCCACCTGTCCCACCGCACCGTGAGCGGCCACCTGTACCAGGTATTCCCCAAGCTCGGAATCACCACCCGCGCGGCTCTGCGCGACGCCCTGGCCGACCTGGACCGGCAATGACCTCGTCGCGGCGGTTCCGTCCGGCCTGAACCCGGCAGCTGCGCCGACCGCGAGAACGGCACAGTCCAGGGGGTGGGTCCTCGACGCCCCTGTCGCCTGAGACCGCTCCGTCATCCCTACCTGGGCCGCGTGGTCAGGTCATCTGGCCGATGCGGTGGGACGCGTCCGATGGGCATGCTCCTCTGGCGGCTGCGGCCCGTTCTGCGTTTCCGGCAGAGCAAGCGGCGTGATCCGCACCGCTTGACCTGCGGTCCGGCCGTGGACGGAGTCGTGCCCGCTCAACGAAGAACGGCCGCACCCCGTGACGGGAGCCGCGGCCGCGATACAAGGAAGAGAAAATGGCTCCACTCGTCAATGAACCCATGGCCGACACACGCGACATGTACATGGCCCACGCGGGGCTGCGCCGGGAATTCCGGCTGCTTCCCGACCTCATCCGGTCCGTCGCACCGGGCGACACCCGGCGCACGGAGGTTGTCGGCGCCCACGCCGCTCTCGTGTGCGCCGTCCTGCACCAACACCACGGGGGCGAGGACCTGCTGTTGTGGCCCAGACTCGTGGAGCGCGGGGGAGCGGAGGCGGCGGCCATCGTGCCGACCATGGAGCAGCAGCACCAGGCCATCGAGGACGGGCACACGGAGGTCACCGGACTGCTCGACCACTGGCGCTCAACCGCGCAGGGCGGCG
Organism: Streptomyces sp. MI02-7b; assembly: GCF_033793585.1. Classification (NCBI taxonomy): domain Bacteria; kingdom Bacillati; phylum Actinomycetota; class Actinomycetes; order Kitasatosporales; family Streptomycetaceae; genus Streptomyces; species Streptomyces sp. MI02-7b. Next base: position 210,397 of record NZ_JARAWX010000009.1, on the reverse strand, counting down.
AAGGGCTCGCTGACGCGTTCGAGAGGCTGACGACGGCCCTCGTGGAGCACATGGCGCTGGAAGAGAAGGAGATCCTGCCGCTGGTCGAGAAGCATCTCACCCAGAAGGAGTGGCACCAGCTCGCGGAGCACGGCACGGCGGTCACCCCGAAGAAGGACATGGCGCTCGTCTTCGGAATGGCCATGTACGAGGGCGACCCCGAGGTCGTCAAGGCCGTCCTCGCGGCGGCCCCACTGCCCGTTCGGCTACTCGCCCCGGCCATGGCACGCCGCCAGTACGCGGCGCACGCCAAGCGGGTCCACGGCACTGCCACACCGCCCCGCATCGGCGCCTGAGCGGCCCGTCGGCCTCGCAGGACGGCGGCGCGTCAGCCCCTCCCGGTAACGGGTGGATGCGCGGCCCTTCTCGGGGCATGGCCACCAGTGAATTGCCTCGTGCGGGTTGAGGCTTGAGGAGGGTGTACCGGCGTTCCGGTGGTGCGCCTGCGTCCCGGCTCCAGCGACGACGTCGCCCCGTTCGGTGCGGCGGTCCAATGCCACCATCAGGAGTTCACCACCGCCGCCTCGTCCCGTTCGATCGCGTGGCGAGCCGGGACTCGGCAGGTCCAGCCGTGCCGCCTGACCAGGGCGGCTACCCCCTCGTCGGATACGTCCTGGGGAACGGGTGATCGCTCAGGGTCCGGCCGTACGTTCACTCCACCTACAACAGCGGCGTGTCCTCGCTCGCGGGCCGTCTGAACCCGGTCAGCGGCGGGGCAGCTACGACAACAGTGGCTCGGTGGCCGGGTTCGGATCCTTCAACCCGAACCAGCCTCTGCCGGACGGGGACCCGTGCCGGCCGAGTACGAGCATGAGCGCGGCGTGCTCTTACGACGGCGCGATCCGGAAGTGCACCCACGATCGCGAACAACCCATCGCACCACCTCGCCCACAGGGGGCGTCGCGTCGAGAGCCGCGGCGCCCCCGCTGCTCCGGTTCAGAACGGCGAGGTCAAGACCACCGCGGGCAGCAGTCCCTTCTCGATCTCCCGACGCGGCAGCGACAGCCCGAGACGGTCGCCCACCGCCCCGAACAACCGCCTCGCCAACTCCTCCTCAGCCCAGGGGTCGTCGGGGTCCTCAACGCCGGGGAAGGTGTCCCACACCGCCCCGGCCCCGCGCAGGGCCGGAAGGACAGGCTGCTCGTCGCCGTGCGACCCGGCCACCCGCTCACCGAGGGCCTGTTGAGCGTCGAGCTTACGCGGCCGCCGAGCACCTGACCGTGTCGAGGCGGGGAAGCCTGCGCGATCCGATCGACGACGCCCTGACCGCCCGCGGCCTCGAGCGGCGCGTCGTCGCCGCCGGCCCCGCCGCCGCCTTCGCGCTGCGCCTCGTGCTCGGCACCGACCTGGTCGTCACCCTTCCTGACGCGGTCACCCGTACAGCCAGGGACGAACTCGGGCTGGTCACGCTTCCGCAGCCACTCCCGCTGCCCGAGGTCCCCCTGTACCTGCTGTGGCATCAGCGCTACGACGGCGACCGCGCCCACAGCCGGCTGCGCGACCTGGCCACCGAAACCGTCCAGGCACTGTTCACAGCACCAAACGCCTGATCATCGCGGCGAGCGACCCGGTCGACGGCGGTGATCCGCCGGCTCAGCTCGGCGGCACGCACTGCGCGGGTCCCACGACTTGAGTCGGACTGGCGTCAGGGGAGAAGTCCGCGCAGGGCGGCACCGACGGTCGCGATGCCTCGCTCGATGTCGTGCGCCGGGCCCGCCGCGTAGCCGAGTACGAGGCCGGGCGGCCCGGAGCCGATCCGGTGCCAGGACAGCGGATGGACCTTCACGCCCCGGTCGAGGGCCGCCGCGGCGAGGGCGCCGTCGCACAGGCCGGAGTCGTGGGCGCCGTCGGGCCGGTCGCCGAAGGTGACCATGAGGTGCAGGCCGGCGGCTGTCCCGTGCACGCGGGCACCGGGAAGGTGCTCCTCGATGGCCTTGAGCATCACGTCGCGGCGCCTGCGGTGGCGCCCCCGGACATGGCGCAGATGGCGTTCCAGTTCGCCGGAGTCCATCAGCCGGGCGAGGACCAGCTGAGCGAGGACGCCGTTGCCCAGGTCGGCGTACCGCTTGGCCGCCACGACGGCGTCCAGCCGGTCCTGAGGTACGAGGAGCCATCCGATGCGGAGTGCGGGCGCGAGCAGTTTGGAGACGCTGCCCGCGTAGCAGACCCCCTCGGGCATCAACGAGCGCAGCGCGGGCACCGGCGGCCGGTCGTAGCGGTGCTCGGCGTCGTAGTCGTCCTCGATCACCACCCCGCCCTCGGCGGCCCAGCCCAGCAGTTCTCGGCGGCGTTCCCCGTCGAGGACGACACCGGTCGGGAACTGGTGGGCCGGGGTGAGCAGCACCGCCCGGGCGCCACTGGCACGCAGCGCACCGACGTCGAGGCCACCCGCGTCCACACGGATGGGCACGATCGAGTGGCCTCCGTACTCCAACTGCTGGCGCGCTCCGAGGGATCCGGGGTCCTCGACGGCGACACGGCGGATGCCGTCCGCCAGCAGAAGCCGCGCGAGCAGGCTCAGAGCCTGGGCCACGCCCGCGACCACCACGACCTCGTCGGGGTCGGCGCGGATGCCGCGGTTGCGCGCCAGCCAGCCCACGACCGCCCGGCGCAGGGCGGGTGCGCCCCTGGGATCGCCGTAGCCGAAGTCGGCCGGGGTGACGTCCGCGAGGACGGCACGCTCGGCGCGCAACCACCCGGCGCGCGGGAAGGCGGCGAGGTCGGGGACACCCGGTGACAGGTCGATCCGGCAGGGCGTGGCCCGCAGCACGTCGACGACGCCCTCGCGGTCCCCGGAAGTGAAGATCGCGGCCCCGGATCCGGCTCCGGTCCCCGGAATGTCGTGTGCGCGTCCGTACGGAGCGGCGGGAGCCGCCACGACCACGGTCCCGAGCCGGCCCCGACCGGCGATCTGTCCCGACTCGGCGAGCCGCCGGTAGGCCTCGGTGACCACGCCCCTGGTGACGCGCAGCTCCTCCGCCAGGACCCGGCTGGCGGGCAGCCTCGCTCCGACACGCAGCCGGCCGTCGGCGATGGCGGCCCGTAGCTGGTCCGTGAGCCAGGCAGTGCGCCCGCCTGCGGGTACCCGGCCGATCTCCAGCTGCAGGAAGTCCGAGCCCGGTGAAGTACCGCGGTCCGGCACCTCGTCCGCTGGATCCTCCGTCTGTTTGGACCCCTCCACCGACGCCTTTGTGGACCTGTCCATGAAGTCCATTGTGCAGGCAGCGTGAGCGGTATGCACACACCTTCCGCTTCCCTCGCCCCGCTCGTGCCCGGCATGATCGGGATGGCGCTGGTCGGCAGCAGCGTCACCGTCTCGCACACCCTCGTGGACGCCCCGCTGTTCACCCCGCAGGCGATTCGCTACGCGATCGCCACCGTGATCCTGCTCGTCGTCGCCCGGCTCGCCGGTACACGCCTGGTGTGGCCACGAGGACGGGAGTGGCTGTGGCTCGCCGGGATCGCCGTCACCGGTCTGCTGCTGTTCAACGTGGCCGTGATCCGGGGCGTCGACCACGCCGAGCCCGCGGCGGTTGCCGTCGCGGTCGCGTGCGTACCGGTGGTCCTCGCGGTGGTGGGCCCGGCGCTGGAACGGCGCCGGCCCAGCCGGCGGCTCCTGTTGGCGGCCCCCGTGGTCGTGGCGGGAGCGGTACTGGTGGAGGGCACGGGGCGCACCGACGCCGTCGGGGTGGCTTGGGCGGCGCTGGCCCTGGCCTGCGAGGCCGCCTTCACCCTTCTCGCGGTTCCGGTCCTGCGGCGGCACTCCCCGTGGGGGGTGTCCGTGCACGCGATGTGGATGGCCGCCGCGCTGCTGGCCGTTCTCGCCGCGGCCTGCGAAGGCCCCTCGGCGGCGCGGGAGTTGACCGGTCCCGAGTGGGCCGCCATCGGATATCTGGCGCTGATGGTGACAGCGGTCGCCTTCGTCCTGTGGTACTCGACGGTCCGCGCCGTCGGATCCGGGCGGGCCGGACTGCTCACCGGCATCGCGCCGCTGGCCGCGGCGGCCGTCGGCGGCATCTCCGGCAGCGGCATGCCCAGCCCGTCGGTATGGCTGGGCATCACCGTGCTGATCCTCGGGTTGGTGCTGGGTCTGCGCCCGCACCACGTCCCTGCCGCGGAGGCCGTCCGAGTGGACCCTCCCGCCTCCGCACGCTCCAGGTAGCAGCTGACAACAGCAGCCGAGATCAGAGGGCTGCGTGACGTGGGCGCCGAATCAGGGGCGCGTAGTCGTTCTGATTGAAGGCGTGCGTCAGAAGCTGCTGAACGTGGTGGCGAGCCGTGAGGTGGTCATCTGGGAGGCTGCCATCAGCAGCCCGCCGGAGGACCCGTTCCACTGCCCGCCCAGCGTGGTCTGGGTGCATTTCCTGGACGTGAAGGGTGACGACAGACTGCGCCTGTACCACCCGCGCGACCGCCGGGGCGCCCCGCAAAAAATCTTGAAGGCCGATCGAACCATTCCGGGGGCCACCGCATCGTGTGGGTATGAACGCTATCCCTCACGAGGCGGAGCACGGCGAGCGTGCCGCCGAGGTGCGCACCGTCATGGTCGACGGGGTGCGCCAGGTCCACCGGGTCACGGGGGACCGGGCCGGTGTGCCTCGTTCACTCGGGAGGCCCCGGCATACACCCTGAGTACCTGCGCATACCCGCTCTGGAAAAGCATCTGACCATGGTCTACCTGGACCCCGTTGGGGCGGGCGACAGCGACCTGCTGCCGGACGGGGACTACTCCATGTCCCGCTACGCGCGCTTCGCCGCGGCCGTACTCGACGGCCTCGGGGCACCGACCGCCTGGTTCCTCGGCCACTCGCACGGCGGTTTCGTCGCGCTGCAGTTCGGCCTCGACCACCCCGAACGCCTCGACGGACTGGTCCTCTACGACACCGCGCCCGTATACGGACCGGAACTGATGGAGGCGGCCACCAAGGAGATGGCCGTGTTCGTCCGGCGCTGGCCGGACCGGCCTGAGGCCGCCGAGGCGGGCCGGGTGTGGGAGGCCCGGATGTCCGGGACTCTCGACGTCGTCGACAACACGTCGAAGGAGCGCTACCTCGGCACCCTTCTGCCGGCCTACTTCGCCGACTACCGCGTCACGAGAACACTTCGCCGCCCCGACCGGTCGGGGATCCTCAGAAGGCCCCCCATCGGTGGGCTGACCTGGCGATCGGCCGGGCGTGCGACAGGTCACCGGTGATGTTCACCGTCCCGGTACATTGGGCGGGGAAGACGGCCCGCTCCGGGCATCATTCGCCCTTCGGCGGGCGTGCTGAGCGGGATGCCGCGCCTCTGACCGGGGCGGCGATGCCGGTGGTGAAGCTCCAGTGCGGCGAGCCGCACCGGTGGGGGACTCCAGGGTGTCACAGGGGGGTGCTTTGATGGTGGGCGCTGTCGCTGGAAGGGGTGGCGGTAAACGCTGAGGGGGAGGCATGGCGCGTACGACACCGCCGCGTCCGGTGGACGTGAGCGTGGAGTTTCCGGAGCTGGCGGGGTCGGCCCGCACGGCGGTGCGGCTGCACCCTGTGCCGGGGGCGCCGACCGTGCACGACAGCTCAGTGGGCGGGCCGCTGTTGTGGCCCGCTGACGAGGAGTGGCCGGTATTCGAGTCGCCGGGTCTGCCGTTCATGCCGGTGACGACGCTCGCGGACATACGGGAGCTGCGCACGCTGCTGACCTTGCCCGAACCGACGCCGGCGCAGCGACTCGCCGTGACGCGGTTGATGGACGGCTACGACGCGGAGGACATCACGTCGTCCGGGCCGATGCCGCTGATACCGGTCGCGCAGCTGTACGCGCGCGACGTGCCGGGGCTGCCCTTCCCGGAAGGGACGGACGTACTCCAGGTGCTGTGGCTGCCGCTGCCGGACATCGAAGGCTGCTGGCCCGCGGTGCAGCTGCGGTGGCGGGCGGCGGCCGAGGTGCGGCAAGTGCTGGCCGAGCCGCCGGAGCCGGCATACGTGGAGCTTGACGACCATGTGCCACAGCCGTGCCTCCTGCAGCCGGAGGAGATCCTGGAGTTCCCGCCGCTGCATCTGCTGGGCGAGGAGCTGCAGCAGCGCATCACGGCCTGGTCGAAGCGAGCGTCGCTGGAGTACCAGTGGGAGCTGTCCGTCGCGCCCGGCTGGAAGGCGGGCGGATGGCCGGCGGAGTTCACCTTCCGGGACCCGGCGGAACCCGACGATGAGCTGTGCTGCGGCGAGTGCGGCGGCCCGGTGGAGGCGCTGCTGACGGTCGGCGGCGGCGAGCGCGGTTCGGGTGGCGGAAGCTGGACCGCGGTGGAGCTCCGAGAGCTTGTCGAGGCGGACCCGGGCGCGTATCCGCTCGCTTACGAGCCCACACGGATCCAGATCGGGCGCGGCTACGTCCTCCAGTTCTACTACTGCCTGGCCGACCCGAGGCACCTGCCGCGCACGATCATGCAGTAATCGGGCCCCCACCGTCTCGCGTCGGCTCGCGGCAGGGCGCGAGGAGGACCGGGCCCGCCCGCCCGGCCTCGCACCGCTTCGCGCAGTCGCCGCACAGGTTCCGGGAAGCCGGCGCTCGTTGTCGCCGATGGCGTGCGAGGGCCGGTTCCGAGGCTGAACGGGTCCGGTCCCTACCACGTGGAGGGCCGGCATGACGGCGGTGAACCGTGTGCAGACGCTGCTGGTGGTGAGCAGACTGCTCACCACCAGCCCCGCACGTGGAGCAGCCCGGCGCCCGTCGCCGGACCGCCCTGACGGTCAGGGACGGCGGACGGCCGCCTTCAGGGCTGCGAGGGTGGCGGCTGTCAGTGTTTCGAGGTAGTCGTCGTCGCTGTGCCCGTCTATGAGCACCATGCGGAAGACGAGGGGCGCGATGAGCAGGTCGGTGGCGAGATCCATGTCCAGCGTGGGCGGGAGTTCGCCGTGGTCGATCGCGTCTTGCAGGATCGCGCGTGCCGCGAGCCGCCGCGGCGCGGCCACTTCCGTGTGCAGCATGGTCGCCAGGGTGCTGTCGCGGCGGGATTCGGCGAGCAGCTCGGCCCCGATCAGGGCGAGCAGCGGATTGGCCAGTTGGCTGCGGTAGGCCGCCAGCAGTTCGCGCAGGTCGGTGTGCAGGGCGCCGGTAGCCGGAGTGCGGGGGAGTGTTTCGGTGACCTTGCTGCGGATCAACTCTGTGATCATTGCCTGCTTCGAGGGCCAGCGTCGGTAGAGCGCGGCCTTGCCCACACCGGCACGCCGGGCCACCGCCACCATCGACAACCTCGCATACCCGGCATCGGCGAGTTCACCGAAGGCCGCTTCGGTGATCGCTTCGGTCACCCGCTCGCGCAGGACCGCCCCGCCGGACACCGGCCGGCCCTTCTTCTGCTGCACTGCCACGCACACGAGCATAACGAACGGAACAGCACCGTTCCCTATGCTACGGTCGGAGCTAGACGGAACGGTGCTGTTCCGTTCCCTCAGTGGAAGGGAGCCGGAGATGAAGTTCCTCTACGACGACGAGTCCTTCTCCTTCGAGGCGCTGCGGGCCGCAGGCTATGCCGCCTACGGCGGCGCCGACCTGGGTGAGGTCCTGGTCACCTGCCGGACGATCCCTGAGGGAGACGAGGAAGCCTGGTCGGCCCGGTGGGGCGCGACGGCGGCGCGTGTCGAGCGCATCGGCCGGGACGCGCTGGCCGCCGGTCACCGGGTCAGCGCCCGCGAAGCCCTGCTGCGCGCGTCCAACTACTACCGGGCCGCCGACTTCTACCGCCGGGAGAACCCCGCCCACGACGCCGAGTCGGCGCGGCTGGCCAAGGCCTCGCAGCAGACGTTCGCCGACGCGGCCGCCCTGCTCGGCACCCCGGCCCGCGCGGTGCGCATCCCCTACGAGGACACCGCGCTGCCCGGCTATCTGTTCTTCGCCGACGACTCGGGGACCCCGCGCCCGACCCTGATCTACCACGGAGGGTACGACTCCACTCTCGAGGAGAACTACCTGGCGCTGGCCGCGGGCGCACTGCGGCGCGGCTACAACGTCCTCACCTTCGACGGCCCCGGCCAGGGCAGCACCGTCCGCGACCAGGGCCTGCACTTCCGGCCCGACTGGGAGGCCGTGGTCACCCCGGCCGTCGACTTCGCGCTCACCGTGCCCGAACTGGACGCCGACAAGCTCGTACTGGTCGGCACGAGCCTCGGCGGCTACCTCGCCGCCCGGGCGGCCGCCTTCGAGCACCGCATCGCCGCGTGCGTGCTGCACGACGGGGTCTACGACTTCCACACCGTCGTCAAGACCTTGGCCGACCGCGCCGCCGAGATGCCCGGCGGCATCGAGGAGATGATGGCCCGGGACACCCAGGTGCGGTGGGTGGTGCGCAACGGCCGGTGGACCTTGGGTGTGTCCGGTTTCGACGAGCTCGTCAAGGCGACCGAGCCGTACACCATGGCCGGCATCGCCGACCGCATCACCTGCCCGACACTCGTCCTCGACGCCGAGAACGACCAGTTCTTCCAGGGCCAGCCCCAGCGCCTGGTCGACGAGATGACGTGCCAGAAGGAACTGATCCTCTTCCGCGAGGACGAAGGCGCAGGCGAGCACTGCCACGAGGGCGCCATCTCCCTGTTCCACCAGCGCGCCTTCGACTGGCTCGACACCCTGCTCGCCCACTGACCCCGGCGTGCGGGCCGCAGATCAGGTCGAGTCCTGCCGGAGCGGCTGCGGATCGCCGCTCCGGCAGGCGTCACCGAGCATCCAGCATCCCGACCGTCCTGCCAGGACTCCTGACCCGGCAGGTTCGGCCCGGAGACCGTCGCGCAACCGTACGTCGGCACGGACGGCCTGCCGGTCCTGCTCCAGAGGAGACATCAACGGTGACGAGATCGTCCTGCCCCCGCCGACCGGCCCCCGGCTGCTCCCTGACGCCACGACCGACGTCGTCCCTCAGCCCGCGATCAGGGCCGCCAGGGCGCGGTCCATTGCGGCGTTGAACTCTTCGGGCGTCAGGGGCAGACGGGACTTGACGTCCCGGCTCCACTGGTCGGCGAGGACCTCGGCGGAGCCCGCCTCGACTCCGTCGAGCGCTGCGTCGGCCAGGTCCGACGGCGCGATCTTGGCCACGGGCCAGCCTTCGGCCATGTCGGTGTCGGCCATGCCGAGGTGGACCGCTGTGACGAGCGTGCCCTGCTCGGCGAGCTCCAGGCGGACGCCGTTGGTCATGGCCCAGGCGGCGGCCTTGCTCACGTGGTAGGCATTGGCGCCCTTGCCCCCGAACCACGACATGGCGGAGAGGACGTTGACGATCGCGCCCCCGCCGTTCTCGGCGAGCGCCGGCGCGAACTCCCTGATCATTCCCAGGTGGCCGAACGTGTTGGTCTCCAGTTCGTGCCGCACCGCGTCCAGCGAACCGGTCACCAGGTCGGTCCCGGTACTGATTCCCGCGTTGTTGATGAGCAGCGAGACGTCCGGGGCGGCCTCGGCGGCGGCCCTCACGGATGCGGGATCGGCGATGTCGAGGGGCAGCACCTCGACCCCGGGCAGGTCCACGCTCTCCGGTCGGCGGGCCGTCGCGTAGACCTTGCGGGCGCCCCGTTCGAGCAGACGCTGGGCGAAGGCGCGGCCCAGGCCGCGGTTGGCTCCGGTGACAAGGGCGACTGAGTTGTTGATGTCCATGTCCGGTACGCTAAAACCTGACGCTGACGTCAGAGGCAAGTCCTGGTCGTCATGGCCAGGGGTGAGAGGAATCACCATGACCGTTACAGCGGCGGCGGCCGAGCGGTTGATCCGCATTGGCGAGGTGGCACGGGGTGCGGGCGTCTCGGTGCGCGCCGTGCGCTACTACGAGCAGCAGGGGCTGCTCATCGCTGAGCGCAGCCCGTCGGGCCAGCGCCTGTACCGGCAGGACGCCATCGTCCTGGTGCGCTTCTTCCAGCAGATGTTCGCCGCCAGCCTGACCAGCCGAAGGATCACCGAACTCCTTCCGTGCTGGGTCTCCGGCCATACCGACGCCGAGCAACGAGCCATGCTGCGCGCCGAGCGTGAGCGCATCCAGGGCAAGATCGACGACCTGCAGGCCGCCCTGGACCGCCTCGACGAGGTCATCGCGATCACGGATACGCACCCGTAGCCGCGGTCGGCCGGGCGTCTCACCAGTGATGTGACCGATGAGGGGTCGTTGCGCGGGAGAGCGGGGCGGACGCCGACGCGGACGTCGCTGATGACCCGCCGCTTTCAGTCCAGCTGCTCTCAACGCCGCGAGAGTGGGTTGGACATCGGAGGCAATGGCGTTGCCGACCGCACCGGACAGTGCCGTGTCCGTCTCATCGGCGGCATCGGTCGGGTCCGCCCAGCACGATCTTCCACACTCGGGTCGCCACCTGAAGGTTGAGCCGGTCCTCGACGTTCGTGAGGCTGTTGCCGCTGATGTCGCGGATGCGCTGGAGCCGATAGCGCAACGTGCTGCGGTGGATCGCGAGGGATTCGGCGGTCTCGTCGTAGTTGCCGCCGCAGTCGAAGTACCGGGACAGGGTCTCCACCATGGCTGCGTGGTGCCGGGAGTCGTAGTCGATGAGCCGGCCGAGCCACTCGCGGACGAACGTCTCCAGTTCCAGCAAGTCGTTGCCAGGTCCCAGGATGCGGTAGAGGCCGAGTTCGTCGAAGAACGCCGTTCCGTAGCTCTCGCGGGAGCGGCGGCGTACTTCCAGGGCGCGCCGCGCCTCCTGGTAGCGGTGGGGGATGTCGTCCGGGGAGTTGCACGGGGCGCTCACCCCGATCGTCCCGGACCTTGTCCCGGTCTCCCGGGCGAGCGCCTCGTACAGGGCGCGGGTGTGCGGTCTGTCGTCGGCGACCAGAACCACGTGGTCGGAACGTCCGGTCAACAGCGAGCGCATGCCCACGGCAGAGGCTGCCCGGCTCACCGTCTGCGTGAAGGAATCGTCCGCGGTCCGGCTCGACCACTGCACCACGACGACGTACTGGGTGCGGTGCAGGTCGTGTCCGACTGCCTCGGACCGGGCGTAGGCGCTGGTCTCGTCCGTCCCGGCCAGGAGGTCGTCGACCAGCTCGCGGTGCAGCCTCAGCTCCAATTCGGCCAGACGACGCAGGTGCGCCAGCTCCAGGGTGAGCGACGTTGCGGCGTGTTCCAGCGCGAGCACGGTGTGCGAGTCGGCCTCGTCCTGGGCGTCGACCAGGGCCAGCACGCCCAGGATCTCTCCGTGCAGCCGGACCGGGGCGATCAGCCGGTCCTTGATCCGCACCGGCCCGCCCTCCCGGGCGACGGCGTGCAGCATTTCGTCCCGGCGCGCGGGATCCGGTTCCGGATAGGGGTCGGGGCGGCCGGGGCCGGACCAGGATCTCAGCCGACCGAAGCGGTCCTCGACCAGTGCGGGGAGTCCGGTGAGCTCGTGCAGTGCGCGGGTGATGGCTTCCTCGCCGCCGCCCGAGGCAGCGACGTCGGCCGTGAGCGCGTGAACGGCCTGCTGCCACCCCAGCTCAGCCATGACGGAGATCAGCTGCCGCTGAAGGGCCGTCCGTTCCCCCCTGAGCCGATGAAGCTCCAGGGCGTCCTCGCGGCGGGAGCGGTGTGCGAGGGCGACGGACAGGGCGGCAGCGGTCTGCCGGACGAGCGTGGCGAGCCGGGACCGCTCGGCCTCGGTGGGCCTGGATCGGGACGTCACCACGAGGTAGCCGTGGAGTCCTTGGAGTCCGCGCAGCCCCAGGGCCTGGCCCCACGGTCGGTCGGGTACGTTCACAGGCCCGTCCTGCCCGGCCAGCTCCCGCACCTGCTGGTCCACGCCCAGGGCACGGGCCGGCCCGTCCCCGGGGCCGGGGACCAGGTCGCCGTCCACCCTGAGGTATCCGGCCTCGGCGCTGTACGGCCCTGCGGCGGCTATGTGGTTCATGGCCAGGCGCAGGATCTCGCCTTCGTCCCAAGTGTCGAATTGGGCGCGGGAGAGCGCCGCGAGTTCGTGGGGGGCATGGTCGGCCGGGGTCGGAACGAGCGGACGTGGCCCTCTTCGCGCGGCCCTGAGGTGCCGCCCGCAGTTGCACCGCGGAAGGCTGCTCTCCCGGTTGGAGCAGCGGCGGTGGAGATGGTGCGCCTGGCTGCGGGCCATGGGATCACTCCGTTCTCCCGAGTGGGTGGTACACGGTCCGGGCCCAGCAGCCGGCCACGGGTCATTCCCTTCACCCGGGGCCGCCGAGAGGTCGCGGCGACCCTTTTCGTATGCCCCCTGAGTTCTGACTTATCCGAGATGTCCGGAGTCTTGGTCTGGTGCTCGCGGGGTGACCGGCTCGGCTGTTCTTTGACTTGCCGGGTGCAGGCGTAGAGCCGCCCGGTTCGCGAGTCTGGGGCTGTCTGGGGGTGCCGTACGCCTCGTCAGCCGGGCACGCGGTGGTGGGCGAGGCCCTTCCCCGTGCGGTGATCGGCCGGCTCCGCGGCCCCGGACCGGGCGGACCCGCCTGCGCCCTGCTCGCCGCCCTTTACGGCCTATGTCGGAGCGGTGACCCGTACCGATCAGATCCGCAGTGCCGGCGCATACCGCCGCACCGGGAGGAGTTCCTCATGGCCAAGGCAGTGGGCATCGACCTAGGCACCACGAACTCGGTGATCGCCGTGTGGGAGGGCGGTGAGCCCGCCGTCGTGCCCAACAGCGAGGGCAGCCGTACGACACCGTCCGTGGTCGCCTTCACCGACACCGGGGAACGTCTCGTGGGACAGCTGGCCCGGCGCCAGGCGATCCTCAACCCCAAGGGCACCATTTACTCGGCCAAGCGGTTCATAGGCCGGCATTTCAACGAGATCTCCGACGAGGCCAGGGCTGTGGCCTACGACGTCGTCGAGGGTGACGGCGGAGCGGCCCGCTTCAAGGTGCGCGACAAGCTCTATGCGCCGGAGGAGATCAGCGCACAGGTGCTTCGCAAACTCGCCGACGACGCCGGGAAGCAGCTCGGGGAGCGGGTCACGGAGGCGGTCATCACGGTGCCCGCCTACTTCAACGACGCCCAGCGCACCGCCACCAAGGACGCCGGCCGGATCGCTGGCCTGGAGGTGCTGCGGATCATCAACGAGCCGACCGCGGCTGCCCTCGCGTACGGCATGGACAAGAAACAGCACGAGACCATCCTCGTGTTCGACCTGGGCGGCGGCACCTTCGACGTGAGCATCCTCGACGTCGGCGACGGCGTGGTCGAGGTGCGGTCCACCGCGGGCGACAGCCACCTGGGCGGCGACGACTTCGACCGCCGCCTCGTGGACTACCTCGCGGACGACTTCCAGAAGGAGAACGGCATCGACCTGCGCAACGACCCGCAGGCACTGCAGCGCCTCTTCGAGGCCGCGGAGAAGGCCAAGACCGAGCTCAGTTCGGTGACGCAGACGCAGGTGAGCCTGCCGTTCATCACCGCCGACGCGTCCGGCCCCAAGCACCTCACCGACTCGATCATGCGGTCCACGTTCGAGCAGATCACCGGCGACCTGGTGGAGCGCTGCCTGGGGCCGGTCAAGCAGGCGATGGCCGATGCCAAGGTCGGCGAGAGCGACATCGACGAGGTCATCCTCGTCGGCGGTTCCACGCGTATCCCGGCGGTCCAGCAGCTGGTCCGCCGGCTGACCGGCGGCAAGGAACCCAACATGAGCGTCAACCCCGACGAGGTCGTGGCCCTGGGCGCCGCGATCCAGGCCGGCGTGCTCAAGGGCGAGGTCAAGGACGTCCTGCTGCTGGACGTGACCCCGCTGTCGCTCGGCGTGGAGACCCGCGGTGGCGTGATGACCAAGATCATCGACCGGAACACCACCATCCCGGTGCGCCGCAGCGAGACCTTCTCCACCGCGGAGGACAACCAGCCGGCGGTGGACGTGGTGGTGCTGCAGGGCGAGCGCGAGTCCGCGGCCGACAACCGCGTGCTCGGCCGCTTCCAGCTGACCGACATCCGGCCGGCGCCGCGGGGCGAAGCGCAGGTCGACGTCACCTTCGACGTCGACGCCAACGGCATCCTCAACGTCACCGCCCGCGACAAGGACACCGGCAAGGAACAGGGCATCACCATCAGCGAGAGCTCCAACCTGGATCGCAGTGAGGTCGAACGCATGGTGCAGGAGGCCGAGAGCAACCGGGGCCAGGACCAGGCACTGCGCGAGGCCGTCGACGCCCGCAACGAACTCGACGCGGTCGCGTACCAGGTCGAGAGGACCCTCGCCGAACTGGGCGACGCAGCGCCCGCGCACGAGAAGGCACGCGCCGAGATGCTCGTGGCCGACGCCCGGGCCGCGGTCAAGGAGGAGGCGGGTGTGGAGCGCGTGCGGCCCCTGACCTCCGAACTGCAGCAGGTGCTCGCCGGGCTGGCGGCCCATCAAGGCGCCGCTCCCACGGGCAGTCCCGGCCAGGACGCCGCCGCCGGCGGTCCCGCGAGCGCCGGTGGCGACGATGTCGTCGACGCCGAGTTCGACAGGAGCTGAGGCGCGCCATGCCCAGCCGTCCCCAGGAACCCGAGCGGCCCCCCTCGGATCCGGTCGAACCGGTCCCGGACGACACCGGACGCCCTCCGCGCGGGGATGTGCCGCAACCTGGCCCGCCGCCCCGGCCGGAAGCGGCGAACGGCGAACCGGGGCCCGACGTCGCCGACGTCGCCGCCCCCGCGCCCGCCGAGGACGCGTACACGACCACGATCCGGGAACTGGAGGACCGCCGGCGGCGCGCGCTCGCCGACCTCGACAACCTTCGCAAGCGTCATGCCAGGGAACTGGAGCGGGAGCGGGCCGTCGAGCGGTCCCGCACGGCCGCCGCCTTCCTGCCCGTCCTCGACAACCTCGAACGCGCCCTGACCCACGCCGGCGCCGACCCGGGCGTGATCGTGGAGGGCGTCCGGGCCGTACGCGACCAGGCGGTGAACGTCCTCGAACTGCTCGGCTACCCGCGGCATGCGGAGACCGGCGTCGCCTTCGACCCCGCCCGGCACGAGGTGGTCGGCGTCGTCCAGGACCCGGAGGCCCCGTCGGGCACGGTCGTCGAGGTGCTGCGTCCCGGCTACGGGGACGGCGAGAGGCAGCTCAGGCCCGCCGCGGTGACCGTCGCGAAGCGGGAGTGACCGGTCATGGCACGGGACTACTACGAGGTGCTGGGGGTGTCGCGGAGCGCGACCCAGGACGAGATCCAGCAGGCGTATCGCAAACTCGCCCGCAGGTACCACCCCGACGTCAACAAGGACCCCGGGGCCGAGGAGCGTTTCAAGGACCTCAACGACGCGTACAGCGTCCTGTCCGATCCCGACACCCGGGCCCGCTACGACCGCTTCGGCGAGGACTTCCGCAAGGTCCCCGAGGACTTCGACGAACGGGTCGCGGCTGGAGCGGGAGGCGGCTTCCGCGGTCGGAGGACCGCAGGCGGGGGCGGTCCCCGCGTCCGGTACGCCACTGGTGTCGGCGACGACTTCGGCGCGGAGGGCATCGACATCGAGGACCTGCTCGGCTCCATGTTCGGAGCCGGCGCCGCTTCAGGCGGCGTCCCCGGAGCGGACCAGGAGGCCGAGCTGCCGCTCACCGTCGAGGAGGCCTTCCGAGGCGGCCGCCGCACCGTCACGCTCGCCGGTCCCACCGGGCAGCCGCGGCGGTACGAGGTCGACGTGCCGCCGGGCGTCACCGACGGGCAGCGCATCCGGCTGGTGGGCGAGGGCGGCCGGGGCAGTGGTGACGCCCCCGCGGGCGACCTGTACCTGCGGGTGCGCATCCAGCCCCACCCCCGGTTCCGGCTGGACGGCCGCGACGTGCACATACAAGTCCCCGTCACCCCCTGGGAGGCGGCCCTGGGTGCGACCGTGCCGGTACGCACCCCCGGCGGCGGCACGGCCAAGGTCACGGTGCCCGCGGGCTCGTCCAGCGGCCGGCGGCTGCGGCTGCGCGGCGAGGGCATGCCGAACCCGCGCGGCGCCGACGGCGACCTGTACGCCGAACTCCGCATCATGGTGCCGCCCACCCTCGGCGACCGGGAGCGCGAACTGTTCGAGGAGCTCGCCGCCACCTCCTCCTTCGACCCCAGGAGGACGCGATGAACGACCGACCCGCGGGAGCGGCAGGCATCGGCCGGGCCGCCGCGGGCGCTCGTCCGGTACGAACGGGCGCCGACATCACCGCCTCGACGGCTGTCCGGTACGGGCTCGTGCCCGCCCCCAGGCTCACCCTGGACGCCGTGGCCCGTCGCTCGGGCCTCCATCCCGATCTGATCCGCCGCTTCGTCGCCCTGGGCCTTGTCGACGCCGAACGCGACGCCGTGGGGGACCTGGTGTTCGACCCCACGGCCCCGACGGTTCTCGCCCGCATCCAGCGGCTGCGCACCGGACTCTGCCTCAACTACGCATCCATCGGCCTGGTTCTCGACCTGCTGGACCGCATCAGCCTGCTCGAAGCCGCCTTGCGCGGCCGCGGCACGAGGAGTGAAACACCCCCATGGACATGAACCGTCTCACCCAGAAGTCCCAGGAAGCCCTCCAGGAGGCCCAGACAGCGGCCGTCGGCATGGGGCACACCGAGGTCGACGGGGAACACCTGCTGCTCGCACTTCTCGATCAGGAGGACGGTCTGATCCCGCGGTTGCTGCAGCAGGCCGGGACCGAGCCGAAGGAACTGCGCGCGGCCGTGCGTGAGGAACTCTCCCGCCGCCCGAAGGTCACCGGCCCCGGCGCGGCACCCGGCCAGGTCTTCGTCACCCAGCGCCTCGCCCGCCTGCTCGACGCCGCCGAGCAGGAGGCCAAGCGCCTCAAGGACGAGTACGTGTCCGTGGAACACCTCCTGCTCGCCCTGGCTGAGGAGAGCTCTTCGACCGCCGCCGGGCGACTGCTCAAACAGGCCGGCATCACCAGGGACTCGTTCCTGAGCGCGCTCACCCAGGTCCGCGGCAACCAGCGCGTCACCTCCGCCAACCCCGAAGTGGCCTACGAGGCTCTGGAGAAGTACGGCCGCGACCTGGTCCTCGAAGCCCGGTCCGGGCGGCTGGACCCGGTCATCGGCCGTGACGCGGAGATCCGCCGCGTCACCCAGATCCTCAGCCGCAAGACCAAGAACAACCCCGTCCTCATCGGCGACCCCGGGGTCGGCAAGACCGCCATCGTCGAGGGCCTGGCCCAGCGCATCGTTCGCGGCGACGTCCCCGAGGGCCTGCGCGACAGGACGGTGTTCGCCCTCGACATGGGCTCCCTGGTCGCCGGTGCCAAGTACCGCGGCGAGTTCGAGGAACGCCTCAAGGCGGTGCTGGCCGAGGTGAAGGCCGCCCAGGGGCGCATCTTGCTCTTCGTCGACGAACTCCACACCGTCGTAGGAGCGGGCGCCGCCGAAGGGGCCATGGACGCGGGCAACATGCTCAAGCCGATGCTCGCCCGCGGCGAGCTCCACATGATCGGCGCGACCACGCTCGACGAGTACCGCAAGCACATCGAGAAGGACGCCGCCCTCGAACGCCGCTTCCAGCAGGTCCTGGTCGACGAGCCGAGCGTGGAGGACACCATCTCCATCCTGCGCGGACTGCGCGAACGCCTCGAGGTGTTCCACGGCGTGAAGATCCAGGACACGGCGCTGGTCTCGGCGGCCACCCTCAGCCACCGCTACATCACCGATCGATTCCTGCCCGACAAGGCCATCGACCTCGTCGACGAGGCCTGCGCCCGGCTGCGTACCGAGATCGACTCGATGCCCGCCGAACTCGACGAGATCACCCGCCGGGTCACCCGCCTGGAGATCGAGGAGGCGGCCCTGTCCAAGGAGACCGACCCCGCCAGCAAGGCCCGCCTGGAGGAGCTTCGCAGGGAACTGGCCGACCTGCGCGGCGAGGCCGACGCCAAACACGCCCAGTGGGAGGCCGAACGGCAGGCGATCCGCCGCGTGCAGGAACTGCGCCAGGAACTGGAGCAGGTCCGCCACGACGCAGAGGAGGCCGAACGCGCCTACGACCTCAACCGCGCCGCCGAACTCCGCTACGGTCGCCTCCAGGACCTGGAGCGGCGACTCGCCGCGGAAGAGGAGCAACTGGCCGCCAAACAGGGTCAGGACCGGCTGCTGCGCGAGGTCGTCACCGAGGAGGAGATCGCCGAGATCGTCGCCGCCTGGACCGGCATCCCCGTCGCCCGCCTGCAAGAGGGCGAACGCGAGAAGCTGCTGCGCCTCGACGAGATCCTGCGCGAGCGCGTCATCGGCCAGGACGAGGCCGTCAAGCTCGTCACCGACGCCATCATCCGAGCCCGCTCCGGCATCCGCGACCCTCGCCGCCCCATCGGATCGTTCATCTTCCTCGGCCCCACGGGCGTCGGGAAGACCGAGCTGGCCAAGACCCTCGCCCGTACCCTGTTCGACTCCGAGGAGAACATGGTCCGCCTCGACATGAGCGAGTACCAGGAACGGCACACCGTCAGCCGGCTCATGGGCGCACCGCCCGGATACATCGGCTACGAGGAAGGCGGCCAGCTCACCGAGGCCGTACGGCGCAAGCCGTACTCGGTGGTGCTCTTCGACGAGATCGAGAAGGCGCACACCGATGTCTTCAACACCCTGCTGCAAATCCTCGATGACGGCCGCATCACCGATGCCCAGGGTCGCACCGTCGACTTCCGCAACACCGTGATCATCATGACGTCCAACATCGGCTCCGAGCACCTCCTCGACGGCGCCACCGCCGAGGGTGAGATCAAGCCGAACGCCCGAGCCCTGGTGATGGGCGAACTGCGCGGGCACTTCCGCCCGGAGTTCCTCAACCGCGTCGATGACATCGTGCTGTTCAAGCCGCTCGGTGAGCGGCAGATCGAGCGGATCGTCGAGCTGCAGTTCGACGAACTGCGGCAGCGGCTCGCCGAACGCCGCATCGCCGTCGAACTCACCGATGCGGCCCGGGAAGTGATCGGACACCAGGGCTACGACCCGGTGTACGGGGCCCGGCCCCTGCGCCGCTACATCTCCCACGAGGTCGAGACGCTGATCGGACGCGCCCTGCTGCGCGGCGACGTCCAGGACGGCGCCACGGTCCGCGTCGACGCCGAACACGGAGAGCTGGTCGTCACCTACGACCAGCCGGCCGCGGCCCGGGAAGCGAGAGCAGCGTGAACACCACCAGGACGACGACTGTGACCTGCCCGAACTGTGGGCGTGACAACCGGATTCCGGTGGCCGGCGAGGGACGCCCCACATGCGGGCACTGCAAGCAGCCACTGCCCTGGATCGTCGACGCGGGCGACGACGACTTCGCCGAAGTCGCGGACAACGCCACCCAGCCCGTCGTCGTCGACCTCTGGGCCACCTGGTGCGGTCCCTGCCGCATGGTCACGCCCGCCCTCGAACAGGTCGGCCGGGACCTCGCCGGACGGATCAAGCTCGTCAAGGTCGACGTCGACAAGAACCCACGAGTCAGCCGGCGATTCGAGGTGCAGGCGGTGCCGACCCTCCTCGTCCTGGACCACGGGGAGACGGTCGCCCGCCAGGCCGGCGCGGCACCCGCGGACGTCCTGCGCTCGTGGGTCGAGCAGGCAATGGCGGGCCGGCAAACCACGTGAGTCGTGCGGCCGTGCCGGGGGCTCCGGGACGCCACGTCGGCGCTCGGCCGCACACGAACGCAAGGCCGCGTCTGCCTGGGCCCGATTCACCCGGCAGCGTGCCGAACAACACGACGCTCGTCCGCCTGCCCGGGGAGTCGGACGCCTGGGCCTGGCAGGGCAAGTCAGGGAGGCCGATTGGTCCCGACATGCGTAGGCGTTCACGTGCCCCGTCGGCGAGGCTGGCGGAGAAACCCAGGGGCCGGGAGCCACCCCGGCGCCCACTGTCGGAGGTTGCCGTTATGACCGTGATGTCCATCGCCAGGTTCGAAAGGTTCTTCCGTGCGGCCGCGGGGCTGGACGTCGACAAGAACGATCTCAAGCGCTACAGCGACTTCGTCGATGCCAAGCTCTACGATCTGCTGACCGTTGCCCAGGCCACTGCCAAGGCCAACGGGCGCGACATCATCCGGACCTGTGACCTGCCGATCACGAAGGGCCTGCAGGAGAGCATCCATCACTTCCAGAAGATCGACCAGGAAGTGGAAATCAAGCCGATTCTCGAACAGCTCGCGACTCACCCCGCGCTGGACCGGACGCCCGACGAGGAGACCGAGGCGGCTTATCCGGACATCATCGGCGGACTCAGCCTGGCCCTCGCCCAGAGCCTCAAGGTCCTCCACCCCGACCTGAAGAACCCCCAGACCCAGCACTGGGACGAGGCCCGAGCAGTCTTCGACCTCCTGCTGTGAGTGCCGATCGCCGCATCCGCGTCCAGGGTGCCGCCAAGAGCGGTCTGCGACCCCCGCCGGAAACGCGGCAGGCCCTGAGGCAGGGCCTGCCGGCTCGCCGCAGCCGGGCGATCCCCGGCCCAAGGGACCGCTGCGCGGGGCTGGGAACAGCGCGCTGGTGCTGTGAAACCTCGCCGACGACGCGGGCAACGAGTGATGGAGGCGTACCGTGCCCGCCCCTTCATCGACCACCCCACCGACACGTTCCAGCCATCACGGGCCGCTGCTGAGCAGTCCCACCCACGGAAGGAGAACCCTGATGGTCACGATGCCCGACCCGCACCTGGCGCTGGTACGCCCGGTGACGCCGCTCACCCCGGAGGGCTGCGAGGAGTGCCTCAAGGTGCATTCCCCGTGGGTGCACCTGCGGCTCTGCCTCACCTGCGGGCACGTCGGCTGCTGCGACTCCTCGCCCCTCAAGCACGCCAGGCAGCACGCGGGCAGCGCCGGTCACCCCATCGTGCGGTCCTTCCAGCCGGGAGAGGACTGGCGCTGGTGCTACGTCCACGAGGCCCTGGTCTGATGAGCGCGGCCGAGCACAAGCAGAGCGCGGTCCACGAGACACCGGACCGGTACGGGGCGTTCCCGCGCCTGACACCGGAGCAGTTCGAGGCACTCACCGCGAACGGTGAGCGCCGGAGGACCGCCGAGGGTCAGGTGCTGTACTGCGAGGGCGACCCGTTCCGGGAGTTCCTCGCGATCCTCAGCGGGACCGTCGAGATGGTCCACGACCTCGGCGGGCCCGGCGAGCGCACGGTGGCCGTGCACGGACCCGGCAGATTCCTGGGTGAACTCGGGTTGCTGGAGGGCCAGGCGGCGTTCGACACCGCCGTGGTGCGCGAGGCGGGCGAGGTCCTGGCCGTGCCGGTGGAGCGGCAGCGCTCCTTGGTCGGCCGCGACCCCGTCCTCGGCGACCTGATCCTCCGCGCCTACCTGGGCCGCCGGTATCTGCTCATCGGCCTCGGCGCCGGCTTCCGGATCCTGGGGTCCTGCTATTCACCGGACACGCTGCGGCTGCGTGAGTTCGCCGCCCGCAACCGGCTGCCGCACCGCTGGGTGGATCTGGAGAAGGACAAGGAGGCGGAGGCGCTGCTGCGCCGGTTCTCCATCCGCCCCGAGGAGACTCCGGTGGTCCTCTGGAAGGGCGAGCGGGTGCTGCGCAACCCGAGCAACGCCGAACTCGCCCGGCTCATCGGGATGCCCGCCCCCTCCCCGGAGGCCGGGCGGTGTGACGTGATGGTGGTCGGTGCGGGCCCCGCGGGACTCGCCGCCGCCGTGTACGGTGCCTCCGACGGACTCGCCACGGTCACTGTCGATGCCGTGGCCACCGGAGGCCAGGCCGGTACCACGTCTCGCATCGAGAACTACCTTGGCTTCCCGTCGGGCATCTCCGGGGGCGAGCTCATCGAACGCGCGGTGCTCCAGGCCCACAAGTTCGGTGCCCGCCTCTCGGTGCCGGCCCAGGTCAGCGGGCTCACCTCGCAGGACGACGAGTACGTCGTCACCTTCACCGACGGGTCCCGGACCCGGGCAGGCGCCGTGGTGCTGGCCTCGGGCGTCTGGTACCGCCGGCTCGAGGTGCCCGGCATCGACCGTCTGGAGGGCACCAGCGTCTACTACGCCGCGACGGTCCACGAGGCAAGTCTCTGCCAGGCGGATCCGGTCGCGGTGGTCGGCGGCGGGAACTCCGCCGGGCAGGCCGCGCTGTTCCTCGCGAACCACGCGTCCAGGGTCCACCTCCTCGTCCGGGGCGACGACCTCAACGCGGACATGTCGCGCTACCTGGTGGACCAGGTGGAACGGCACCCGAAGATCGAGGTGCTGCTCCACACCGAAGTCCGGGGTGCCTTCGGGGAGGAGAAGCTGGAGTCGCTGATGGTGGAGGACAACGCAGGAGGTGAGCGCCGGGAGCTGCGGGTCGGGGCACTGTTCGTGTTCATCGGGGCCCGGCCGCACACGGAATGGCTCCGGGGCGTGCTGGCCCTGGACGAGAAGGGCTTCGTCCTCACCGGCGCCGACGCCCAGGCGGCGGCCGACCCGACCCGGTGGGACTCGCTCGGCCGGGGCCCGTTGCTGCTGGAGACCACCCTTCCCGGGGTCTTCGCCGCCGGCGACGCCAGGAGCGGCTCGGTCAAGCGGGTGGCCTCGGCGGCCGGTGAGGGTGCCATGGCGATCCGCCTCGTGCACGAGCACCGGGGAAAGACGGGAAGTCTGGTCCGCTCTGCCGGCCCCCCCATGGGCGGGACGGACCGGGCGGGGGAGAGGTAGTGACCCGGCATCGGACTGGTGCCCGGCGACTGGGCGCAACGACTCCGGAGTGAGCGGGAACGCCGCGGTGACGGTGACTCGACGAGCACGAACAGCACGGCGTGGAGGCAGGTGATGCCGGTGGGCAAGGTGGAGGAGGGCCGGCCGTACCTCCTGCACCCGCCGGCGGGGGCCAGCGTGTCACGCCGCGTCCGCGTTACCTCGGGGGCATCCTGTGGGCACGGGCGATCGCAGGGGCAGCCGTCGAGAAGGAGTCATGCGGGTGTCGTCTCAGGGCGTGACGGTCGTTGCTCTCCTGGCGGATCCGGACGCGCCGACGGAGATCGCGCAGCGCATGGCCCGGATACTTCCTGCCCGGCTCGCCGACAAGTGGGGCCAGGGGCGGCGTTTCGACGTCGAGGTGGTCAGTGAGCCGTTCACCGCAGGGACAGAGGACCCGCCCACCTTGATGCGCCGGATCATGGACCGCGGAAGAGCGGAGAGTTGGGACATCGTCGTGGCCCTCACCGACCTTCCGCTGCACTCACACGGGCGCAGGCTCGTTGTGGATCTGAGTCACGAACACGGCTTGGCCCTGCTGTCTCTTCCTCCGCTGGGAGGCTTGCGGCTGCAGACCAGGGCCCGGCGGGCCGTGGAAGAAGCCGTCCTCAGCTTGGCGGGCCCCCGGGCCCCCGGGGCTGGGGGCCCTCCGCAGACCGAGCAGCTCCTGGGGCCCTTCGTCAGTCGCTTCGCGCCTGTTCGCCCGGGGCAGGTCGGTGCGGAGGAGACGGCTGATCTTCGATACGTCGTCAGCGGGCCGCGCGGTTACCTGAGGGTGCTCGTCGGTATGGTCCGCGCCAACCGGCCGTGGCGTTTGGTGCCGGGCTTGTCGAAAGCCCTTGCGGCCGCGCTCGCCACGGGAGCGGTCGCCACCGTGAACTCCACCATCTGGATGCTGGCCGAGTCCCTGAGCGCGCCACGCCTTGTGATCGCCACGGTCGGGTCCGTCGCGCTCATGATCGGCTGGCTTATCGTGGACGCGCAGCTGTGGCATCGATCAGCAGAGGTCTCGCGGGAGGCGAGGCAGAGGGCGAGGCTCTACAACGCCTCGACGGTCATGACCGTGGGTATCGGGGTGCTCGTCTGCTACGGCGGTTTGATCGTCATCAACCTGGTGTGGGCTCTGTTCATCGTCAACGGCCACGTGTTCGCCTCCACGACAGGGACCCCGCTTCACGCCGCGGAATACTGGACGTTGTCCTGGTTCGTCGCTTCGGTCGCCACCGTTGGCGGCGCGCTGGGGTCAGGCTTGGAGAGCGACGAGGCGATCCGGGCGGCCGCTTACTCCAAGCGTGAACAGGAACGTCGCCACTTGCTCCAGGACGGCCATGGTGACTAGCCAACTGGTAACGTGGGCCGGAGAAGCGTTGTTTGTCGGTGGTCGTCCGGGTTCGAAGATTCCGCTGGTCGATCGATGCGTGGATATTTCGCGTCGTGGGGCCGACGGGTTCGGACGATACGCCGCCGGAGCGCCGGGGTTCCGCTTGACGGGCCCGGCTGCGGCATCACCGTTCCATCGGAACCGTGGGCACGGCCCACAGAGGCAGGCCGGAGCCACGGACCCCGTCGCATCCACTCCCGGAGTCAGGCGCTTTGCGCCGTCTCCATCCCTGCCGTGCTGCGGTCATGCCGCGGCACCAAAGGAAGCCATCATGAAAGCAGCGGTATATGAAGGCCCGCGAACGGTCACAGTGAAGGACGTACCGGACGCGAAGATCGAACACCCCTGCGACATCATCGTCAAGATCACCACTACCAACATCTGCGGTTCGGACCTGCACATGTACGAGGGCCGCACCTCGTTCGAGTCCGGTCGCACCCTGGGACACGAGAACATGGGCCAGGTCGTGGAGGTCGGCTCGGCTGTCCGCAAGGTCCAGGTCGGCCAGTACGTGGTCCTGCCCTTCAACATCGCCTGCGGGTTCTGCAAGCAGTGCGAGCGGGGTCTGACCAACTACTGCCTGACCATGCAGCCGGAACCGGCCCTGGCCGGAGCCGCCTACGGATTCGCCGACATGGGCCCCTACCAGGGTGGCCAGGCGGAACTGCTGAGGGTGCCCTACGGCGACTTCAACGCGCTGCGTCTGGGCGAGGACGCCGCCGACCGGCAGACCGACTACGTGATGCTCGCGGACATCTTCCCCACCGGCTATCACGCCACCGAGATGGCCCACGTCAAACCGGGCGACCAGACAATCGTCTTCGGGGCCGGTCCCGTCGGGCTGATGGCGGCCTACTCCGCCCTTATCAAGGGCGCCGGCCGCGTCTGGGTAGCCGATCACCAGCCCGACCGGCTGCGCAAGGCGGAGGAGATCGGGGCCATCCCGATCAACACCGCCGAGCAGAATCCGGCGGAGGTCGTCAAGGAAGCCACCCTCGGTCTGGGCGCCGACAACGGCTGTGAGTGCGTCGGCTACCAGGCACACGACTCCAAGGGGCACGAGGACGCCAGCCTCACGGTCAACGGACTGATCGACTCGGTCAGGTTCACGGGCGACATCGGCGTGGTGGGCGTGTTCCTGCCCCGGGACCCCGGCGGCGCCGAGGCTCAGGGGGAGCTGGAGGCGCAGGGCAAGGTCCCGATCGACTTCGGCATGATGTGGTTCAAGGGCCAGCACATGGGCACCGGGCAGGCACCGGTGAAGAGGTACAACCGGGCGCTGCGCGATCTGATCGCCGGCGGGAAGGCGAAGCCGAGCTTCGTCGTCTCCCACGAACTCAGCCTGGATGAGGCCCCCACCGCCTACGAGCACTTCGACGCCCGTGACGAGGGCTGGACCAAGGTGGTCCTGCATCCGAACGGCCACGGGAACGGCCACAAGCGGTAAGCGTCCCGGGTCCGCCGTCCCACCGGTCCCCCGGACCGGGCCGGGGACGGGCGGCGGTCCGCCCGTCCTCCGGCCGGGGCTCGGGCGCTCCCCGCGCTCCGGGCGGACCTGGACCAACGGCGATGCCCGCGCGGCCCGGTAGGCCGGACGGCTGACGCTCAGCAGTGTCCGCCTGGCTGCGCCCCGTCGCAGCCGCCGCGGCCGCCCGCCCGTTCGCGAGGAGGGGGAGGTTTCCTTGCCCGACGGCTGCAACACCTCGATCAGGCCGGACGCGACTCGGCAGGGTGTTCCGGCTGGGCTCGCACCCGTGACGTGGCTGCGGGCCCTCGGGGAGGTCGTGCGATCCGGGCTCACGATCGAGGAGACGCGGCTGGAACCCCTGCTCGCACTGCGTACGGCTGCCGGGGTGGCGATCGTCCTCGGGCCGGTGCTGTGGCTGGTCTCCCCTGCGTACGCCGCGTCCGCCGCCCTCGGTGCCTACTCCGCGGGTGGGGCCACCTTCCAGCGCACCTGGCGTCCACGCAAGGTGATCGCGCTCGGCGCGGGCGCGGGTCTGGCGCTCAGCACCTTCGTGGGCTACCTGGCTGCGGGTCGGCTCGTGACCTTCCTCCCCCTGCTGGCCGTCTGGGCGTTTCTCGCGGGGATGGCGTGGGCCGTCGGATCGACCGCCGGGATCGTCGCCGCGACGACCGTCGGCAGCATGCTGGTGACCATCACCCTGCCCACGAGCGTCGGGCGAGCCTTGGAGCACGCCGGGATCATCGCGCTCGGAGGCGTGGCGCAGGCCGTGCTGATCCTGCTGTTCCCGATCCGCCGTTGGGGGGCGCATCGTGACGCGCTCGCCGACGCCCTGGCCGCCGTGGCGGACTACGCCCGTCGGCTGCGGCACGACCCCACCGCCCCGTTCGACCCGGAGCCGCTGATGACGGCCCGGGACGCGGCCGCCGTGACGCCATCACAGGCCCGCACCCGTCCCTCCGTGCTCCACGGCCCCAGGGGTCTGGCCGAGCGCATCCGTCCGGTCGTCGCCGCGCTCGCCGACCCGGACGTCGGCGCCCCGGCGGAGGGACCCGGCCGGGACCGCGCGCGGGAGTTGCTCGACGCGGCCGCCGACGTCCTTGACGCGGCTGCCCGCACGATCCGCCGCGGCACTCCCGCCGAGGTGCCGGCCAAGAGCGCGGAGGTCCTGCACGTCGACGACGAGCACGAGGTGCTGGAGGGGCCCGCCCGGCAGGCCGCCGAGCGGCTCGTGGAACTACTCGGCGAGGCGATGGAGATCGCCGGGAGCGGCGGCGCGCGCGAAGAGGCGCCCACGCCACCCGGCCCCGCGGGCGCCCAAATCCTGCTGCGCCCGACCATGTTCCGGCTGCTCCCGGTCGTCGTCCGGGCGGTCCGCCGTGAACTCCGCCGCGACTCCCCGGTGTTCCGGCACGCCATCCGCCTGGCGGCGGTCGCCACGCTCGGCTATCTGATCGCCACCCGGCTACCCCTGGCTCACGGCTACTGGGCGCCCGTCGCCTCGGTGATGGTGATGCGGCCGGACTTCCACCGAACGTACGCGCGTGCGGTGGCCCGTCTCGCCGGGACCCTGGCGGGGGTCGCGCTCGCCACCGCGCTGGTGCAGACCCTGGGCCCGGACCCCCACGTGTCCGGCGCGCTTGCCGTGGTCTCGGCGGGCCTGTCGTACACGCTGATCCGTACCGGCTACGCCTACTCCCAGTGCTTCACTGCCGCATATGTCGTCTTCCTGCTCGGCATGGGCGGCCAGGCCTGGGAGCAGACGGTCCCGGAGCGGGTGGTGCTCACCCTGCTCGGCGGGGCCCTGGCCATGCTGGCGTACGTGGTGTTCCCCGCATGGGAGACGCCCCGGCTGCCGAACCGGCTCGCGGACTGGCTCGCGGCCAACGGCCGCTACGCGGCCGCGGTGCTCCGCAGCCACGCCGAACCGACCCGGGAGCATCGCGCCGCCATGCGCAGGGCACTGCTGGCGAGCAGGGAGGCTCGCGCTGCCTGGCAAAGGGCCCACGACAGGGCGAGGCAGGAACCGGTCCGGCCCAGGGGGCTGACGTCACGGGAGGCGGAGGAGGCGCAGGACGCACTCAAGGGGTTCGGCCGGGCGGCGATGCTCATGGAGAGCCACGTCCCGCAGGCCGACAGCCGTCTCGTCCCCGAGGCGCAGCGGTTCGCCGAGGCCCTGGAGGCGGATACCGCCCAGGCGGCACTCGACGTGCGCGAGCACAGGAATCCGGACTGGGGGCGCGTGGAGAAGGCGCTCCAAGCGTGGGAAAGCGCCGCCGCCGGGGACCGGAGCCCGGTAGTGCGGCGCGGGGCGGAACTCCAGAAGCGGGCCCTGGAGGACCTCACGACGGCCGTCAGCCGCACACCCCTGGAACGGGACGTCGGCTCTGCCCGCGAGGAGCAGCGGATGCGGGCGGCCGCTGCGGCGGAAGACGGCGGATCAGGACCCGCGCACCGGGGTGGGTGACGGCGTCGGCGACGATTGGCGCCGCGCCTCCTGGAGCGGGAAGTAGTCTCCCGGCCGCGTCGAGCGCCGCCACACGTACGCCGCAGTCGCCATCACGAGGATCAGCCCCGCAAGGATGAGCAGTTCGACCCCCTCGACGTTCCACCGGAAGGACTTCTCCGCCTCGGCCGTCACGATGAGCACCTTGCGAACGCCGGCGATCAGGCCGACGACGAGAAACGGCTCCGCGTCCAGGGTCTGGTTCCTGATGGTGAGGCGCACGGTATGGAGCAGCTCGGCCACGATGAACAGCACAAGGCCGTTGTCCAGAGTGGAAAGAACGACCGTCTCCTGCCGGTACGGCCCCTGGACCGACCTGATGACGTCGTGGACCACCCCGACCGTCAGAAGCCCGGCGAGCAGCACGAGGAGCGCCGCGACAACGAGATGGATGCCGTCCTCGATGAACTGCAGGAGGCCCTGTACCCGGCCGCCGCCCTCGGTCTTCGGGAGAGTGAGTCGCACAGGCAGCATGCTAGGTGTGCCCCGGCCCGCAGGCGCGGCGTGCTGCCGAACGGGTGGACAGTATCTCGTCGGTGCCCGAGGTTCATGGATGCAGGTCTTCGGCGGCGTCGGATGCGGTCGGACCGGCCACAACGACCCGTACAAGGCGACGGGGACGCTACGCGCCGCCGTGGACGAACTGCTGCGCGCAAGTGCAGGTGGAGTTCACGACACGGGGCGAGACCACCCCGAACAGCTTTCTTCGACATCCGCTGCGCACAGTGCCCACCCACTGTTGTCAGAGGCTGCGAGTAAGCAATGTGCGGGTTTCGGTCAGATCGAGGACGCGCGCGACGCGCGGGCTCATGACCTTGATCGTCAGGTTGCCGCCGCCGCGGGCCTCGAAGGTCCTGGCCTTCAGTAGCGCGTTGAGGCCCGCGCAATCGAAGAAGGTGACCCCGGACAGGTCCAGCTCGAGGCCTTCGGGATGGGCGCGCATGGCCGCGACAAGGCAGCGTTCCAGGTCCGCGGCGCATCCAGCGTCCACTTCCCCGGTGATCACCGCCACCACTCCGTCCGTTCCGCGCGTGGCGAGGCTCAGCGTGGCCCGGCCGGCGAAGCTCCGCGTGCCTCCGGGAGGCAGATGGACGGGCAGCGCCCAGGGGTCCAGAGCGGTGTCGTCGTCTTCGTGGGTGTGGTCCGGCCGCGACATCGTGGGCTCCCGCTGCTCCACCAGGGGGACTTCCTGCCACCTGTGATGATGCCCAGACCGGCGACGTACGTCAAATGAATCACGAAATATTTTTCGTGGGTTGATAATCCGGAAACAGCGAGCGCATGATGGGGCGTATGGACGGAGACGCACAGGACCGGGACCAGCCAAGGTGGACGTTCCTCACCAGTCACGCGCGGGTGCTGATCATGATCGCCCGCGACCCCGGCATCAGACTCCGCGACGTGGCCTCCGCATGCGGCCTCACGGAGCGCACGGTGCAGGGCATCGTCTCCGACCTGGAGGAGGGCGGATACCTCGTCAGGTCCCGGGAGGGTCGGCGCAACCGATACGAGATCGTCCCCGGCGCCATGTTCCGTCATCCGGCCGAGTCCGACCACGAGATCGCCGGCCTCCTGGCACTGATCACCGAACCCCCGGCGCCCTGAGGCCGGCAGCGTCGCCGCTGCTGCAAGCTGCTACGAATGAGCGGATACGCAGTTGCACCCCGGCCCGCCCGCCCGCCCGCCCACCTGCACCGGCAACGCAGGCCTGGCACCGCCGACCGGCTCAGATCCCTTCACGCCACCTGGCCGTACCCTCCAGAGACGGTGACAGGGCGGAGTGCTCGACATGGCTCGTGTGTCGAGCGGGGTGAGCGGGGTGAGGCGTTCGGAGTCCTCGGTGCCAGGGTCGGGGGTGTAGATCATGATGCGCAGGTCGCTGCCGGCCACGGTGAGTACGTCGCAGTCCAGCCGCATCGGTCCCACTTGCGGGTGGTCGATGGTTTTGCGTGCCGCTTCGTGTCGGCCGACCGCGCCGGAGTCCCACAGTTCCGCGAAGCGGTCGCTGTGTGTCCGCAGTTCGCCGATCATGTGCCATAGCTGCCGGTCGGCCGGGCGGCTGCCCGCCACCGGCATCCCCGTGTTCTTCGCCGATCCGCACAGCCCATGGCAGCGAGGCACGAACGAGAACACCAACGGACTCCTGCGCCAGTACTTCCCGAAGGGCACTGACCTCTCGCGCTGGTCCGCCGAAGAAATCGAAGCCGTCGCTCACACACTGAACACCAGACCCCGCAAGACACTCGGTTGGAGGACCCCGGCCGAGGCATTCAACGAGCAGCTACTGTCGCTCCAACAAGCCGGTGTTGCAACGACCGGTAGAGTCCAGGCAATACACATCGTTCGCGCTGACCGAGCATCTCGACCGAGCAGGCATCGCGGCATCGATCGGCTCCGTCGGCGACGCATACGACAACGCCCTGATGGAGAGCACGATCGGCCTGTTCAAGACCGAGCTCATCAAGCCCGGCCGACCCTGGAAGACACTCGCCCAGGTCGAACTCGCCACCGCCGAGTGGATCGACTGGTACTGCCACCGCCGACTCCACGGTGAGATCGGCCACGTCCCGCCCGTCGAATACGAGGCCGCCTACTACACCGCAGCCACAAAACCACAGGTCACAACCACCATCTGAGATCTCCACCAAACCCAGGGCGATTCACCCTGGACCGACGTGATCACCAACGCCCTGCAACGGCTCACAGCCCTACCAGACCCGGGCTGACCAGCAACTTCCCGTCGTCACGATCAGGACCACCCGACCGGAGCCGTGGAAGCCGGCGCCCACCCGACGCGACAGCCGGGCCACCAGCCTGCCCACCTGCACGAATCTCGGTCCCGGAACAAGCCGAAAGGGTCCGTCAGGAAGCTGACGGACCCTCATGCAAGATCGAGGCTAGAAGCGCGGTGGATCCGGCAGTCGGATGCAGGAGACGCTGGCGGAAGAGTCCCCGTGTCCGGTGATCCGGACGAGCGGCTTACCCTCACCCGCCGCCGGCCCCACCGAGACCGAAAGCCCGCCCAGACCCGCACGACGCTCCCACCGCGCCCCACAGCGCACCCGCCCCCATGCCAACTCGGCCAGTCCGATGACCGCACCCGGCGGCAACTCGAGGTCTGGGCAGGTGGCAGTTGGTCTGGTGCTGCGGTCATGTCCAGGCCCCTCGAAGTCTGGTCTGCGCGGTGCGGGACCGAACCAAGGGCCAAATACCCGGAGTCCACGAAACGGGGCGGCGCTCGACCGCATGCCCGCAGCGTGCAGCGGGCACATGTCGGCCGCCGCCTTGGCGGTGTGGCTGACGTAACACGCACATCTGGATGATGTCCATCATTCTCATGTTAATGTAGTTGACACGGCAAGCACATCGGCTGCGTTCGAGGGTCGACGTTTGCACCCCTGCAGGATTAAGGAGTGGCGGAATGCCCCTCGGTTCAAGGCCGATGTCTCCGCCGACCCAGCGCATGCCAACTGGGCTGGGTCAGCGCCGTGCGGCAAGACGCGACTGAGGGTAGGGAACGCGCGATAAAGGCCACAGGAGACTCATAGAGTCACCAGCGGCATCAGTCGCCGTCCGGAGAACTCGATTCCTGTCACTTTCGTGCTGACGGTCGATCGGTTGAGTCGCCCTATTGATTCCGCTTCCTCTGTCGGCCTCGCCCAAATGCCTGGCTCGCCGAGTGGTATATGCAATAGTGCAGAATTCTCCGAAGAGGTGCATGGCACTGTCTAGCCCAGCCCTCTTTCATCTGACGAAAGGAATAACATGCTAAACCAATCGCTGTTCCCAGTGCTGGGTCGCAGCACAATCAACAGATTGTTCGCTTCAATTGTGGCTCTCTTTATGGCCGCAGCAGCTTTGGCCTTTGCGGCAGGGCCGGCCAAAGCGGACACCCCATCTGGTCAGATATCCCACGTGTGGCTGGATATTAGTTCAGGTCCCAGCAGTAACGCTGTAATCCAGTACTCAACATTTCTAGCCAGCATTCGGAATGCTGCGGGTCACTCTGTTGGCGGGGTGTACGCCACGCAGAATGCGGCAACCTCGCTCGTTCGAGCAGATATCAACGTGAATGGACAGAGTCTACGGCTTTGGATTTCTCCCCACAATCTGTACCTTCGCGGATTCACTAATCAAGCCGGCGTCACGTTCTGGTTTAGGCCGGATTCCGAGGAGAATTACAACCTGCCAGAGGTCATGGAAAACCTGAGCAGAACGGCAGGCTCGAGTGCTGGTTTGCTCCCCAATTTGGGGACGATGCAGCAACTTCCCTACGGGGCCGACTATAATGACGTGGTGTCGCGCACCGGCAACGTCAACGGAAACCCGTACGACAGGTCGCAATTGGATGCAAGTTTCTACGGCTCCTTCGGCCTGAACAATTCGGTCTATAATCTTCTGTACGTGAATCAGAACGACCAATACAGCTCGACCATGGCTCGTTCACTACTGTTCCTAATCCAGTTCACTTCCGAAGCGGCCCGATTCAACGATGTGGAAGGCAGCTTCAGAGGCGTGATGTCTGGTACTCAAAGGGTGGGGATCCCGGCAGCTCAGCAGGAACTTGAAGGCCACTGGCGGGCGATTTCTGATTCCCTGAATCGCGCGTTCGCTAATCAGGGTTTCCCGCCTGTTTACGTCGGCCCCCATGTTGGCACTCTGTACAGTGCCACTGACGCGACACGCTATCTCAGGATGGGCCTGGGGAATGTTCTTTACGTCAATCCCACTGAGGACTGGTGGCACACAGAACTGTAACTCGGTCCCGTGCGCGCCCAGTAGCAGTGGCCCTGGCGTAATTCTGGTTTGACGCTTACGCCTGGCCTCGGTCTTTCTTGATGGTCCGCCGACGGAGTCGGCGGACCATCTTGTTGCGGGTGGCGGAGGCTGGCAGGCTGAGGGCCCGAGTGTCGTCTCGGGGTGGCGCCGGGTTCCAGTTGGATCACCGGCGTCCGCGACCCCAAGCCCGTCTGGCTGTGGTCCTCACGCACCGGCATGACCGGCGCCGACGTCGACCTTCGCTGGCAGGCGTTCCTCCGGCGCTTCGACCTGGAACACACCTTCCGCCTGATCAAGCAGACCCTCGGCCGGACTGTCCCGAAGGTTCGCGACCTACACACCGCCGACCTGTGGACCTGGCTGATCATCGCCGCCCACACCCAACTCCGCCTCGCCCGACCACTCGCCGAGGACCTCCGCCGCCCCTGGGAACGCCCCGTCGAACCCCGCCGGCTCACCCCCGCTCGCGTCCGCCGGGGGTTCCGGCACCTCCGCGCGAAGGCGCCCCGCCCGGTAGCGGTGCCCAAACCCTCCAAGCCCGACCCCGGACGCCCACCGGGATCGAAAAACCGCAGGCCAGCACCACACTACGAGCCCGGCAAGACCGCGAAACGAGTCGCAACCCTCACCGAACACGTCCGCTCGAAACAGCAGCAGGGTTAAAGATCAAGCTCAGGCAATCAGCACCGCCTCGGCAACGTGGTCAGTGCCTTCTCACCTCGAGTCGTAACAGGACTGCGTTGAGGTCCAGTTCAGGCTGGCGCAGGTCGGCCAGGCGCCCGTCGCTGGTGGCTTCCTCACGCCTGCCGGGGCGGTCAGCCACTCCTGGGGTTTGAAGCGATGCGAAGCGGTGGCCCGAACGCTCGACATGCGCGGACTCGGGCGGGGTGCTTAAGCTCCACTACAACCGCTTCAACGCGTGTTTGGTCTGTCGCGATGCGGGACCCCGGGTGTGAGGCCCGATGGGGACCGGGCGGCGTCGTACCCGGAACCTGAGCCAGTACCAGTGAGAGGTGTGGTTGTGCATCATTGGTCACGGCGTGAGGACGAGCGGCTGCTCACGGGTAAGGGTCGCTACGTCGCCGACATCGATGTGCCGGGCTGTCTTGACGCGGTGTTCGTGAGGAGCAAGGTCGGTCACGGTCTGCTGCGCGCGGTCGATTGCAGTGCGGCTCGCGAGGTGCCCGGTGTGGTGGGAGCCTGGTCCGCCGCGGATCTCGCGGACTTGCCCGCGTGCGTGCACACGGCCGCGGACCTGCAGGACCTGCCTCCGGTGCCGCACACCGTGCTCGCCAAGCTGTCCTCGGACGAGGCGGTTGCCGGCCGGGAGTGGCCGGCGTTGGTGAAGCATCGGGTGCGTTACGCGGGCGAGGCAGTCGCGGTCGTTCTCGGTGAGGACCGCTACCGGGCCGAGGACGGGGCGGCCGAGGTGACCTTCCAGGTCGACCCGCTGCCCGCCGTGGTGACGCCGTCCGAGGCCGCCACGGATGCGACGCGGCTCTTCGAGGGCTTGAGCAACATCGCCCTGCGGGGCGAGACCGGCAGTCCCGTCGAGGACGAGGTGTGGCGGGAAGCGGCCGCCGTGGTGGAGGGCCGGTACCGCCAGAACCTCCTGATGCCCACGCCGATGGAGTGCAGGACGATCCTCGTCGTCCCGGAGGGCGACCGTCTGACGATCTGGTCGGGGCACCAGATGCCGCACCGGCTGCGCCGTGAGACGGCGGCACTGCTCGGCTGGTCGCAGGAGCAGATCCGGGTGGTGGTGCCGGACACCGGTGGCGCATTCGGCGGCAAGAGCGCCTCGTTCCCGGAGTTCGTCGTGGCGGTCTTCTTGGCGGTCGAACTCCAGCGACCGGTCCGGTGGATCGAGGACCGTCTGGAATCGATGACGGCCGCCACGCGCGGCCGCGGGCAGGACCAGCGCGCCCGCCTGGCCGCCGACGCCGAAGGACGGCTTCTCGCCTACGAGCTGCACATCGACGCCGACGTCGGCGCCTACCCTCACCTCGGGGTGGGGCTGCCGATGCAGACGGCCTGGATGGCGACCGGCGCGTACACCACCCCGCGGGTCCACTCGACCGTCCGCTCGGTCCTGACCAACACCATGCTCACCTACCCCTACCGGGGTGCCGGGCGGCCCGAGGCGGTGATGGCGCTGGAACGGTGCATGGACATGATGGCCCGCCGGCTGGGGCTCGACCCCGCGGAGCTGCGGCGCCGGAACTTCATCCCGCCCGAGAGCTTCCCCTACACGACCCCCACCGGGCGGACCTACGACAGCGGCGAGTACGCCCGCGCTCTCGACCTGGCGCTGGAGACCGTCGGGTACGACGCATGGCGGGCCGAGCAGGCCCGGCGCAGGACGGATCCGGCCGCCAAGCCCCTGGGAATCGGCCTGTCCTGCTATGTCGAGCGCTCCGGCGGGGAGCCGGGCGGCCTGCACGAGTTCGGCAGCATCGAGGTTGCCGCGGATGGCACGATCACCGCGCGGTGCGGCGCCGCCTCCAGCGGCCAGAGCCACGAAACGGTGTTCCCCGCGCTGGTCGCCAAGACCCTGGGGGTGGATGAACAGCGCGTCCGGCTGATCGAGGGCGACACCGGCGAACAGCCCCAGG
Source organism: Streptomyces sp. MI02-7b (assembly GCF_033793585.1). NCBI lineage: Bacteria > Bacillati > Actinomycetota > Actinomycetes > Kitasatosporales > Streptomycetaceae > Streptomyces > Streptomyces sp. MI02-7b. Next base: position 175,074 of record NZ_JARAWX010000009.1, on the reverse strand, counting down.
GCCTGGGTTCGTTCGCCAGCCGCACGGCCCAGGTCGCCGGTGCGATGCTGCAGCACGCCGCCGAACTGGTCATCACGGAGGCCAGGCAGCGAGCCGCAGAGCTGTGGAATCTGCCCCTGGAACAGGTCGAGTGGGCCGATGGCGCGGTGCACGCCGCCCACGACGGCGCGGCGGCCATGGACGTCAGCGAGCTGGTCAAGGCCACCGGCCCGATGCGCGTGGAGGACCGCTTCGAGACGGGCATGGCTTTCCCCTTCGGCGCCCACGTGGCGGTCGCCGAGGTCGACCCCGAACTCGGCACCGTGGAACTGCTGAAGGTGGTGACGGTCGACGACTGCGGGGTCCAACTCAACCCCGACATCGTCCGCGCTCAGGCCTTCGGCTCTGCGCTGCAGGGCATCGGCCAGGCCCTGTACGAGGCCATCCCCTACGACGACGCCGGCACCCCGATGCTGGACAACGGGCTCCTGGACTATCTCCTGCCGACCTACACCGAGGTTCCGCCCATCGAGGTCAAGGACACCTGCACGCCCAGCCCCAACTCACCACTGGGCGCCAAGGGCGCCGGCGAGTCCGGCTGCATCGGCCTGCCGGCCGCGATCGTCAACGCCGTAGTCGACGCACTGCGTCCGGCCGATCCCGACCTGCTGCAGATGCCGCTCACCCCGGACGTGATCTGGCGAGCCGCCAGGGCACCGAAGCAGGAGGAGAACCGGTGAAGCCCGCAGCCTTCGACTACATCGCCCCCCGCACCGTGCCCGAGGCCCTCGACGCCCTCGCAGACGGGGACCGCATGACCCAGGTCCTGGCCGGCGGCCAGAGCCTGCTCCTGGAGATGCACCTGGAGCGCATCCGCCCCGACCTGGTCGTCGACATCAACCGCATCCCGGAACTCGACCACCTGCGCGTCATCGACAACACACTGCAGGTCGGCGCCCTGATCAGGCACCAGGTCTTCGAGTCCGCGCAGGCCGCGCCAGGTCCCCTCGGCTCGCTGTTCGCCCTCGCCGTCGTCAACATCGCCCACCCGCCCATCCGGTCACGCGGGACCATGGTGGGCAGCTTCGGCTGGGGACACCCCGCCTCCGAATGGTGCGCCATCGCCATGGCCCTGGACGCCGACATCCAACTGCAAGGACGCCAGGGCGCCCGAACGGTCGCGGCCCGCGACTACTTCCACGGCCCGCTCACAACGGAACGCCGACCCGGAGAACTGATCACCTCGGTGACGTATCCGCTGCTCACCGAGGACACCGGCGTCGGGTTCATCGAGCACCGGCGCACGCACTTCTGCTTCGCCCAGGTCGCCGCCGCGGCCGTCCTCACCGCGCACGACGGAGTGATCCGCGAAGCACGCATCGGACTGGTCAACTGCGCCGACCGCCCCCTGCGCGCCCACGCCGCCGAGCAAGCCCTTACCGGCGTCGAGATCGGCCCACCCGCGGACGGCTACCAGCTGCCGGAAAGCCACCCCTTCGCCCGCGCGGGCCGCATCGCCGCCGAGCAGGACGCCGACCCGATCGCCGAACCGTACGCGGGCCTCGAATACCGGCGGCACGCCATCGCCGTCGTGACCGCCAGGACCCTGTGCCAGGCGGCGAACGACCACCGGTCCCGCAGTGGCAAGTCCCAGGGAGACGGCCAATGAAGATCACCCTCACCGTGAACGGCGCGAACTACCCCCTCGATGTGGAGCCCCGGCGCATCCTGGCCGACGTGCTGAGGGAGGACTGCCGGCTCACCGGCACGCACCTGGGCTGCGAGCACGGCGTGTGCGGGGCCTGCACCGTGCTCGTGGACGGCGAGGCCGTGCGCTCCTGCCTCATGCTCGCCGTGCAGTGCGACGGCAGCGAGGTCCGGACCGTGGAGGGACTCGCCGCACCGGACGGCGAGCCCAGCGCTCTGCAGCGGGCCTTCTCCGCCGAGCACGCCCTGCAGTGCGGCTTCTGCACGCCCGGCTTCCTGATGGTGGCCGCCGGGGCGCTGGAAGCCGACCCGGACCTGGCCGATCACCCCGAGCGCGTGGACCACATCGTCGGATCCAACGTCTGCCGCTGCACCGGCTATGAACCCATCCGCCGAGCGATCACGCGTGCAGCGCGGGAACCGCGGCAGCCCGCGACCTGACCTGCCTCGCGCCAACCCGGCCGGTTGAGGAGGAGACATGTCCGCAACAGGACGCATTCGCGCGGGCATCATCGACGTCCACGCCCACTGGCTGCCCCGGGAACTGCTCTCCCTCCCACCGGGCTTCCCCCTGGGCGGCATGAACGACCGCGACGGAGAGCTGTACCTCGGCGACAGCCCGCTGTTCTTCCCGACCACGGCGATGACCGACATCGAGGCGGTCATCGCCGACACGTTGAAAGCGGGCCTGGGCGCCCGCGTTGTCTCGGCGCCGCCCTTTGCCTTCCCCGTCTTCGCGCCCGGCGACGCGGACGAATACGTCGCGGCCTACAACGACCAACTCGCGGAGGCAGTCGGGTCCTCGGACGGCACCCTGGTCGGGCTCGGACTGGTCCGCGTCGATGACGTGCATGCCGCCCGTCAGGAGATGACGCGCCTGAAAAGCATGGCGGGCATCGCAGGTGTTGCCGTCCCACCTCTGCGCCAGGGGCAATCCTACGGAACGGGCAGCATGCGCGAAGTGCTGGCCGTCGCCGCCGAAACAGGTCTGGCCGTCCTCGTCCACCCGATGCAGCTGCCGCGCCCGGAGTGGGAAGACCACTACCTGGTCAACCTGATCGGCAACCCGGTGGAGACCACCACCGCCGTCGCGTCCGTGCTCTTGACGGGAGTCGTCGAAGAACTGCCGGGGCTTCGCATCTGCTTCGTCCACGGCGGAGGCTGTGCCCCAGCACTGCTCGGACGATGGGGACACGGATGGCGTTCACGGGCGGACGTACGGCACGGCAGCGGCCGACCTCCGGCCTACTCCTTCGCCAAGCTGTACTTCGACACCGTCACCCACGATCCCGAAGTACTGAGACTGCTGTCGGCCCACGCCGCACCGGACCGGATCCTGTGCGGGAGCGACTACCCCTTCGACATGGCGCAGCCCGAACCGGTCCGCTACCTGCTGGACCACGGCCTCGACGCCAAAACACTCGAAACCAACGGCCGGGCTTTCCTCGGCATCCCCAACCCGGACTGAACCTCGTGCCCGGCTGACCGAACCCCCGAGAACTCCGGCGAATACCGCATTCGCAACGTCCGTGTCCGCAGGACCGCGCAGGTGCGCGCACTGCTGCCGGCACATGGGTCGATGGCGAGGCGGGGTGTAGGCGCGGGCTGGAGCTTGAGCAACTGGTGAGCAATGCCCGGGACGACAGGTTCCGCAGGCTGCCGCGCAGCACGCCGCGGCGCAGCTCCGTCGCGTTCTCCCGCACATCCCAGCCGTCTTGCCACGGGCCGCTGCGCGGCATCAACGAGGAGCGCCTGGTCCGTGTCGGGCCGGCGGATGCGAGCACCCGATGCACTCGCAACTCCCGCGAGGGGCCGCCCCCCATGACGCCCATGACGGGAGCGGCCCCGGAGTCTTGCGGACCCGTTGAACGCCGCGGGTCAGGGGCGGGCGATGTCGTGGCCGACGTCCTTTACCTTCTCCTTGGCCTCGCGGGCGTCGCCCTTGGCCTGTTCGGCGCGGCCCTTGGCGGTCAGCCTCTCGTTGCCCACGGCCTCGCCGACGGTCTCCTTGGCCTTGCCGACGGCCTGCTCGGTCTTCGCCTTGGCCTTTTCGCTGGCAGTCATCCCGCTCACCTTCCTTGGCATCGACGACGTGTGCTGTGGCTTCGTCTGACCCGTGCGAAGTGCCGCAAACATGCCGAGCGACCCGAGAGGCCGCGGCGTGTTTTCGTGGGCCCTTCGGCCAGTGAAGAGGCATGGTCTTCGCGTGCTTGCGGGTCGAGGTCAGGGGCACGCGGTGTCGAGGAGGTCGATAACGATCGTTCCCCTGCTTCTGGTACTTCTTCTGGCCCTGATCTTGTTCGGTGCGGGCTTCGCGCTGAAGGCGCTGTGGTGGATTGCGGTGATCGTTCTCGTTCTGTGGCTGCTCGGCTTCGTCGCGCGGTCCACCGGGAGCGGTGGCCGCAGGGGCCGCTGGTATCGCTGGTAGACGCACAGCGCAGCGACCGTGGCGCCACGCATGGTGGCGCCCTCGTGGGCGGGGCCCAGCCAGAAGTGGCTGGACCCCGCCCACGTTCGTACGTGCCGCGGCGTCAGACCCGGTTCTGGCATGTCCGATGAAGTGGCTCCGGAAGCCTGCGTTCCTTTCTGCGCGGCCCGACCGGCTGGGTCATGAACACGGCTGGGCAGCGCTTCCCTTGCCGGGGTGGCGAGATGGCGATGGATCTGCGCCGGTGCCGGGCGGTCTGTTCGGGTGCTTCCGAGGAGGTACCGGCCCTTGAATGCGCCCTTGGGGGTAGGCGGAGTGAGCGGCACTGGCGAGCGGTGCCCGCCATCTCACAGGACGAGGAGGCTCCGTGGACGGCATCGTGCTGCTTCGGGACGACCACAAGACGGTCGAGAAGCTGTTCAAGCGTTTCGAGAAGACTGACGCCGGCGCCTACGAGGAGAGGCGAGCGATCGTCGATGAGGTGATCGGCGAGCTCACGGTCCATGCCTGGATCGAGGAAAAGATCTTCTACCCCGCTGCGCGGGAGGCGGCGCCGGACACCACCGACCACGTCTTGGAGAGCGTCGAGGAGCACCACGCCGTGGTGTGGATGCTGTCGGAGCTCAAGGACATGGACCCCGAGGACGAACGCTTCAAGGCGAAGATGACCGTCCTGATGGAGAACGTCCGCCACCACGTCGAGGAGGAAGAACAGGACTGGTTCCCGGAGGTACGCAAGGCCATGGGCCGTAACCTGCTGGTTGAGCTGGGCGAGCAGATGCACAAAGCGAAGGCGGACGCACCGCGCGATCCGCTGGCGGTGCCCTCCGCGAAGGAATAGGCGACCACTCCCGCTTCTCGCTGACGCCGTCGATCGCTCATGCAGGGCAGGCAGACGTGGCGTGGTTCCGCTTTACCGGGACGGCAGCGGGGGTGGCGTAAACCTGTGTGTTGCTGCGGCATGGAGGTCCGTCGAGGCTCTAGGGTGTGCTGGTCCGCCCGGCCGGGATGCGCTGGCACAGGTCAGCGCTGGGCCCCCGGCTGGGCGTTCTGTCCACTGGACGGGCCCGCGACCGACTTGTGGGCTACATGTACGCAGGGTATGCGTCGGCTGCGACGGGGACCCCAATGTCGACCCCTGGTCCACCGCTTCCCTTCCGTGGCGAGACCTGGGGAGAGCGCGTATACCCCCGTACGGCGCAGGGCTTCCTCGCAGCAGCATTGCCGCGACGTTGAGCGACTGGTTACCGTCCCTGTGCTTCACGCAGAGGGTGCCATTCGAAGAGGAGTATGGTCGCGTCGTCACTCAGGCGCCCGTTCTGCGAGGCGAGGATGGCGTCGACGAGTCGCCGCAAGACTTCGGGTGCAGGTTCTCCCGCCGCGACGGCGCGGTTGATGTAGTCGATGAAGCGGTCCTCCCCGAAGCTCTTTCCGGTCAGCCGGGCCTCGGTGACGCCATCGGTGTAGACAAGGATTCGGTCGCCGGGCTTCAGCTGGATGTGGTGGACTGCCCGCTCATCTTCGGGGAGCCGAATGCCCAGGGGCAGACACGGTTCCTGGTGGAAGGCTCCGGACACCAAAATGCCCTCGCGCAGCAGGTAGGGCTCAGGATGCCCACAGTTGACCCACCTCAGGTGGCCGGTGGTCATGTGCAGTTGGAGAAGGACTCCGGTGGCGTAGCGGTCGGGGAACAGCTGCTCGAGATGGTCGTCGATGGTGCGCACGATGGCAGGCAGGTCGGCGCCGGAACGGCGGGCGTTGCGGCAGCCGGCCAGGACCACCGAGGACGTCAGGCCAGCGGCCAGATCGTGTCCCATGGCGTCGGTGACGGCCACGTGCAGCACGTCGTCGCTGACGGAGTGGTCGAAGGCGTCACCGCCGACTTCGTAGGCGGGTTCCACGACGGCGCTGGAGGTGATCAGCTCGGTGCCGATAGTGCGGGGAGGCAGGAATGCCCACACCATCTCCGCGGCCACCCCCATCGTTGTGGCACGCTGGCTGCAAGCCAACTCGTCGCTGTAGGCACCCTTGGTCACCAGTGCCATGGCCACCACGGCAGCAAGGGACTGGCAACGCCGGATCGTCGAGGCTGTCAGCGCCAGGGTCTCCACGCGAAGAACGCCCAGCCGTTCAACGCCGTCGATGATCGGCACGAACAGCACCACCCGGTCCTGCTCACCTGGCTGGATGCGCAACGATTCGGACCGGAAAGCCCATCCGGCGAGACTGGCATGCATGGCCAACCGCTGAGGCGGCTGGGTGCTCCGTGCGTCGGTCAGCTCCACCAGCGCTTTCTGCTGCAGGTCGGCCACGAAAATACCCACCCGGCTCAGGCCGGCATCGGCGTAAATATTCTGGATCACGCGAGCGAGCCGTCCCGGTTCCGTACGATGCAGCGTGTCCAGCAACGCGTCCATGACCGGGTCACTTGTGTCACTGAAGCCCATGGTCCTGCCAATCTGCGACGCACCCCGATTCCCATCACACGTGAGGCTGCGCAGCGCCGCATCCGCAGGACACGGGCCGGCACTGCCCAGGGGTGATGAGGAACGCCGTCGTCTGATGGATGAGGCGACCAAGGAACTCGTCCGTCACTCGGCGGCCGAGGAGGTGTGCCTGTACTTTGCCGTCCGGAAACCCGTTCCGGAAGGATGCACTCGCGGACCAGGAACTGAAGGATCACGCCGCGATCGAGAAGACTCTCAAGGAACTCGTACAGCGCGACAGTGACGACCCGCAGTTCGATGAGCTGATCCAGAGCCTGATCTCCGAGGTAGGCGAGCACGTCAAGGACGAGGAACAGCGCCTGTTCCCGATGCTTGCCGAGGCTTGCTCCGCAAAGCAGCCCGACGGCCTCGGCGACAAGGTCCGCACCGTCAGGAAGACGGCGCCCACCCGTCCGCACCCCAGCGCCCCCGACACCCCGCCGGCCAACAAGCTGCTCGCACCCGGTGCAGGTCTCGTAGACCGAGTCAGCGACTTCGTCAGCGGCCGCGGCCGGTCCTGACTGCAGGACCGCCACCCTGCACGACCTTCTTGTACTGCCGGGTGGCCTGGTGAGCGGCTCCCGGGCATGACCTGCCTGCCGGCCCGCGAGAGAGCCAGGCAGGCACGCAGCCCTTTGGCGCCGTCGCCCTGTCTGCCCGCCGACCGAATCGCTGTGTGGGACACTTTCCCGCGCCCATGGGTGGCGCTGTACACGGCTGCGGGAATACCCGGAGAACCGGGCCGTGCGGCGACTTCCTGGCGCTCGGCGCCCTGCGAGGGCTTACGGCTCCGCGGTCGCGGACAGCCGGCCGGGTATCCGAGACGGACACCTCGGCGACCACGCCGCGGCGTGAGCGCCGCGCGGGGTTTCAGCGAAGCCACGCAGGTAAGGCGACCCGCGAAGACGACACAGCCAGATCCTGCCCGTGCGGTGGTTCCCCGAAGGGCCTCCGGCCCTCGGTGACAGGGCCTTGCAGATCAGCCGAGTGGACCTGTGGAAACGGTAACTGCTTCACCAGCACAGACGAGCAGGGCCACACCTTCCCGCCGGTCCCCGATGACTGCTCCGGCTCCGGCATCGGCTGAAATCTCTTGATTCCGCCCATCGCGGAGAGGAGTGACATAAGACATCCCCAGCGGCAGGACTCATCGCGCGCCTGCCGCCCCGACCGGGCCGGCCGACGAGCGGCGTCCAACCCCGGCTTCGGCCGAGGCCGGACGCGCCGGCGTCGCCTGTGATCGCGTCCTACCTGAGCAGCGGCGGCCAACCCTGTCCGGCTCGGGAGGACGGAAGGCAGGCCTGATGAAGCCAGTCAAGTCCACACCACGACCCGGCGACTGCGCTGCCGGTTCGGTGACGAGTCGAGGATCGGACGGGCCACGCGGAAACCCCGGCGTTGTCCGCGACGCAGCCTTCACTCCTCACGCAAGTGGCCCTGCCTTCCCGTCACCCCATCGCACGTGAGGAGCACCCATGAAGACAGACACCCGCTCCACCTCCCCCCTCCGACACGATCCGCTCGTACGCGGCCTCGGCTGGGCCAGCGCGCTCCTGGGTGTGCCCCAGGTCGTCGCCCCGGCGGGCTTCGCCCGGGCCTTGGGCATGGACGACGCGTCCCGGCACCGGACGGTCACGACCGTCGTCGGTGTGCGCGAGCTGGTGGCGGCGGCCGGGTTGCTGGGGCGGCCGCATCCCGCCTGGCTCTGGGGCCGTGTCGGCGGCGACCTCATGGATCTGACGATGCTGACCCGGGCCATGAAGAACCACAACGGTCGCGGCTTCGGCCGCACCGTCGCTGCGACCGCCGCGGTCACCGCGATCACGGCCACGGACGTCTACGCGGCCATGACCCGCACCCATAGGAGCACTCCCGTGGAACTGACCGCGACCACCACCGTCACCCCGCCCCCGGACGAGGTCTACGCCCTCTGGAGCGACCTGGAGCGACTGCCGGACTTCATGGGGCACCTGGAGGAGGTGCACGTCACCGGCCCGCGTACCAGTCACTGGCGGGCCAGCGCGCCGTTCGGCAAGGCGGTCGAATGGGACGCCGAGACCACTCAGGACGTCCCCGGCCAGATGATCGCCTGGCGGTCGGTGGACGGCTCCGACATCGACAACTCCGGCGAGGTCCGCTTCGAGCCCGCCCCCGGCGGCGGGGGCACGGAGATCGGGGTGACGCTGCGCTACGACGTACCCGGCGGGGCGCTGGGCAGGGCCGCGGCGCGTTATTTCGGCGAGGAACCGCACCAGCAGCTGGACGACGACCTGCGCCGCTTCAAGCAGGTCGCGGAGACCGGCGAGGTCGTCCGCTCCGAGGGCGCTCCCGGCGGCAAGCGGGCCCGCGGCGAGTTCCCGCAGCACCCGGCCCGACCGCTGACCGACGGCGAACTGAAGGAGGCCCTGGCATGAAGGCGAATTGCTGGATGGGACGCAACTCGGTCGAGGTGCAGGACGTCCCCGAACCGACGGTCCTGAACAGCCGCGACGCCATCGTGAAGATCACCTCGACGGCGATCTGCGGCTCCGACCTCCATCTGCTCGACGGCTGCGTCCCCACCATGCAAGAGGGCGACATCATGGGCCACGAGTTCATGGGAGAGGTCGTCGAGGTCGGCCCTGGCGTCAGTAGTGACAAACTGCGCGTCGGCGACCGGGTCGTGGTGCCCTTCCCCATTGCCTGCGGCGTCTGCGCGTCCTGCCGGGCGGAGCTGTACTCGTGCTGCGAGAACACCAACCCCAACGCCGGCATCTCGGAGAAGTTCTTCGGCCACCCCACCGCCGGCATCTACGGCTACTCCCACCTCACCGGTGGTTTCGCCGGAGGTCAGGCCGAGTACGCCCGGGTGGTGTTGGCTGCCGTCAACGCCCTCAGAATCGAGTCGGACCTCAGTGACGAGCAGGTGCTGTTCTTGTCCGACATCCTGCCGACCGGGTACATGGGCGCAGAGATGTGCGACATCCAGGAAGGTGACGTCGTCGCCGTCTGGGGCGCCGGCCCGGTCGGCCAGTTCGCGATGGACAGCGCCCGGGTCCTGGGTGCGCAGAAGGTCATCGCGATCGACAAGGAGACCTACCGGCTCGACATGGCGGCTGCCCAGGGCTACACGACCGTCGACTTCGAGGACACCGACGTACGGTCGGCACTGCTCGAACTCACCGGCGGCCGGGGCCCCGACAAGTGCATCGACGCGGTCGGCCTGGAGGCCACACACGGTGCCTCCCACGTGCGCCTCTACGACCGGGCCAAGCAGGCGGTCCGCTCCGAGACCGACCGGCCCCACGCCCTGCGCCAGGCCATCCTGTCCTGCCGGAGCGGCGGAGTGGTGTCAGTCATCGGCGTCTACGGCGGGCTGATCGACAAGTTCCCGGCGGGTGCCTGGATGAACAGGTCCCTGACCCTGCGAGCGGGGCAGTGCCACGTGCAGAAGTACATGAAGCCGCTCCTGGGCCTGATCGAGCAGGGCGAGATCGACCCCACCAGGGTCATCACCCACCGGCTGCCCCTGACCGAAGCACCGACCGGCTACGACCTTTTCAAGAACAAGAAGGACGGCTGCGAGAAGGTCGTCCTCACGCCGTGAGGGCAGCACCGATGAACCGCGGCACCATGCGTCGTTGACGCCGACGAGCCGTGCCGGCCCGGCCCTCAAGAGTGTGAGTAGACACGCTGAGACGTGGGCGGCCTTGTCCTGCGCTGGCGGCCAGGCCGCCCGGTCCGGATGCTGCGTACAGTACTGCCGTCGGCCTCTCCCCCCGGAATCTCTTCCCTGAGGTGCCGGCTCGCCGTCCCGGATGGGCCGCGGGCTCAGGCACCGCCGTGCGCCCCATTGATGGGCCGTGCGGGGCGAATCCCTGCCGAATATCTCGGACGGGCAACAACTCGCCGCACCGTATCCAGTCTCCGGGAGAGGTACGGATCAGAGCGGCAGGCAGACGGTACGCAAGGCACTGCTTGAGTTGCCGTGTGCGCCGTCGCCGACTTCCGTGCCCTCCTCAAGCGCGCGGCCGACCTGGACGTCTGCCAGGGGGCCTTGCCCGGAGAGTACGGCGACGGGCAGGCCCCCGGCGTTGAACGCCGCCGAAGGGGTAGCCGACTCACATGCGATCACTGAACGAAATCCAGCTCGCCGTATCGCACGCCATGGTGGTCGGCACCGTGCCGCTGATCGTGGGTGTGGTCCTCGTGGTGATTCTCGTGGGGGCGGTCGTGGTCGGTCGTCGGTATCGGGCGCGGCAACCGGCTCCTGAGCAGGCCGCACAGCCCCGGGCCAAAGCGTGGAGCACGCGCGAGGAGCACGGGATGCCTCCGCAGCCGGACCACGGTCCCGGCCATCAGGACGGCATCCGCCACGGTTGAGCGCAGCGGCGGGAGCCGGCCCGTACACCGAGCACCCCACCCCGATCGCGAGGCCCCCGCGAAGGTGCGTCAGGCGCCAGCATCGTTCGACGACCACTTCAGCCAGCCCCGGCTGTTCTGGCTCAGCATGAACCCCGCCGAGCGAGAGCACATCGTGGCGGCCCTGCACCTTCGAGCTCGGCAGGTCGTCCAAGGCCTGGGTCTGCCCGCCCCCGAGCCTTCCGAGCCGCTCGCGGACGTACAACTCAGTCCCACGCTGTCGCAGGTGGGCCATATCGACGGTCAGCGAATTCCCCAGGTCGAACGCCAGATAATTCCCCACCGGCTCGACGTCTCGGGCCGCAGGCGGAAGATGCGCCGCGACAATGCCTGACCGCCCTGATATCCGGTCGATGGGCCGGAGCTCGTTGCCATACTCTCGCGCGGTGACGAACAACGTGGAGACCGGCGAGGACCTCCGTGTTCTGCTGCGGTGCCTCAGTCGGCGCTTCGAGGGCCTCGGCGCCGATGCGCCGCAGATCGACGACATCCTGCTCCGCTGGGCCGGCACCCTGCCTGACGAGGGTCCGGAGCCCGGCTGGCAGGGCCTGGCCGACCAGTTGCTCAGTGCGCTGGACGCGCCGTCGGTCGGGCTCGCCGAGCCGGCGCCCCTTGGAGACGAGCCGCCGGTCTCTTCTCCTGGAGAGCTACGAGTCTTGCTGCTGGCCCTGGCCGCCGACTTTGCCCGGGACCGTGCCTGGACGCAGGACAGGCTGGCCCAGGGACTTTGGGCCGGTGACGGCGGCGGCTGGGCGAGCGGCTCGATGGCCCAGTTCCTGGAGTCGTGGGAGGCCTGGCTCGGGGCCAGGCTAGGCAGGCCACCGGCGTTCCCGGGCGTCCCACCGATCGAACCGGTGACCTGGGCCTCTGTGGCGTGGCAGCTCGGTGCGGCCCGCGTCTACGAGTGAACGCCGCCGGCCGGCCTGATCAGTGTGGCTGGTCAACCTGATCAGACCGGCCAAGCGCGGTGGGAGAAGTCACTTGTCAGTGGGGTTCTTTGGACGCTTGTTCGGCCGGTAGCTGGGGCCGTTCATGATTACTTGGTGGCTGGTGTTGATCAGCCGGTCCAGGAGCGACTCGGCGACGACGGGCTTGGGGAAGAGGGGATACCAGTCGCTGGGAGCCCGGTTGCTGGTGATGATCAGCGAGCGCCCTTGCCGCTCGGAGACCAGTTCGTATTGCCTGTGCTCGGGTTGCTCCACGGACCCAGGAAGCCGTAGTCGATCTGGGCTTACGAGCCCGGCTCGACGTCGTCCCGCAGCACCGTCACCTTCGACCGGACCGACTCGTCCGGGAGGGTCTCGGTCACCCACCGGCGGAACGTCGACAATGACACCGTCAACTTCCCCTCGTCTTTGAGGCGCTGATGGATCGTGGTCACCGTGGTCGTCTCCAGCAGCCCCTTGACCCGGTCGCGGTGCGGCTCGATCTCTGCCCACGTGACCTGGTTCAGTCGGCGCCGGGCCGGCTCGGGAACCAGCTCTTGATCAGCTTGCCCCAGTCCGCCTCGCTCGTGGGCGGCCCACCCGGGGCCATCTCCGAAGCCTCCGCTGGCGCCAGATACTTCCTGATCGTCTTGCGGTCTACCCCCAACGAGGCCGCGAGCTGGTTCTTCGACCGGCCCGCGTACCAGTGGACTTAGTCACTCGCGGGTCAAACCACCTGATCCGGGGTATTCACGCTTCCGCCGTGGTCAAGTTCCCCCTGGGGACTCGTGACCACGCCCCTGGCCGATTCCGTGACCACGAAGCCGAGGTCACTTCGCTGCTGGGAGCCCACCGCGAGTGGGAGCGTCCGACGGTGAGGCCGCCCTGCGCGGTTCCCGGCTTCCTCGGAGAGTGCCATCGCCTGAGCGGGGGGCCGGCTTATGTGCTGAGCCCCGCAGACGCTCCGAGCCGCAGGAGCACCCGACCTCCAGCATGCGCCTTGCCCGGTGACGCCGCGCCCTGCCGGCCCGCGTCGCAGGGGGCGGGCAGGGCCACGCATGGCGGCGGGAATTCCACCGGGGAGGAGGGGTGCTGGCAACCCTCGGCCCAGGAGCGGCTCACAGTTCCCGGAGCGCGGGCAGGAGCGTCTTCTCGGCCCAGTCCAGGAACGTGAGCTGAGCGTCACCTCCAACCTGTACGAGAGCGACCTCGGTGAATCCCGCCTGCACATACGGGCGTACCGCTTCGACGAAGACCTCGGGATTGTTGCCGCAGGGGATGGACCGCGCGACGTCCTCCTCGCGCACGTACGAACTCGCGGAGGCGAAGGCGGGGGGGCCGGGGAGTTCGGCGTTGACCTTCCAGCCGCTCCCGAACCAGCGGAACTGCTCGTGCGCCCGCTGCACGGCCGCACCCCTGTCCGGGTCGTAGCAGACAGGGAGCTGGCCGACGCGGGCCTTACCCATCCCACCGTGCTCTTCGAACGCGGTCACCAGTTCTGCGTCCGGTTCGACGGCGATCATCAGGTCTCCGAGACGGGCCGCCATTTCGCAGGACTGTGCCCCGGACACTGCGATCCCGATCGGCGGAGGGCGGTCGGGCAGATCCCACAGCTTCGCTGACTCTACGTCGAAGTGCTCGCCCCGGTGGTTGACGTAGCCTCCGTCGAAGAGCGCTCGAATGATTTCCACTGCCTCGTTCAGCATGTCCTGGCGGACGTTCGCCGAGGGCCATCCACCACCGACCACATGCTCGTTCAAGTTCTCCCCAGACCCAAGCCCCAGCCGGAACCGCCCCCGGGACAGCAGTTGCATCGTCGCTGCCTTCTGCGCGACGACGGCCGGGTGGTAGCGGATGGTCGGACAGGTGACGTAGGTCATCAGGGGGATCCGGGACGTCGCCTGCGCGGCCGCGCCCAGCACACTCCAGGCGTACGGCGCGTGACCCTGCTCCTTCAGCCACGGAAAGTAGTGGTCGGACGTCACGGAGAAGTCGAAGCCGGCCTCCTCGGCGCGAACCACATGGTTCACCAGCTCCTGAGGGCCAGCCTGCTCGGTCATCATCGTGTATCCGAATTGCGTCATACCGGGCGGCTGCCCACGGACGTCCAGGGAAAACGGCGGTGACGCGGGTACGCCGGCGCACCGCGCCGGCGTGTGCCGCCCGTGATCACTGGACGCGCTGCGTGACCCTTTGTGCACGGTCGTCGCTGTCGTGCTCGTCGTCGCGGCCGTCTGCATTCCCGTGCTGCTTGTGTACCTGCTTGCCGGAGGCTGACGCACTCCGTGGGGCGGACCGGAGCCGCGGGCCCCGCGGCTGCCGGTTCGGGGGTCTGGCCGCGGTGTGCGGGGTCAGGCGGAGAGTGTGAGTTCGGCGCGGCCGAACAGCAGCGCGTAGCCGTTGGGCAGTTGGTTCAGGATGCGGGTGATGAGGTCGTCTCCGGCGAGTCGGGCGACGACGGCGAAGACGGTGCCGGCATCCCAGCGTGCGGTGGCCGGGGTGCCGCCGGTGCGTTGGGCCAGGTCGCTGACGAAGCCGAAGCCGGTCCGGGGGGTGGTGGCGGGGATCTGGGCGGTGAGCTCGAGGGCGGCGTCGAGGGGAAGCCGGGCGGCCAGGGCGACGCGCTCTTCGCCGGTGAGCTGCCGGCCGAGGGCGGCGAGCACGTGGCGTACAGCCTGCTCGGCCTGTTCGCTCGTCGCGTAGGCGCCCTCGTACCGGACGTGTTCGACCATCTGCTCGAACGACATCGCCGCTGCTGGGCGCGCTGACTGGAGTTGCTGGGACATCTGCGGGTGCTCTTTCTCTTTTTGGTGCGCTGGATGCGGTGGGAGGGGGAGGGGAGGAAGGTGTTCGCTCTTGCCGACCGTGGTCAGCCGGGTCCGAGATGGCCGAACAGCAGGTCGTAGCCGGGGGGCAGTTGCAGCAGGAGCCGTCGCAGAAGGCCCGGTCCGGCCTCCTCGGCGGCCACGCTGAGCACCGCGCCCACGTCCCACCGTGCGGTCTGGTCGGTGGCGCCTTCGATCCAGGCGGCGGTGGCCCGCACGAACCGCTCCGCGTCCAGTGGTTCGGTGGCCTGCATGGGGTTGAGCAGGATGAGCGCGTACGTCTCGGGCAGCCGTGCGGCGAGTTCGGCGCGTTCCTCGCCGACCACGTGTGCGCCCAGAAGGGCGAGGACCACGCGGGCCGCCCGGTCCGCTTCCTGAGGTGTGGAGTACTCGCCGCGTTCTTGAACCCGCGCCAGGAATGCTTCGGATCGCATGACCACGGATCTGCCCCCTTGCTGTCTGGCGCGGAGGACGGGGCCGGCATGACCAAGGAATGGCCGTCCGTCCTCCGCTGCCTGTGTGGTGCGGGGTTCCGTCCGGTTCCGGGATCAGCCGCTGATCTGCTTGCGGTCGCCTGAGGACGTGATGGAGATCTTGCGGGGCTTGGCCCGTTCCGCGACGGGGATGCGCAGCGTGAGCACGCCGGCGTCGTAGTCGGCCTGGATGTGCTCGGTGTCGAGGGTGTCGGCGAGCACCAGCTGCCGGGAGAAGACACCCAGCGGCCGCTCGGACAGCTCCATCTGCACGTCCTCGGCCTTGGCCGTGGGCCGTCGCTCGGCCTTGACGGTGAGCATGTTCCGTTCCACGTCGATGTCGATCGCCTCGGCCGAGACGCCGGGCAGGTCGAAGAGGATCACATACTGGTCGCCCTCGCGGAAGGCGTCCATGGGCATGGCGGTGGGCCTGGACCAGGTGCCGGTCGCTCCCACCAGCTGCTGGGCCAGACGGTCCAGTTCACGGAAGGGGTCGGTGCGCATCAACATCGTGAAACACCTCCAAGCGTTCGGGCAGTAACTGCCAATGCGCTTCACCTGCCTTCCGTTGTAGCATGTCATCCAAGCGATGACAAACAAGACGTCGTCGGAAGGACGACAACAGGGGGTGCCTCCATTGGCGACGGACCCGACCGACCCGACCGCCCGAACGGCCGACGACCGAGCCGTTCCGTTCCCCGCCGCCGCGATCGCCCTGGCCTCCATCGAGGAGGCCCTTCGTGTCGCCCGTGCCGCGGACGACACCGCGCCGCGACCAGGTCCTGACGAGGGTCCGGCGGAGGCACTGGCCTCACTCATCCTTCTGCGTGAGGTGCGCGAGCAGCTGGCCCGCTGGGAAAGCGGCCTGATCGAGACCGCCCGCGCCGCTGGTGCGAGCTGGGCCGACCTGGCCGACCCGCTCGGCGTCGCGAGCCGGCAGGCGGCCGAGCGCCGCTATCTCCGCCTACGGCCGGGAGCGGCGGGCACCACGGGGGAGCAGCGCGTGAAAGCCACTCGCGACGGCCGGGCCGCCGATCGCTCGGTCAATGTGTGGGCCCGGGACAAAGCCGCCGACTTGCGCCGGCTCGCCGCACAGGTCACCGCTCTGACCGACCTGCCCGAATCGGCACGCCCCGCTGTCGCAGCCGTGGACCGCGCTCTGGCCCACGACGACGCGGCCAGGCTGCTGGCTCCCCTCGCCGCCACACATCCCTTTCTGGAGTCCGGCCACCCCGATCTCGCCGCGGCCGTCGGCAGCCTCACTCGTCACACCGACCGGCTACGCGAGAGCAGCCATCAGCAGCGCCGTAGGGACTAGTGAAGTCGGCTCCCGGATCAACGCCCGAGCCGCAGTCGCCTTCCTTGACGCAGTGAGCGGCCGTGGCCATCTGGCGTCATCTGCGGCGACGTTCCGCGGCCAGTTTGTGTCAGCCGCGCCTCATGCCTCCAGGGGTGTCCGACATGGTGTGCCCCGCCGTGCGGGCGCTGCCGGGGCGCGTTGTCGCCGCTGCGAGCGCGACCACCAGGCCGATCACCCCGACGATCACATTGTTGGTGATGGTGCGCCAGTTGCTGACGTCACCCGCGACACACCAGGGCGAGATGATCGTCCACAGGGCGATGACGGCCGCCGCCCAGGCCTTGGAATGAGTGCGCTCGAAGCCTCGTCCCACGCCGCCCATGAGCAGCGCGTACGCGATACCGGCGATGAGATTGTTGACGGCGATCGTCGACAGCGTGCTGAAGCCGAAAATCGCGTTGAAGCCCGCGATCCACGGTGAAGCAGCCAGGTAGGTGCCTATGAGGAGACCCATCGCCTCTACTGCCTGACCGCGATTGGTCGCGGTCGCACGCTCGTAATCGGCGCGGAGCTCCAGCAGATCCGGGTGCTGTTCGATGCCGGGCTGTGTGCGAGACATACTGACCATCTCCTGTCATGTCGGACATTCCACTGGTCCGTCTACCCGCACTCGCGCACCCGAGTCCGGTCACCCTGTGTGCAGGAGCAGGCTTGCCCTTTGCTGCTGCGCCGGCATCAGCGTTACGGAAGTAGCCCACGCGGTGAGTGGGGGTCCACGGCGCCAGTGATGCCACGGCAAGGCTGACCCCGGCGGAATTGCGGCGCATTCTGGAAGAGCGGTTCCGATCGTCCCGGCCGGGCTTCCGTCTCGGGCGGGGGCCGCGCGACGATCGGTCCGGCGTGGTCCGGGGTCTCCGCACAGGGCTGCGCCGGACGCCGCCACCCGAGGGGCGGCAGTCGACGGGCGCCATCCGGCGAGGCTGGGCAGGGTGGGGAGCGGCAGGCATGCTGGGCCCCCTCCGGTCGCCAGCCATGACAGGGCCCCTGTTGCCGGGTAGCGGCAGGGGCTCTGTCGCCGTGACCCGTGGCCGGCCGCCGGAGGTGGCCGCATCCTGGTGGTGCGGTCCCGCCCGGCGGAACCACAGCCCCTCAGGGCGGGACCGCCCCTCACGCAACCGGCCGCGCCCGGCGTGCACGCCGTCAAGATCGGCACCAGAGTGTGTCGGAGCAGAGGTTTCCGCTCACCCCCAGGCGGACCCTCCACCATGAGTCGACCCCCGCCGCACGACTACGGCGGGGGTCGGGTCTTTGCTCAGCTCACCGTGCCGCGGTGCCCTCCAGGGCGTCGGCCACCGTCACGCTCGCCACCACGCGACTGGCGTGGTGAGGTGCAAGACGCGAAGCGCTTTGGGCGCCGACCTCGACCGCAGCCCCCGGGTGACAACTCTTGTTGTCGTTTTCGGGGGCGCGCGCCTATGGTGTGAACATGCCTGGCATCCACTTCTCCCTGCGGATGAGCGAGGAGGAGATCGCCGCGCTCACCGCCGGCGCGGTCGACGACCTTGTTCGTGACCTGGTCGCTCGTGCCTTTGAGCGCCTGCCGTGGGGTGAGCAGTCGCCCGCCCAGGCGGAGGCGTTGGCACGTCTGCACATGCTGGTTCATCTCCGGCAGGCCATCGAGCGCCTGGAAGAGAACGCTGCGCACGAGGCGGCCGACGCCGGTGCCGGCTACCCGCAGATCGGCAGGGCCTCCAACATGACCCGGCAGGGCGCGCGCCGCCGATGGCCGGGACTGATCACCCACGACCCCACCCCCCACGACACTCCCCGGAGCTCTCGATGATGATCGCCCCCGCCCGCCCCTACGACGTGCTGCTGGTCGAGGACGACGCCGCCGACGCGATGCTCATCGAGGACGCCCTCACCGCGCGCGGCACCCGCAACATCACGCAGGTCGAGGACGGCATGGCGGCCCTGGACTACCTTCGTGATCCGGGCAACCCGCGGCCGCACCTCATCGTGCTGGACCTGAACATGCCGCGCATGAACGGCCGCGAACTGCTGGCCGTCATCAAGACCGACGAGGACCTGCGGACGATCCCGGTGGTGGTCCTCACCACCTCCTCCGCGCCCGCCGACGTCTCCGGCGCCTACCAGCAGCACGCGAACGCCTACGTCACCAAGCCCGTCAACCTGGACGACTTCGAGCGCGCCGTGCAGAGCATCGACGCCTTCTACCTCGACACCGTCACCAAGCTCCCACGGCAGTAGCGTGTCGGCCGCGGGACGGCTCGCGGACCTGCCGGCTGCCCTTTCGAGTGGCCGCCCCAGGCCGCGCCGAGCCGACCCCGGCCAGGCGCCCGGCCCTGCCCGACTCCGGCCACCGCCTCGTTTCGCCGAAGGTTCGAATGCCGGGCGTGATCCGGGGCAGATGGGCGATGCCTTGGAAGTGCAGAACGCACCAGGAAACAGGTTGAGGAGGGCGCTGGGATGCAGGTAGTGGCCGATGACGTGGTCGAGACGGCGCAAGACTTCGGTGCGCCGGAGGAGCTGCCGGAGGTGTCCGGCACGATGACGGCCCCGGAGGTCCGGCAGGTCTCCAAGGTGATGTTCGCGCGGCTGCAGACGCTGGAAGAGGGCACCGCCGACTACCAGTACGTCCGCAACACGCTGATCGAGATGAACGGGGCGCTGGTGCATTTCGCGGCCCGCCGCTTCTCCCGGCGCGCGGACCAGATGGAGGACATCCTGCAGGTCGGCACGATCGGCCTGATCAAGGCGGTCGACCGGTTCGATCCCGACTACGGGGTGGAGTTCGTGACCTTCGCGCTGCCGACCATCGTGGGGGAGATGAAGCGGTTCTTCCGCGACACCAGCTGGTCGGTCCACGTGCCGCGGCGGCTGCAGGAGCTGCGCCTGGACCTGGCCAAGGCGACCGACCTCCTGGCGGTCGAGCTGGACCGGGCGCCCACGGTCGCCGAGCTCGCGGCCCGGATGGAGATCGGCGAGGACGAGGTCGTGGAGGCGATGACGGCCGCCAACGCCTATTCCGCCGCCTCCCTGGACGCACCGCCCACCGAGGAGAGCGACAGCGGGACCGGCTGGGCCGACCGGCTGGGCTACGACGACAACGCTTTCGGCAAGGTGGAGGAGATCGAGGCGGTCAAGCCGCTGATCCGGCAGCTGCCGGAGCGGGACCGGCTGATCCTGTCCCTGAGGTACGGCCACGACATGACGCAGGCACAGATCGGCGAGCGCCTCGGCATCTCCCAGATGCAGGTCTCCCGTCTCCTGACCCGGATCCTCACCCGGCTGCGCACCCAAGCTCTCCAGTAGTCCGGACCAGCGCCCCCGGGACTGCGGTGTGGGGCCAGCGGCAAGGTGGCCGGCCCCACCCACCTTTTCGACTTCTGTTTTTCCAGGAGAAGCACCGCATGAGTATCGAGAAGACCCTTGTCACACCCCAGCCGGGTGGCGACGGCCTGGTGCAGGCGGAGGAGCGCAAGCAGCGTCTGCGCCGGCGTCTGGAAAGGCTGATCGGGGTTGCCGCGACCGAAGGCAACGAGCTTGTTCCGCTGCGCAACGGGGACGAGATCTTCCCCGCGATGCTGGCGGCGGTCCGCGAGGCCGTTCACGTCATCGACATGATGACGTTTGTGTACTGGCGCGGCCAGATAGCCCGCGACTTCGCCGCTGCTCTGGCCGACCGAGCCCGCGCCGGTGTGCGGGTGCGGCTGCTGCTGGACGGCTTCGGGGCCAAGGAGATCGAACAGGACCTCCTCGACGACATGGACGCCGCCGGAGTGCAGGTCGCCTGGTTCCGCAAACCTGTGTGGACCTCCCCGCTCAAGCAGAACCACCGGTGCCATCGCAAGGCTCTCATCGTGGATGAGCACACCGCGTTCACCGGCGGGGTCGGCATCGCCGAGGAATGGTGCGGCAACGCCCGCACCCCCGAGGAGTGGCGTGACACCCACGTCAAGGTCCGTGGCCCCGCGGTTGACGGGATCGCGGCCGCGTTCGCCCAGAACTGGGCCGAGTGCCACGACGAACTGTTCGACGAGCGCGACCGCTTCAGCGAACACACCCAGCCGGGCTCCTCGACCGTGCAGGTGGTGCGCGGCTCGGCCAGCTTCGGCTGGCAGGACCTGCAGACCCTCATCCGCGTCATGCTCTCCTCCGCACAGGAACGCTTTCGCCTCTCAACCGCCTACTTCGCCCCCGACCCGTACTTCATCGACCTGCTGTGCGCCACCGCCCGACGTGGCGTCCAGGTCCAGATCCTGCTCCCCGGCCCGCACACCGACCAGCGCGCCTGCCAACTCGCGGGCCAGCACCACTACGCGGCGCTGCTCGCAGCCGGCGTGGACATCCGCCAGTACCAGCCGACGATGCTCCACACGAAGATCATGACGGTGGACCGGGTCGCCGCGCTGATCGGCTCCACCAACTTCAACCGCCGCTCGATGGATCATGACGAGGAAGTCATGCTCGCCGTCCTCGACGAGACCTTCACCGGCATCCTGGACGACGACTTCGATCACGACCTGACACGCAGCGAGGCGATCGAGGCGGACCGGTGGAAGCGCCGGTCCCTGCCGCAGCGACTGAAGGAAGCAGCCGTCATCCCCGTGCGGCGCTTTCTGTGACCTGGGGACGGGTCACGGGGGGCCGGACCCTTGGCCATTGAAGGTTGTCTCTTTCCGGTGCAGAGGGCCGCCGCGAATTGAGAGCCTCCGGGGGATCGAGCGTCACTCGCTGTGAGAAGTTCACGGACGCACAGTCCCTGGACAACGCGCATCAGGAGGTCCGTTGCGCAGAATGCCGGTGCATCAGTTCCGGGTTCGGAGAGTCCGACAGTCCCGGCCGCGTCGAACCGTCGTGAACAAGGGGCCCCGCGTCGCCGGCGGGGCCCCGGGCCCTGTCCGCGAAGGACAGACAACGATGGAAGCCTAGCGGCGCCTCTGCCATGAACGACGGCCTCCCAGGCCGACGCGCGGAGTCCGACCGGAAATGTGACCGCATCGTCGGTCCGACCCCGAGCGCGGGGCCCGCCGTCCCTGGCCTCTGGAAATGCAGCACGCATGGAACAGGGCGGCCTCGGGGAACAGGGTTGGCGGAGCGCGCCGCCGCGCGTTGACGGCGAGCCGCCTTGGTTGCGTCCACCCCCCGGAGCGGGTGGGAAGTACGAAGGGTGGGGTTCGCGGCCATGTCGGCGGCACGAGCCCCACCCTTGGAGTTGGATGGTGTCAGCTCACCATCGGTACCAGCGGCGGCGTCCGCCGCCTTCGGCGGCCCGGAAGACGAAGCCGAGGGCCCACACCACCAGCACGATGATGGCGATCCACCACAGGGCCTTGAGGGCGAACCCGGCGCCGAACAGCACCAGGGCGAGTAGCAGGACAAGCAGCAAAGGAACCATGTCGTCAACCTCCTGACGTTGCGTCTGCCCCGCGGACCGGCCACTACGCGTGCGCAGGCCGGAGTCGCCTCGGGGTGCGGTCCGCGGGTTCGCAGGTGTCGCGGTCGCGCGCGTCAGTACGCCAGATGCCAGCTGGTGGTGGGCATGTGAGTGGGCACGTGAGGGGGCAGTGAGGGGGTGTGCTGGGCGAGGGAGCGGGCGCGCTGCCACATGCCGTGTACCTGCTCGGTGGGACGCTGCTGCTCTCCGTGCAGGGCGTTGACGATCACCAGACCACCGGTCAGCGCCGGCACCAGCCATTGCAGGCATGCCAGATGACGCTGCGCGGTGGTCAGGTCGACGGGGTGCTCCGTGGCCTTCTGCGCGTCCTCCGGCCGGTCGGAGGACGCGAGCCTGATCTTCCTTCCGAGCAGGCCGCTGTATGCGGTGGCGGCCAGAGCGGCCCCGGTGAGCACGGTCTTGACCAGCGTGGAGGTCGCCACGCCCTGCTGGACGGCGACGCGGGGTGCGTTCACCGCGAGCAGGCCGCCGGCGCCGATCAGGTGGCAGCCGATCGCCGCGGCGTTGACCGGTGCCCACTTCTCCCAGCCCGAAGCGGCGATCCGGGCGTTTCCACGCTCGTTGCCACCTTCGGCCCGGGCAGCGCCGTTCAGGCCGACCGCGCCCATCAGGGAGCCGCCGTGCCATGCGGCCAGTCCCACATCGTGCAAGCTCCGCAGGACGGTATGGCGTTCGGACATGCTCGCGCTCCTTGGGGTAGCGATCTCAGACGACGGTGGCCCTCGGCTTTCCCTCACCGTCACCCACCGCGGCTGTCGCCGCCAGCGCAGCTGGTACGAACGAGCCCGCGGATCCCACGCCCGCCGGGTCCTGAGCCCGGTCCTGATGCTGCCGGGGCCCGCCCGGCGTGCAGCCCGCGGGGCCGGGGGGACGCCGACCAGGGGCCGGGCGTCGCGGACGTAGATCTGGCGACAGTCCTTCCACGCTGCCCTGACCAGGTGCACGTCGGGCCGTGGATCGCGCGGGCAAAGGCCGCGGCCCACCGGGTTCGAAAGGGACCCGCGGGGAGGCCGTGGGCACCGTGGAAGCACCGCGGGCACGGAGTACGGGTCGCCGTAGAGCGGTGTGTCGACGTCGAGGACTTGCTCGCCGTCCGCCGGCAACCTACTCCGGGCCTCTGGGGACGATGCCGGCCTCCGAGCCCCGCGCCGCCATGTGAGGCGGGGACCTGCCTCGGTCGCGCTCAGCTGAGGACGCGGCCGAGGAATCCGTGGATGTAGCCGCTGATGGCGGTCAGGTGGGTTTCCAGGGCGAAGTGCCCGGCCGGCAGCAGGTGGACTTCCGCGTCCGGCAGATCGCGCGTGAACGCCCGCGCACCGTCAGGCCCGAAGATCTCGTCGCCTTCGCCCCAGACCGCAAGCAGCGGCACCTGGCTGGTGCGGAAGTACTCCTGCAGCTGGGGGTAGCCGTCGATGTTGGTCGGGTAGTTCCGGAAAAGCGCCAGCTGGACCTCATCATTGCCGGGCCGGTCCAGCAGAGTCTGGTCGTGCAGCCAGTTGTCCGGGCTGACCAGGCTTTTGTCCGGAGCGCCGTTCTCGTACTGCCAACGGGTCGTCTCAGCCGTGAACTTGGCTCGTGCGCCTGGCTCGGTGTCCGCTCCGGGGGTCGTGGCGTAGGCGAAGAGGTCGTCCCAGAAGGGCTTGGCAAACCCTTCCATATAGGCATTACCGCTCTGCGAGATGATCGCGGTCACCTCGTACGCGGGATCGAGCGCCAGCCGCCACCCTATAGGGGCACCGTAGTCGTGGACATACACGGAGAAACGGCTGATGCCCAGACTGTCGAGCAGTCCGGCGGTGACCTTCGTGAGGTTGTCGAAGGTGTACTCGAACTCGTCGACCCTGGGCATGGAGGACTGTCCGTAGCCGATGTGATCCGGCGCGAGCACGTGATAGTCGTCGGCAAGCGCAGGGATGAGGTGACGGAACATGTGGGAACTGCTCGGGAATCCATGCAGGAGGAGGACGACCGGCGCACCGGCAGGACCGGCCTCGCGGTAGAAGACCCGCTGCCCCTCGATGGCCGCCGTGCGGTGATGGGTGGGGAGCATGCTGCCCTCCAGAAGTATCCGAGCATGGAACGCAATCAAGCCGGGAATCGACGTGGCCGGACATCGGCACCATCGACGCGAGTTCGTCCCCTTTGACGGTGGCACAACGCTCTGACGCTTCGTTCTCCGTCAAACGCTAGACCCGTCTTCGAGGCGGGGCCACTGGAAACGGGGGCGGGCCCCAGCGCAGCGTCGGGGTGAAGTGGCCCCGTTACCGTAGGTGCAAATGACGGGAGCGCCGGCCTTTCCGGACATTCCGGCTCGCTGCCGCGGGGGATCTTCACGGGTGTGGGGGGGCGGGCGCTCCGGCCTCGGGGCTCCGGCAGGCGGCGGCGTCACCGACGCGCCGACAACTCCCGCTCACGTCTGGCAATCTGCCGTCGCGGCGCTGATCGGCCGTTTGATCCACGTGAGCTACTCGGCGGAGGGAAGCATCACGGACCCCGGTCGCCCCGGCGAGCATTTCGCCGAGGCTCCGGCTTCGCCGCGTTCGTGCCGACTGCGAGTCGGCAGCCGCACTGCGCCCGCGTCCCCGCGCGGTCGGTGACGCTGAGCCGACCGAGCGGATCACCCCGGGCCACACGCGATCGGAGACGCCAGCGCCGCGACGAGTGCGGCGAGTTCGCGCTGCCGGGAGTCGGCTCGCCAGACGGCCCAGGTGTGGCGGACGACCGGGTTGCCGATCAGGGGGTGCCAGACCAGCCCTCCGGGCAGGGGGTGGACCCAGGCCGGTGAGGCGAGGGCGAAGGCGCGACCCGTTCCCACTGCCGCGAATTTCACTTCACGCGGGACAGGGCGATCATCGTCTCCTGCGCTGTCGATGTCCGTGATGCCGTGGCTGTGAAGGGTGGCAACGACCTGGTCGTGCCATGCCGGCGCGTCGGATCGGGCGAAGCCGACCCAGGACAGGCCGCTCAGGCGGTGCAGCCGTACACCGCCGGCGTCGGCCAGTTCATCCGCGCGCGAGACGGTGAGGACGACACCCATGGACTCCTCCACTGCCAGAACGCTGTCGAGAACGGCGTCTGTCGGGCGGTCGCGCACGAGGGCGATCTCGATCTCCCCGGCTCGCAGAGCCGCGAGCTGTGCGGTGCTGGGCGCGTGCTGGAGGTCCACGGGCACATTGGGATATGTGGCGCTGACCTCCGCGATCGCCATGGGCAGCAGGTCCGTGGGAAGTTCCAGTGGGACCCCCACGCGCAGTCGTCCCACTGGGGCAGCGGGGCGAGTGAGGGTGGCCATGAGTTCGTCGTGCTCCTCGACGAGAGCCCGCGCCCGGGCGAGCAGTGTCACGCCGAGTTCTGTCGGGCGCGCTCCACTGTGGTCGCGCACGAGCAGCCGCCCACCTACTTGGCGTTCGAGTGAGCGGACCGTCTGCGACAGGGCGGACTGGCTGACGTGCATCGCGCGTGCTGCCGCCGACAGGCCGCCTTCGTCCACGACGGCCACGAAGGCCCGCATCTCTCGGATCTCCATCGCGTCAAGGCCCCTTCCTGGCAGAGATGATCCAGCGAGCAACGGCCCGGGATGATGCCCCCCGGGAGGACGGGCGTCACCGGCGGTGCTCCGGGCCGCCCTGGGTGAGGCACACCCGCACTGGAGGCCCGTGGTTGTGGCCCGACCTCGGCGTGGCGGCGATCGCGTACGCACAGACCGGGCCCCCGGCGATGGGACCGTGCCGGCCGGGCCGGATCAGGTTGGGGAGCCCAGGACCGCCGGGTCGCCCTGGAACCAGGCGAGCTCGCCCAGGAGGTGCTTGATGCGCCACGTCTCGCTGTGGCGGACCAGCGCGGCGGTGTACCGGTTCATCAGCAGGGCGTGCCGGGTCCGTGCCGGGTCGGGGCCTTCGCCCGGCGGGAAGTGCATGACCTGCGCATTGCAGCGCACGGTGGCGGTGTCGGCGGTGACATCGATGCGGAGGTTGCTGAGGCTGTGGCTGGTGTCGAGCGGGCCGACGCCTGCCATGAGCGCGCCGACCACCATCCCCCGTGGACCGAGGACGGGGAACTCCAGGCCGATCTTTTCGGTCGCCGGGGTGACGTCGACCACGGCGTCCTCGGTCAGAGAGGAGGTGAGCAGTTCAGCGTCCGCGAGGTCGAGACCCGCGGCGAAGCGGTGCATGGCATCGGCGATGGCCGCCCGGTCTTGGAGAAGACCGATTGCGGCGGCGGTGGTGGTGGTCGTGTCGGCACTGGTCATGACAGTTCTCACGTTCCTTGCGGGGGTCCATGGTGCGGCGGGCGATCCGGATACGGCCGCTGGCCACCCGCTGGACGGGCGGTCAGATGGCCGTCGCCCCACCGTCGACGGCGAGGTTGGCGCCGGTGAAGAAGCTGGAGCGGGACGAGGCGAGGAAAAGGATGGCCTCGGCGATCTCGGAGGGTCCGGCGGTACGGCGCAGTGGGATGCCCTGGCCGAGCGCGGCCACACCGTCGCCCCATTCGGCGACAACGCCGTCGGTGATGGTCGGGCCGGGTGCCACCGAGTTGACGCGGACACCGCTGGGACTGAACTCGGCCGCCCAACTGCGGGTGAACGAGGCCAGGGCAGCCTTGGTGGCGCTGTAGGCGGAGGCCCCGGGCACACCCATCACGGCCGCCATGGTGGAGACGTTGATGATGTTTCCCGCACCCTTGGCGATCATGGCCGGTACGAGCGCGGCAGTGAGGAAGAACGTGCCGCGGACGTTGGTGTCGAATATCTTCTGAAACGACTCAACATCCTGCTCCACGGTCGCCGCGACGGGGAACAGAGAGGCGTTGTTGACGAGGATGTCCACCGGGCCGGCGTCCTTGGCGAGCCTGGCGACGGCTTCGAGGTCGCCCAGATCCGCCGCGACGAACCGCGCTGTGCCAGGACCGCCCGCCAGTTCGGCGGCAGCCTCGGCACCCCGCTCGGGGTTTCTTCCCGCGATGACGACGGTGGCGCCCTCGCGGACGAACAGCCGCGCGGTCTCCAGGCCGATGCCGGCGGTGCCACCGGTGATGAGTGCGGTCTGGTCCTTCAGTTCTTGGTCCATGGTGATTCCTTCGTTTGTATGGCAATAGCGCCAAAGCTTGTCGAACGTCGGTGTCGGCCGGTGGCCGGACTCGGCCGTGGTCGGGGTCTGCTTCTGCCGCGACCGGTACAGCGCCGGGTTCGGGACCTGTGGGCGATCTCCATGCCCCGCTCCGGTGCCCGCCCGTGCTCGACGACCTGGCTGACGGCGCCCACAGCAGGCCGGGCCGGGCAAGGCCGGAACGCCGTCCCGGACGCGAGGGAACCCAGGATTGCGTACTTCCGAGAATATGCGGGAAAGGGCATGATAATTACTTCCGAAAGTACCGAATGCTACGGCGCGGACCCGCGGGGAGTGAATGTCCGCCGGCTTGAAGTGGTAAAGGGTGAGAGGGAAGTAGCCGGCAGGCGGTCCCGCCAGTTCCATCTGACCACAAAGGGAACCGGATCACCCACTCGGCGGCCACGTGTTTTCTTATACCCTCTCGCGACTCCCCTTCTGGAAGGGGTGAGGGTCCGGTGCCCGGCCCTACTGACCATCGGGAGCGGCGCCGGCACCATCCTCGGATGCACAGGTCTGTCCGCCCGGTTCCGGCAGGCCGCCCAAACCCGCCTCATCAGGGGCGAAGATCTGGACAACCCCGCCACCGCTGTGTGTCGGCACGGTTCGGGGGAGCGCGGCGGGCGCATGGGGGCGCGCCTGGGTGGTGTGACGGCCTGGCGGGCCCCCGCGGCACGCACAGGTAGCGACCATGACGCTGCTACGCGCCAGGCCACTCAAGCCGACCGTGGGCAAGAGCGCGGCGCGGCGTCGCGGGACCGGTGCATGCGGTATCCGCAGGGTGGTGTGCTGACGCCTGAACGTCGCGCCCCTGCTCCAAGCCCAGCCGGTAGTCCGTGCTGATGCCGGCGAGCATCGCGAGCTCCTCCCGACCCAGGCCCAGGACTCGCCTGCGCCCTCCGGTGCCGATCCCCGCGTCCTCCGGCCTGATCAGTCCGCGACGGGCACGCGGAAAGCTGCCGAGGGCATTCTGAGAAGGCGTACCGGGAGGCCAGGCGCTGTACGCCGCACATGGCCGGCCCTGCGCCCACCAGGCTCCGCGGGACCCGTCCGAGAGGTTCCGGCGAATCGGCACGAGGCCGGGCATAGCCCTGCCAGTCCCAGGGTTCGCAGGGTTCTGGCTCCGCATCGAGCCCTCGCCCAGTATTGCTGTGTCGGCCTGAGCGGTAATGCCCCGGACTGTTCTCGTCAATGCGCTCGCCCGGGATTGCGCGACAGGTCGGGACCGGAAATCCGTAATGGCGTTCCATTCGCCGCCAGGAACCTCACGACAGGCAGGGCTTCAACACCATGACTCGCATCACCACTTCCTTCGGATTTTCTTCCACGGCAGCGGAAGTCGCGGAAGGCATCGACCTGACCGGCCGCCGCGCGGTCGTCACCGGCGCGTCCTCGGGTATCGGCGTCGAGACGGCGCGTGTCCTCGCCTCCATCGGCGCCGAGGTCACCCTGGCCGTACGCAACACCGACACGGGCGAGAAGATCGCTGCCGAGATCACCGCATCGACCGGCAACAAGAACGTGCACGTCGGCCGCCTCGACGTGTCCGACCAGGAGTCGGTCGCGGCCTTCGTCAGGTCCTGGAGCGGCCCGCTGCACCTGCTGGTCAACAACGCGGGCGTCATGGCCATCCCGGAACTGCAGCGCACGCCCGAGGGCTGGGAGATGCAGTTCGCCACCAACCACCTCGGCCACTTCGCGCTGACCAACGGCCTGCACGGCGCGCTGGCCGCCGACGGCGAAGCCCGCGTGGTCGTCGTCAGCTCCCAGGGACACCTCATCTCCCCAGTGGTCTTCGACGACATCAACTACCGCTACCGCGCCTACGACGCCATCGGCGCCTACGGCCAGTCCAAGACCGCGACCGTGCTGTTCGCCGTCGCGGCGAACCAGCGCTGGGCCGCCGACGGCATCACCGCCAACGCCCTGATGCCCGGCGCCATCGCCACCAACCTGCAGAAGCACACCGGCGGCCTGCGGACCCCCGTGGAGCTGCGCAAGACCGTGGAGCAGGGCGCGGCCACCACCCTCCTGGTCGCCACGTCTCCGCAGCTCGCCGGTGTCGGCGGCCACTACTTCGAGGACTGCAACGAGGCCATCCAGGTGCCCGACGGCAACGGCTGGACCAGCGGCGTTGCCCCCTACGCCCTCGACCCCGACAACGCCGACCGCATCTGGGAGATCTCCCACCGCTTCCTGCGCGAGGCGGGCCGCGGCTGACGCCACCACCCCCCGCGCCAACGCGGGCATGACCTCCACTTCGCCGGTGGAAGTCCCCCGCAGGCGGACGACGCCACGAACGCCGCACCTGCCCGCCGGACGCGAACGAGTTACGCACACACGAAGAACGGGCCGCGGCCGTCAGCCACCAGGCGGTGGCTGAGGCCGGACCCACCCCGGGCTCCATCCGCTCCACCCGAGCGGAACCCGGAGCCGGCCCTCCCACACGCCCGTGCACGGACACCCTGTCACCGGCACCGCCGAGCCCGAGCACCATCACCCCAGGAGAGAGCTACGTGACGAACAACCACGCGCTGCAGAACATCGGATGGATCGGCCTGGGCGACCAGGGCGCACCCATGGCCCGCGCAATCGCCGACTCCGGCTACCCGCTCCAGGTATGGGCCCGCCGCAGCAGCTCGCTCGACGCGCTCGACGGCCTGCCCTACACCGTCCACACCACCGTTGCCGAGCTCGGTGCAGCCGGCGACATCGTCGGACTGTGCCTGCGTGAGGACTCCGACATCCGGGAGGTCCTCACCGACGGCGGGCTGCTCGCCGGCATGAAGCCCGGCTCCGTCATCGTCAATCACGGCACCGGCCTTCCCCAGTTCGCCAACGAGATGACCGACATGGCGGCAGCCAGGGGCATTCACGTCCTGGACGCGCCGGTCAGCGGCGGCAACGCCGGAGCGGTCGCCCGCCGATTGACCACCATGGTCGGCGGCGACGCGCGGATCGTCGAACGGTGCCGTCCGGTCTTCGAGACCTTCTCGAAGAAGGTCACCCATATGGGCCCGACAGGAGCCGGCCAGCTGGGCAAGCTCATGAACAACACCCTGCTGATGATGAACCAGCGCAACGTCCAGGAGATCCTCCAACTGGCCCAGGACCTCGGCCTGGACATCGCCGCCCTGGTCGACCTCCTGCGCTCCGGCACCGGCTCGAGCTTTGCCCTGCAGGCCCTCGGCGGCGCCGTCACCACCGGCAACGCCGAGCACCTGACGACGCTGCAGCTCATCGACATGGACATCTTCGACGACGCCGTCCGGGCCCTGGGACACAGCGTCCCCGACATCACCGCCCGGGCGGTGGAGGGAGCACGCGGCCTGCCCGGAGCGGCCCGCATCACCGCCGGCGTACCCGGCCCGGCGCCGGCCGCCTGAACTCCGGCCGCCGTTTGCGCACCAGGCGGCACAGCGGCCGGCATGGGCAAGGCGACCGCCGTGAGAACGACGCCACCTGGCACGCGCCACGTCCGCGTCATGGCCCACCAGGCCATGACGCGGACGGCCATCCACCCAACGGTGCTGTGGAGGGCCGACACGTCGCCCAGTACCGCCACCCTCGCCTCCGTGGTCGAACACGCCGAGTTCCCGTCGGTGACGGCAAACGTCACCGGCCCCCATTCCCCAACGAGGAGCAGCGCTCCGTAGGAGGGGCCTGAGACCGCATCCGTGTTCCCGCGCTCCCTGCGACTCCCGCCGCAGCGCGACCGAAGGTCACCGGGAGTAATCTGCCAAGACCGGCACCACATCCTCCTTGTCGGACTCTTGACCTGCTGGTGAGGCGCGGACAAACCGCCGCTCCATCAATGGCCAGTCCACTCACAGGGCCCTTCGGTTCCTCCCGTACGCACATGACGACGTACCGTGGAAACCATGGGTGGCAAGCAACTGGGGGACTACCTGCGGGCCCGCCGTGAAATCGTCCGGCCCGAAGACGTCGGTCTCCCTCCGGGCGGCCGCCGCCGGGTGCCGGGCCTGCGCCGAGAAGAACTCGCACTGCTCGCAGGCATCAGTACCGACTACTACCTGCGACTGGAACAGGGCCGGGACCAGAACCCCTCACCGCAGGTCCTCGACGCCCTGGCGCGCGTCCTGCAGCTGGACGGACCCGCCACCGCCCATCTCCACGCACTGGCCGGTCCGCCGCGGCGAAACCACGAGCTCCCTGAACCGGACCACGTCAGCCCAGGGATGCGACAACTGATCTCGACGTGGTGGTCGCAAACACCCGTGATCGTCCTCAACCGGTCCATGGATGTCCTCGCCTCCAACGCGCTGGCCACCGCCATTTCCCCGATCTTCCTCCCGGGTGTGAACGTCATCCGTGCCGCGTTCCTCGACACAGACCTGCGCAGCCTGTACCTCAACTGGGACGAGATGAGCATCCGTGCCGTGGCCGGCCTCCGCGCCCTGGTAGGGACAGAACTGGAAGACGGACGAGTGGTGGAACTCGTCGGCGAACTGACGGCCGCCAGCCCGGAGTTCCAGCGCCTGTGGGTCCGCCACGACGTCAGCCCGCGCGGCGCCGGCGTAGCGCGGCTGAACCACCCGGGCGTCGGCGAGATGACCCTGCAGTACGAGCGGCTCACCGTGGCGGGGACCCACGGTCAGCTCATCGTCGTCTTCCATGCCGAACCCGGCAGCCCGTCCGCGGAGAAGCTGGCCCAACTCCAGGCCGAGACGGCCAGCTCCAGGCTTCCCCGATGAGCGACCCGCGCGGTCTGGCGTGGCCGGGCCATCCATTGGCGACCTGGACCCCGCGTCCTATGGGGTTGCAGCGGACAGGCTCCCGCAGCCGCCGTTCGGTTGGCCTTTCAGGTGGAGCAAGAAGACCTCGTGGTCGTCGTCGGGCACTGTGAACGGGAACGTCACCGCCGTTTGACTGGCTACGCTCCGTGCCCGGTTGGAGGCTGCCTCAGGTGGCTGAGAGACTCGGGCGGTGACTGCGAACGACACCATCCGCCCGGCTCTGCTGCGCCGGGGCTTCATCCTGGAGTACGCGACCCTCACCTGGAATGTGATCGGCATCGTTGTCCTAGCGATCGCCGCCTGGTCGGCGCGGTCGGTGGCCCTGGCCGGGTTCGGCTTGGACTCCCTGATCGAGATCGGCGCCTCGACGACGGTGGTCTGGGAGCTGTCGGGCACCGGTGAGGCCCGCCAACGCCGCGCGCTGAAGCTGATAGGCGTCGGGTTCGCCTTGCTCGCTGTCTACCTCCTGGTGCAGTCCACCTGGGTGCTGGTGGCCGGCTACCACCCGCACCACTCGCCGCTGGGCATCATCTGGACGGCGATCACCGCCGCCGTGATGTTCGCCCTCGCCGCAGGCAAGGCGCGCACCGGCGCCGTGCTGGACAACCCCGTGTTGCAGACCGAGGGCCGGGTCACCCTGATCGACGGCCTGCTGGCCGCCGCGGTCCTGCTCGGCCTGGTCCTCAACAGTGCCGTCGGCTGGTGGTGGGCCGACCCGGCCGCCGGCTACGTGCTCGTCTACTACGCCATCCGCGAGGTCAGGGAGATCTTCGCCGGCCACCACTGACAGGGAGGACGAAGGCAGAGACGACCCGTAACTGGCCGCTGGCGGGGACCGCCATCTGGCCGTCCCCGGGGAATTGACACTGGCCGCTGACACGCGGGAGTGGATACCTGCTTCTGAGCTCAGCTCTGAGGTGCGTCTGGTGATGGCTTGATCACGAGGTGGTAGGTGGGCCGAGTCCCTACGCTGAGCGCCTTCACGCTCGGGAGGTTCGGTTGATACGGGGGAGCACACTCGGGCAGGACTTCCGATGGTTGTGGGGTGTCTACGCGGTCAGCGCAGCAGGCAGTGCCGTCGGCATGGGGCGTTGCCGCTGATTGCCCTCCTCGTGTTGGATCCCTCCGCATTCCAGGTCTCTTTGCTGGCTGCGTCGTCCGCAGTGGTCAGTGGGGTGATTGCTTTGCCGCTCGGTGTGCGTATCGAGCACCAGTACAAGCGGCCGGTCATAATCACTGCCGATCTGGCCCGCTGGGTGCTGCTGGTGAGCGTTCCGGTCGCCATGCTTTCGACGGGATCACCTTCGCCCCGTTGTATGCGTCGGAGTTCTCCAGACGGCGGCATCTGTCGCGTTCGACGCGGCGAGTGGGGCGCACCTGAAGGCACTTGTCTGCCCGAGCACCGTCCTCGTGCCAACAGTCTGTTCGAGACGACCAACTGGATCAGCACCAGCGCCGGCCCACCCGTCGGCGGGCTTCTGATCGGAGCGCTGGCGCGGCCGCCACCACGGCCATGGCCGTCCAGGCCCCCTTCGGAGCTGCCGTCCCCGAGCCGGCACCCGCCACCGGGCCACGCCGAACCGGGACGTCATCCCTGGCTTGCCCACCACCCGAGCCCGGCCAGGTGGCCAGCGCCTCGAATACGCGGCGAATCACCTGCGAGGATGTGGACGACGGTGACAGCAGGTGAACAGGGGGGCCAGTGAGAGATCCGTTCGAAGATGGCGGCATCGTGGACAAGGTTATGCCGTGGCTCTTGCTCGGGACTGCATTGATGAAGCTCTACGGCGATATATCCACCCACGGGGGCTCGTTGGGCTGGCCGGCAGCGGCTGCCGTGGGCGTCGCACTTTTCAGCCTGTACCGCATCTACCGCCAGCTGCGAGGGCGCCGACGTGCCTCGGAACCTGACAACCATGGCTGACGACAACAGCGGCGGACGACAGCAGATCTGGGCACCTGTGGGCGGAATCGGTCCTGCCTGCCCGGCACGGACCGGACCCGGCTACCGCGCAGCTGCACGGCGCAATGCGGGTCCTGCTGCCGCCGGGGCTGTACCGACGCGTGCACGACAGTGGCCGCGACTCGGCTGAGCGCGGCGACTGCCGTTCCTGGACTCCCCCGGGAATCACGCGCCGGCTGCTCGTGGGCGAGGAACTCCGCGAGACCACCGCCGAATAGCGCGGGGCCTGATGGAGGACGCCGGGGAGGGCTGAGCACGGGACAGCCACTGGGTGCAGGGGCGGTCCCGCGAGCGGCCGCCCGTCAGTGCTCCGCGTCCGCCGTCCTCGGCGCCGGCAGGACCGGGGGACGGCGGCGCAGCAGGGTGGGGTTGACGGCGGACGGCGGTCTGCGCAGCCGCGTCGTTTGCTCGTAGTCGTACGCGTAGCCGAGCAGCAGCGGCTCGCTCCAAGCCCGCCCGAGGAAGGTGATGTTGAACGGCCTGCGGTTGGCCGCCAGGTAGCCCGCGGGGACGGTGACCGAGGGGTAGCCGGCCTTGGCGCCGATGGACGAGCTGCCGCTGTTCACGAACAGCAGGGCGGTGACGTCGTGTTCGGCCATGAGGGCGTCAATGCGGTCCTTGCTCTCCTCCACGTCCCGGGCGCGGGCGGCCTTGTACTCGACGGTGTCCGCGCTGTCCGGTCCGAGGTCCCTGGCCTGGGCGGCCAGGGCGAGCGTCTGCCCGAACTTCAGGGCCAGGTCCGCGTGGGCCTCGTTGCGGGCGATCACGTCGGCGAGGGTGCGCACCGGTGCCCCCTCGGGCAGTCGCGCGAGGTAGGCGTTGAGGTCGCGCTTGAACTCGTGGCTCAGCACCGGGGAGGCGACGTCGTACCGGCGGCGCGCCTCGATGCCGACGTCGACGAGCTCGGCGCCGCGTCGCGCCAGTGCGTCCAGGGCCGCGTCCCACAGAGCCCGTTCGTCCGTGCCGTCCTCGGGCGTCTGTTCCGCGACGACGCCGATGCGCGCGCCGCGCAGGGCGTCGGGTGACAGGTCGGCGGTGAAGTCGTGCCCTTCGAGCGGGTTGCCGGCGGTGGCCGGGTCCTCGGGATCGCTGCCGGTCAGGACGGTGAGCAGGGCGGCGGCGTCCGCGACGGTGCGGGTCATCGGGCCCGCGGTGTCCTGGCTGGAGGCGATGGGCACGATGCCGGTGCGGCTGACCAGGCCCAGGGTGGGCTTCACCCCGACCCCCGACGTGGCCGACGCCGGGCTGAGGATGGAGCCGTCGGTCTCGGTGCCGATGGTGACGGCGGCCAGTCCGGCCGCGGCGGCGACCCCCGAACCGGCGCTGGAGCCGCTCGGCGTCTCGCTCAGGTCGTACGGGTTGAGCACCTGGCCGGCCAGCGAGCTGTAGCCGCTGGGCATGCCGACGGTGAGGTAGTTGGCGAACTCGGTGAGGTTCGCCTTCCCCAGGATCACCGCCCCCGCCTCCCGCAGCCGGGTCACCAGTGGCGCGTCCTGTGCTGGATGGGAACCGGCGAGCACCACCGAACAGGCGGTGGTCGGCATGCCGAGGACGTCGATGTTGTCCTTCACGAGCACCGGTATGCCCAGCAGCGGCCCGCCTGGGTCGCCGCCGGCCCTGCGCGCGTCGGCCACCGCGGCCTCCTGCAGGGCGGCGGGGTTGACGCAGCGCACCGCGTTCAGGGCCGGTCCTCCGACGTCCAGGTCCTCGATGCGCCGCAGGTAGGCGCGGGTGAGGGAGACGCTCGTCGTGCGGCCCGAAGCCATCAGGGCCGACAGCTCCGCGACCGCCGCGACCTCCAGGTCGGCGGGGAACGGTTCGTGCGCCGCCGCGACGGCGGCGTCGGTCCGGCTGCCTGTCGATGCCGGTTCGGGGTTGGTGTTGACGTCGATGTCGCCCTCCAGGGTGAGCGGTGCGCTGACGCGCCCGGTGTCCGTACGCCCCGGCGGCCGTCTCGTGGGGCGACACCATGATGCTCACACGAAGCGGCGGATGGGCGCGGTCGCCACCTCCTGGACCCGCTCCAGTGCCGGCCGGTCGTGCCGGCGGGTGCCGTCGACGGGGGCGCTGCGCAGCAGGTCCTTGTCGAAGTGGGCGTCGAGGACGGACGTGAAGGACTGGTCGAGCACCGCCAGCATGACCTCCTCGTCGTGGTGGAGGGAGCGGCGGTTGAAGTCGAGATCCTGCTGCCGGGGCCGTACGCCGACAAACGCGTCTGCCAGATGGGCGGGCAGCGGTACTAACGCGGTTCCTGGACTGCGGTGTGCGGATCTGGCGCTACCTGCCGACGATGATGCAGGCCAAGGTCATCACACCTTTACACCGCGCGCCGCCGCGTGGCAGAGCAGGCCGACGAAGTGGGGGTCGGGCGCGAAGTACGCGGTCGCGAGCCGGGTGCGCTGCTCCGCGGAGGCGATCACCACGAACGAGGAGCAGGGTGCGCATGTCCTGACAGCCGACGCTCGCCGAGCCGCGTACGACCTGGGCGATCGCGCCTCCGCTCTGCTCGTGCTCGCTGAAGCGGTCGCGGTCGTCGAAGAGCCCGTTGCGCCGACAGTCGGCCCAGTTCTGGGCGGAGGCCGCGGCCAGCCCGTCCACCGCGGGGCCGGTGACCCTGACGTGGGTGTCCCGCCACCGAGCGCCGCGCCGTTGCCCGCCCGCGTGTTCGAGGAACCGTTCGTTGGTGCGGCAGTATCCGGCGGTGTGGACGGCACAGAAGCTGCGGACCCTGCGGGGAGCAGCCATTCCACGAAAATCCGATCACCCATGGTTCGCCATGCACTTCTTCTCACTCGCTCCTGTCACGAAACTCCCGACCGGCCACGGAGCGAGGAAGAGGGTGTCAGGACGGTCAACTGCGGTCATCCGCCGCCCCTGCTGCGCCACCACAGCCAGGTGACCCCGTTGAGTATGGTCCTCGCCGCGCCACAACACGGACGTGACAGGTGGGACTCGCCCCGGTCGGCGTCTGCAGCACGTCGGCAGCGACGCGGGCAGCTGTGCAGGGCTGCAACGACGGGACAACCTGCCATCGTCGCCTCCAGGGCCCGCCGCGCTGGGAAACGCACGAGGAGCACGGAACGGCTGTCGCCGTGACCATGGCGGCCGCGACGCCCCTCACCGTTGGTCCCGGTCCGACACGTCGTGACGCGCCCACCCGCAGGATACGGCTGGTGGTCGCCGCCACCGCTGACAACGCGTGGAGGCGGTGACGGCCGTCACCGCAGTCGGTCTGGTGTCTGCGAGGTGGTCCCGGCAGGGGGTCGGCGGCTGCTACCCGCCCTCAAGCACGCGCCCTGCATCCATGCGCCATATGCGTAGAAGTTGGACGTATGGTAGAGGGAGTTGGAAGGCAAGCGAGAGGAGTGCCTCATGATCGCCAAGCTGCTCGCCAAGTTGTCTTTCACCCGCAACTACGGTGCGTACGGGGCCCACGACTGGGGCACGCACACCGTCGACGACAGGGTGTGACCATCAAGTCGGCGGGCGCCCAGGCTCCCGTCGGCTCCTGGCCATGTTGCCGACGATATGGGCCTGACTGGTTCGAGAAGTCAGGGGCGATCCCATGGGCCGAGCGAATGAGCCGCCGCGGTTGCCCGGAGGAAGCTTCGCGGCCTGGAGCCGCGACCGGCTTGGAATCGTGTGCCGTGGCGCTGACGAGTGCGGGGACGTCTGGCAGCTGGAGCCAGGTGTCTACGTAGCCGCTACAGCCGAGGTGTGCGAAGCGGTCCTGCGCCGCGCGCAGGATTTCCCCAAGCCGTCCTCCCCCCTCTTCCCGCCGTTGAAGCGGGCCGGCGGAGCGCCGACGCCCCAGGAACGGCTGCACGCTCGCGCCGCCCGCATGCGCGGACTGCGCCCGCAAGCGGTTGCTGCCCAGATCGGTGAGATCGCCACCGGAACCGCTCGATTTGCCGACCAGTGGCCCGCGGGCCGGGATGTCGAGATTCTCCCCCTGGTCCGTCCTGTGCTGGCAGAGATCGGCGTGCGCTACCTCTTCTCCGAAGACGCTCCCGCCCTGCTGCCTCTGGCTTGGCAGCTCTTCGTGGCCCGCGAGGTGCTCGTACGCCCCTCGCACTGGGTGTTGCCGCGCTGGGTCCCCACACCGG
Organism: Streptomyces sp. MI02-7b; assembly: GCF_033793585.1. Taxonomy (NCBI): domain Bacteria; kingdom Bacillati; phylum Actinomycetota; class Actinomycetes; order Kitasatosporales; family Streptomycetaceae; genus Streptomyces; species Streptomyces sp. MI02-7b. Next base: position 137,133 of record NZ_JARAWX010000009.1, on the reverse strand, counting down.
CTCGGCGGTTCCGCACACGGCGGCAAGTCGCCTTTACCCATGCTTTGCGGCCCGTCGTCCGCCGGCGCCGTTCATCGGGCCGGCTCGGTGACGACGTGCTGGGACAGATGCTCCGGCCCTCCCCCCGCTACGGCCTGCTGTCGGAAGAAGTCATCCTCGACACCCTCCCCGGGATCACGGTCGCCACTTTCGAGACACCCTCCCGGGCAGCTGGATGGATCCTGCTCCACCTGGCCCGGTACGTCCGGGCCGCGGACCGCGTAGCGGCCGAAGCCGCCCTGCTGCCCGACGACCCGGCCACGACGACCAGCACCCACCTCGGCAACCTGCAGTACACCCAGGCGCTGGTACGCGAAGTGCTCCGGCTGCATCCCCCGAGCTGGTTGCTCACCCGGCACGCCCCGCGACAGACTCAGCTCGCCGACTACACCATCGACGCTGGATCCACCGTTCTCGTCTGCCCCTACACCGCCCACCGCGATGCACGGGAACATGCCGAACCGGACCGCTTCAGGCCCGAACGCTGGCTCGATGATTCAGGCTCGTCGGCGAACCCCGGGGTCTTCCTCGGCTTCGGGACCGGGCCGCATGGCTGTGAGGGAGCCGCTCTGGCCATGGCCATGCTCACGCTCATGACCGCGCAGACGGCCCGCCGGTACCACGTGAGCGAGCCGCCCGGCGCGGGACCCGGCTACCGGGTCACCACCTTCGAAGGTCTCGCAACCACCGGCCTGCACCTGCGTGCGACCTTGCGCGGCTGAGGGCTGCCCTGCCTCGGTGGCGTCCCGCCCGAGAACCACAAACAACAATGAACTCCGGGTACCGTTCCACGCATCCTCGGATCCCGGTCACGCTTTGCTCATCGTGTGTCCCCGGTCGAACTCGTTGCGGAGCATGCCCATCATGACGAGGTCGTGATGTTGGCCGGCGAAGAAAACGTGTTCCCGCAAGCGCCCCTCCTCGGTGAAGCCGAGCCCACGGAAAAGTGCCAGCGATGCGTCGTTGTGGGCCAAGACCGCCGCCAGGCACTTGTGATAGCGCCGCTCGGCGAACATGAAGCGCAGCAGGAGCACCACGGCTTCCGTCGCATAGCCCTTGCGCCGATGACCGACGCCGATGGTGATATCGAATTCGAACCAGCCTGAGCGGGGGCCGGTGCGATGTGAGCCGACTGTACCGACCAACTCTCCCGTGGCCGTCGCTTCGACCGCCAACCGGAAGCGGTCGTCGTCGCAGTCGGCAACGGCCTGCTCCTGCGCCCAGGCACGGTAGCTTTCGGCAGACCTCGGCACATCCAGCCGGCCCTCTCGCGGCCCGTCATCGTCGGCGAAACGCGCGAATGCCGTCCAATCGTCGGGCTCGACAGCGCGCAGGCGTACCCGATTACCGGTCCAGGACGATGCCATGCCCCATTTGATCACGCTGCCGTGCGCGCGAGGCCGACAGGCACGCCGAGGCAGACGGTGCCCGCCGTGCTCCGTGTCAACCGCCGGAGCAGCGGGGCGTGCAGCGGACGCGAGTCCGACTGCGGCAGACTCCTTTCGACTGAACCGAGGTGCGGCTGTCCTGAGGCGGGAGGTCGGCGAGCATCTCGTGGCGGTACCCGTGGCGACGGCTGTGAATATCGAGCTCCCGTTTCGGAGCCTGTCCACGCGATCGACGGCGTGCCCCGTTGGATGCCGACGTCTCCCGGGCAATCGGACGCGCCGGTGTCCGTGCCACTGTTACGCTGGATTTGTGACGGTTTTCCGGCATACCGAGCCATACGGGTTTCGTCGGAACGGCAATCCGCAGGACGCCGCTTGCGTAGCAAATGCAGCCGCAGCTGGGCTCCGTCACCAGTCAGGCGCCGATCGCTGAGCCGCGATGATCAATTCTTTCCGGGGTGACCCGACGAGCCCGGTGCACCCCCTCTCGCCTCCCGGGGCAGGTGCCGGGGGGAATCCTTCGCGCGACGAAGCGGCGTCGGCTCGAGGGACTGCAGCGGCCACTCCCTGTGGAGGCCGGGGTGAAGGTTGTCGTTGATCTTTCCCGATGTGCGGGGTACGCGCAGTGCGCGTTCCTGGCTCCGGAGGCGTTCCGGATGCAAGGTGAGGAAGCGCTCATGTACGACCCGAACCCGGATGACGTCCGGCGCGACCAGGTGCTCCGCGCCGCGGCCTCCTGCCCGGTCCAGGCAATCCTGGTCGACCAGCGGGAGGCGCGGAACGCACCGCCGGCGGACCCACAGCCATGACCAGCGCCGACCACCAGCGTGCGTTCAAGCGCGATGGCCGCATCGTGGTCGTCGGGGCATCCCTGGCGGGACTGCGGGCTGCCGAGGCTCTACGGGACGAGGGCTTCGCCGGATCGTTGACCATGATCGGTGACGAACTGGGCGAGCCCTATGACCGGCCCCCCCTGTCCAAGCAAGTACTGACCGGGTGGGTGCCGGCCCAGGGCACCGCTTTGCCGCGCCGCCGTGGCATCGATGCGGAGTGGCTGCGTGGCGTGCCAGCCAGCGGGCTGGACCTCGCGACGAACCACGTACGACTCGCTGACGGACGCGAGGTTCCCTTCGACCGGGTGCTGATCTCCACCGGGGTACGGGCCCGGCCCTGGTGCGTCGAGTCCGAGGCGGCCCTGGACGGAGTGTTCGTCCTCCGTACACGCGAGCATGCCGAGAACCTGCAGCGAGCCCTCGCCGCCGGGCCCTCGCGCGTGCTGGTCATCGGTGCGGGATTCACCGGCTGCGAGATCGCCTCCGTCTGCCGCAAGCGGGGCATCCCGGTGACCGTCGCCGAACTCGCACCGGCCCCGCTGGTCGGGGCGCTCGGCGCCATGATCGGCGAGGTTGCAGCCACCATGCAGCGCGCTCACGGAGTCGACCTGCGGTGCGGTGTCGAAGTCACCCGACTGGAGGGCGACGGGCAGGGACGGTTTCGCCGAGCTCACTTCGACGACGGCAGTACGGTCGACGCCGATGTGGCGGTGGTGGCTCTCGGGAGCGTCCGGAACACCGAGTGGCTGCGGGAGTCGGGACTGGCGGCGGGCGTATGGGGCATCACGTGCGACACGGGCTGCCGCGCCCTCGACATCAACGGCCGTGTCACCGACGACGTCTTCGCCGCGGGAGACGTGGCACGTTGCCCGAACCCCCTCTACGAGAACCGGCTCATCTCGATGGAGCACTGGGCCAACGCCGTGGAGCAGGCACAGGTCGCGGCACACAACATGGTCAGCCTCCCGGAGGACCGCCGGCCCCACCGGTCCATCCCGCTGTTCTGGTCGATCCAGTTCGGCGTCAACATCAAGTCCGTAGGTGTGCCGACCTTCGCCGACGAAGTGGCCGTTACCCAGGGCTCGCTGGACGACCACCGCTTCGTCACCGCATACGGCTGTCGGGGCCGTGTCACGGCTGCCGTGAGCTTCAACAACGGCACGTGGCTGGACCACTACCGACGCCTGATCGAGACGGCCGCGCCCTTCCCGCCCCCATGTCCCACGCCGGACCAGCCGGCCGACATGAAACCGGTGCCCGTCGGCCTCCCCGGCCCCATCCAGCTCGCTCAGGGCGCCACAGTGGTCGTGACCGGCCAGGACCCCGGTGGGCGCCACGTCACGGCCGTGCACCGGCATCGGCATCCGCAGGGGGAAGACCGGACGACCGCGACCGCGACATCCGGCACCCTGCAACGGATCTTCGACTATTCCGCACGGGCGGACCCGTACCCGCTGTATGCCGAGTTGCGTGAGACGCCGGTGGCTCGGCAAGAGGACGGCAGCTACGTCATCAGTACGTACCGTGAGATCACGGACGTGCTGAATGACCCGCATCTGAGCTCCGACCTGCGTAATCTGTCGCAGCCGCCTCCCCCGGTCGAGGGAGGGGCCGCGTCGTCGTTCATCCACATGGACCCGCCCGAGCACGATCGCCTGCGGCGTATGGCGATGCGCCACTTCGGCCCCCCGCACACCCCGGGGCTGGTGATCGGCATGGAAAGCGACCTGACCGCCGTCGTCGCGGGCCTGATCGACGATGTCGCGGGCAAGGAGCGGATCGACGTCGTCGACGATTTCGCCTTCCCCTTCCCCGTGACCGTGACCTGTCGCTTGCTCGGCGTGCCACGCGAGAGAGAACCGCATGTCCACCGCTGGGTGCGCGACCTGATGAACTCGGTCGACTACAACCCCGAGACCGACCCGAAGGAGAAGCTGGACAAGGGCGTACGGGCCCGCAGTGACTTGCGGGAGTGCCTCGGCGACCTGGTGGAACGAAGCCACCGCCGACCGGGAGGCGGCCTGCTGTCACGGCTGGCCAACGACGACGGGCCCGAAGGTCGGATGGCCGACGCCGAAATCGTCGCCACGGCCAGACTGCTCCTCGTCGCCGGCCATGAGACCGTCGTCAACCTCATCACCAACGGCGTGCTGACACTGCTGCGCCACCCGCAGATGCTGCAGCGACTGCGCGACGAACCGGATCTCGTCGTGCCACTGGTCGAGGAACTGCTCCGCTACGAGCCCCCCGTCCACATCCTCCCCTGGCGGGTGGCCTACAGCGACGTCACCGTAGCCGACACCGTCATCCCCCAGGGCTCGCGGATCATGCTCGTGCTGGCCTCAGCCAGCCGCGATCCGAAGCGCTTCCGGGATCCGGACCGCTTCGACCCGGATCGTCACGACAACCAGCACCTGGGGTTCGGCAGCGGCATCCACCTGTGTTTCGGCGGCCCGCTGGCCCGGCGGGAAACGCAGATCGCGCTGACCGAGTTGGTACGCCGGCTCGAACGCCCCAGGCTGGTCGCCGACCCGCCGCCGTACCGGCCCAGCCCCGTTCTTCGGGGCCCGCTCCATCTGGACATCGAGCAATGTGACCGTTGATACGGCAGCCGCGGGCAGATGAAAGTAGCCAGTCTGATCACGGGTCGGGGCGGACTGTCCAGGGTGGCCGAAGCTCGGCGCGCCGCAGGAGCACCTGTCATCGGAGCACGGCGAGGCCCCTGCCGCCCAACGTCAGTCCTACGCCAACAACCTCCATGAATCACGCGCCCTGGTCGCCGTCACCGCGCGCTCCAACCGGTCCAAGTCGGGTCAGGACGTCGCCGAATGGCTGCCGCCGTACGCGGCCGCGCGCTGCGAGTACCTGGCCGACTGGGTGACGAGGCGCGGTGCAGTCCGTCAACCATGAGGAGGCCCAACCGTAGCCACCACGGCGGTGGCCAGAATCACCAGGAAGAGAACAACCCCTACGGCGCATCCACGAACCCCACCACGACAATGGGGTCGCTGCCGCCCCAATCGCTGCAGTCGTCCCGCCGAGGCAAGGCACTGGCGACCATGCCCCGGGTGTAATAGCGGCGTCGGCGTCAGGACCCTCGGCCGCTGTCGCGGACGGAAAGAGCGTCATCGCCGACTACTGGGGGGTGATCACCCGCATGCGATCGGCTCCCCGTCGCATCCCTGAGGAACGGGCCGTTCGGCTCCTTCGTGTGCACGAAGGGGTGCGCGTCCCGGCCGCCCTGCGGCGACGGCAGCCCGGGCATCGAGGTCGCGCTGCCGGTCATCTGCTCCCGGAATCACATGTACTGACCGGGTGTCGCACCGGGAGGGGCGCCCACTGACGCCAGCTGGATACTGAGTGTAGATACCGGTCATCCGCTACCGCGCCGTGCGTGCCGGCGTCCTGGACCCGGCAACGATCGAGGCCGACGTTCGCGCCCTCGGGCAGCCTGGAGTGCCGGCGGGAGCAACCGGGCTCCTCGTCTCACTCTCGTGATGCCAGGGCTGCGCCCATCGGCAACCCCGGTGGGGCACCTCGGACACGAGGCGGGGATCCAGGGCTTGCGGTGGCCCTGTCGGCCTGAGGCGGGACCGCTGGATGCGGTCCCGCCCATGGGTCGGCCGGCCCGGGCCGGCCCGGTGGGTCCCTACTTCAGGCCGAAGGCCCGGCTGATCTTCTGTGTGACGGTGTTGCCCTGGTTGTCGGCGGCGCTGGTGCGCAGGGTCACGAACTTCGCCTTGGAGGGGGCCTTCAGACTGGTGCTCCAGCCGGCTGCGGTACGGGTCAGGGCCGCGTGCTGCCACGTGGCGCCGTCGTCGTAGGAGATGTCGAGGCCGACCGTTCCGATGGTGTCGGAGGCGGGAGCTCCGGCGAGGTGCGAGGGAGTGACGGTGATCGCCGCATGGCGGCCGGTCTTGCCTTCCGCGTTGATGCCCTCGACCGTGTAGTCGAGCTGGATCAGCGGCAGAACGGCGTAGGTGCCGGGCGCGGGCTGCGCGGAGGTGAAGCCCCACTCGGTCCTGGTCGTGACCGAGTAGTCGTTCTCCCAGAAGTCCCGGGCGTTCTCCGAGACCAGGCGGTACGGCCGCTTGTCGGGACTGTCCAGCGTGAGGGGGTACCGAGGGCTGCCGATGGTGTCGGTGGTGGACTCCCTGAGCAGGAGCGGATCGCCCTCAGGCAGTACCTCGTACATCTTCACGCTGTTGCGGACACCGGTGTTGAACAGGGTCCTGCCGACGTGCCCCGGCTCGGAGTCGGCCCACCCCGGGATGACCGCCAGCACTTGGTCGCCCACCCGCACCGGGACGAAGGTGCTGTTCAACCGGGGACGCTGGATCGGCCCGAAGTAGGCCAGGTGCGAGGTCGTGCCGCTCGGGTACCGCTTCACGAAGTCGCTGCTGATCTGCAATTGCTGGTTGACATCGGCCTGCTCCACCCAGTCCGTGTCGCGTGACACCCAGTCGGTGCGCTCGGCCTGGGCCGGAGTGGGCAGCGGGTTCGACCCGTAGAAGGTCTGCCACACCGCGGAACGCAACTCCAGGGCCCGCGCCGGCCGGTTGTTGCGGAAGGAGACATCCACCCGATTGAGGTCGCCGCTCTCCGGCCGGTAGGTCGGGTCCGAGGGGATGGCGTCCCAGTGCTTGCTGATGTCGTACAGGTAGTCCGTGGTGGGCTGGTAGGTCACCTCGAGCGGAATGTTCCGGCCCGGCTTGATCTGGGCGATCAGCTCGTCGCCCTCGTCCGCGGTGAGCGAGGCCACCGTCAGGGGAGGCGGGTTCCCCTCCTGGGCGTACGGGTTGTCGAGGTCGGTGCCCCACGGGTCCAGGCGGCCGTCACTGTCGTTGACGACCAGCAGCAGTTTCGCGCCGGCCTGGGCAGCCTGCTGCGCCTGCTCGGCCGGCCCGACGGAATCGCTGCGCCGGACCACGACGGCCTTGCCCGAGGCGTTGAGGCCCGCGTACGCGTCGCTGCCGCCCTCACCGGCGAAGACGGCCTTGAGCCGGCGCGTACCGTCCTTGAGCGGTGTCTGTCCGCGGGCGACGATCATGTCGTCGAAGGTGCGCGTGTCGGAGGCGACCGTCAGGGCCGGCTCCGTCAGGCGCCAGTCGCCGCCGAACCCGAACGTGCCCGTGGTGACCGGCTTGGTGGGCAGGGCCCACACGCTGTCGTACTCGGTGGAGGGCCACCGCTGCATCATCAGGGAGTTCCCGCTGTCGAACCCGCGGTAGAGGTCGATGCGCGTGTCCGCGGGGGTGCTTTCCTGCGGGGTCCGGACGGAGACCTGCTTCGCGCCGGACGCGTCCAGGTTCACCGTGGTGTCCTTCTCGACGACGACCTCGGGGGCGGTCAGGATCGCCCTGCCCTTGGAGTGCGGTCCGTGAGCGCCCTGGACGTCGCCCTCGAGGGTCACCAGGTACGTCCCGGCCGGCACGTTCACCGTGCCGGTGCCCGATGCGTCCAGTTGCAGCGGCCCCATGGTGGTCTTCTCGCTGATCAGGTACACCTCGCCGGTCATCGGGCGGCCGCTGCGGTCCTTGCCGTTGAGCGTGAGGGTGAAGCGCGGAGCCTGGAGGTAGGCGCCGATCAGGGTGTGGGCCAGCAGGGCACCGGACGGGCCGGTGGCGAGGATCTGTCCCGAGGTCGTGGTGTCGCCCTTGATCAGGCCGAAATCGGTGGTGAGGGTGACCTTGCTGCTGCCGTGCGCGGGGACGGTCACCTGGCGGGCGGACAGCGAGAACGCGCCCGCGGGAGCCGCGGGCACCTGGATCGCCAGGTCGAGAGTGACCGGGGCGTTCCCGGTGTTGGTGTAGGTCACCTCCTTCTCGGTCTTCTGGCCGGTGGGAGCCGAGGCGTCGCGGTAGCCGCCGAACACGCTGCCGGTGGCGAACACGGTGCCCTTGACCGCGGCGGAGGCGTCGAGGCGGCCGCTGCCGCCCTCGTACGGGCTGTACTGGGGAGTCGCGTGGGTGGTACTGACCAGGCCGTCCTTGAGCTGCTGACCGGTCCAGTCCGGGTGGGCGGCGGCGAGCAGCGCGGCGGCGCCGGCGACGTGCGGGGTGGCCATGGAGGTCCCGCTCAGCGTCTGGTAGTAGCCGGTGCCGTCTTCGGCGTACTGCGAGCGGGCCGCCAGCACATCGACGCCGGGTGCGGTCAGCTCCGGCTTCAGGCCGGCGTCGCCCTGACGCGGGCCGGTGCTGGAGAACTCGGCCAGGGTGTCCGAGGTGTCCACCGCGCCGACGGACAGCGCGGCGTCGGCGACACTGGGCGTCGAGACGGTGTAGGGGCCGTCGTTGCCGGCCGCGATGGTGAACAGCGCACCGGTTTCGGCGCTGAGCTGGTTCACGGCCTCGCTCAGCGGGTCGTGGCCGTCGGTGGGTCCGGCGCCCAGGCTCATGCTGATGACCTTGGCGTGCTGGTCGCGGGCGGCCCACTCCATACCCGCCAGAAGCCAGGAGTCCTGGCCGCTGCCTTCGTTGTCCAGCACCTTGCCGATGTGCAGGCGCGCGCCGGGCGCGACGCCCTTCTCCTTGCCGTCGGAAGCGGCGCCGGTGCCGGCGATGGTCGAGGCCACGTGGGTGCCGTGGCCGTTGCGGTCCTCGACATCCTGGTCGGGCACGAAACTTTCGCTCGCGGCAACCTGACCGACCAGGTCGGGGTGCTGCGTGTCCACACCGGTGTCCAGCACGGCCACGTCCACCCCCTGGCCGGTGTCACCGCCTGCCCATACCTGCGGTGCGCCGATCTGCGCGGTGGTGTCGGCCAGAGCGGCCTTGACCTTCCCGTCCAGCCAGACCTTCGCGATCCCGCCGTGCAGTTGGCGACCGGCATCGGCATCGGCACCGCGGCCGCTCGCCGTCGCGGTGCCGCCGGTGAGCGACTGCCAGAAGTCACCGGCCTTGGACCGCGACTCGGACAGCGCCGCCCCCTGGATGCTGCTCAGGGTGCGGGTCCTGGCGGCGCCGGACGGCACGCCCTGGGTCCGCGCGCGGACGGCGGCGTCGGTATAGGTGACGATCAGGGGCAGGCTGCTGCGCTGCTCGTCGTCGTAACCGTCCGCCAGCAGCTTCGTGACGTTGAAGAGCTCACGGTCCAGCTTCCCTGCCGCGACGTAACCAACGGCCGCGTCGGGGTACATGTAGACGTCCTTGCCGACCTTGTAGGTCGTGACGCCGGTGAGCCGGCCGTCCACACCCTGCACGGAACGGGTGACCCTGCCCAGGGCGTCGGTGGTTACCGTCACTTTGTCACCGGTGATCAGCGTGACGGTGCGCGCGGCCGGACGAGATGCCGCCGCCCCGATCGACGCCCGCTCCGACGCACCACCCCCGGAAACAGCCGAGGCGGGCAGGAGCGGCTGGACCACCAAGGCGGCCAGCGCCACAGCGGCCGCAGTCGCCACGCGTCTGCCGGCAGGTACAGATGAATTTCTGATTCTTCGCATGGATAAGAGTGATTCTTTCCGAGATGAGCATGGTCGGCCGCCAGCGCGGCACAAAGTTCCTGCCGGTCTGTCGGACCTTGTTTCGCGTGACAGTACCGGCAGATTCGACATCACGTAAGACATGATCAGACCCAATGTGAGAGAAATGGCCTCCCGAAAGACGCCGGCATGGCTCAACGTGGCTGGATTGCAGGCGAGTTGAGGTCGAGGACTCGTCGAAGAATGCGAATACCCGAGCCGGCTGGACTCCGGACCGGGGGCGGCCGGCATTCGGTTCAATGGAGACGAAACAAATGGCGCGCATATCCAAGAAAGATGGCGCCCGGATTCATGCAAATGAGGTCTGCGAAACAATACGGGCGGCGGGGATGGTCCGTCGCAATCCACTGGCGACTTCGGTCACGTGCCTACGCGTTCGACGAGTCCGGCCTCCTCGGTACACGGCCGACCGGCGGGTCCTGTTGGGCCCAAGGGCTGTCCCGTAAACGATCTGCACGCCGTCTTGTGCAGGGTGGGCCTTCACCTGCTCCGGAGGGTTACCCGCCGAGGGTGAGGTTGTGCAGTCGCCGGACACCGAGCATGGCGGCTGCGTTCTCGCCGGCCGCTGCGAGCATCCGACCGGCGTGATGCCTTGGCGCGTTCCGGGAGACATCGGTGGTATCCACTGGACTCCCCAGCGTGCGAGGTGAGGGCCCGTCAGGATGTGCTGCTCGTCGGGTCGAGGCATGTCGGCAGATGAAGGACGGGTTGCGTGTCAGGGCCGTCATTGGACGGGCGGTGAACGGAGGCCGAGGATGTGAACAGTGCGGCTGAACCGCAACGGCTGATCAGCGGCGCAATCCCAGCTCAAACACCCGCGACACCCATACAAAACCCACCAACTCGCGGCTTTGTCATGTCACTTGACCGCCCTCATCGCGGGGCGGGAAGTTCACCTGCGACCGCGAGCATCTGCGGCCATGAGCAACCTCAGTCGCCGCATCTTCATCCTAGGCGGGCTCACCACCGCGAGCGTCGCAGCGCTCCAACTCGGGGCGGTGGCCCAGCCGTCGGCCGCCGCCTCCACTCCGTTCCCCTTCACTCTCGGTGTCGCGTCCGGCGAACCGGACGACAACAGCGTGGTTCTCTGGACGCGTCTGGCTCCCGCACCCACCAACGCGGACGGTCAGGGCGGCATGCCCAACGCCGACGTCGCCGTCGACTGGCAGGTGTCGACCAACCAGAACTTCACCACCCTCGTCAGCTCCGGTACGTCGACCGCGCGCTACGCACAGGCCCACGCGGTGCACGTGCTGGCCGGCGGACTCGCCCCGGACTCGGAGTACTACTACCGGTTCCGGGCCCAGGGATTCATCTCCCCGGTGGGCCGGACCCGCACCGCGCCGGCTCCGAACACGGTCGGGCGAGACTTCACCATGGCCTTCGCCTCGTGCGCCCACTACGAGCAGGGCTACTACACCGCTTACCGACGCATGGCCGACGACCGCCCCGACCTGATCCTGCACTTGGGCGACTACATCTACGAGGGCGGCGCCACCGCCGGCGCCGTGCGCCAGCACCTCGGCAGCGAGATCGTGTCGCTGGCCGACTACCGGCGCCGCTACGCGCTCTACCGCAGCGACCCCGACCTGCAGGCCGCGCACGCGATCGCGCCGTGGCTGGTCGTGCCGGACGACCACGAGGTGGAGAACAACTACGCCGACATGGTCCGCGCCGACAGCAGCCCCGTGTTGACGACGGCCCAGTGGACCGCACGTCGTACCGCCGCGTACCAGGCCTACTTCGAGAACATGCCGCTGCGGGCCGCCGCGACCCCCTCCGGCAACAGCATCCAGCTCTACCGCCGGGTCCGCTGGGGCACCCTCGCCACGTTCCACATGCTCGACACCCGCCAGTTCCGCGACGACCAGGCCTGCGGCGACGGGACGAAGGTCTGCGCCGACGCCGATCTGCCGGCCCGTTCGATCACCGGCGCGGCTCAGGAGGCATGGCTGCTCGACGGACTCGGCCAGCACCTGAGCACCTGGGACCTCATCGGCCAGCAGGTCTTCTTCGCCCGCAACGTGAACTCGGCCGGCGCGATGAACATGGATGCCTGGGACGGGTACCGGGGCAGCCGGGCACGGATCCAGCAGGGCATCATCGACCGCGGCGTACGCAACCCGGTCGTCCTCACCGGCGACGTGCACGCGTCGTGGGGCAACGACCTCAAGGCCGACTACGCCAATCCGTCGTCGGCGACGATCGGCTCCGAACTCGTCTGCACCTCCATCACCAGCACCGGCAACGGAAGCGCCACCACGGCGATCCCCAACGGATCGCTCAACCCGCATCTGCGCTTCTACTCCGAACGGCGCGGCTACGTCCGCACGCACATCACGCCGTCGCAGCTCACAGCCGACTTCCGGTCGGTGGCGACGGTGACGGAACACGGTGCGCCGGCGACCACCGCCCGGACCTTTGTCATCCACGACGGAAAGCCGGGGTTGGCCGATGCGTAAGCTCTCCGTACTCGGCGCAGCCATCGCCGGCCTGGTCACCGTCCTCGCCGTCGTCGCCCCGGCCTCGGCGGCGGGTCCCTCGTCCTGGGCGACCGCCAACAGCGACTCCGCGGGTGACCAGGACACCGCCTCGACCGCGGCCAACCGCCTCGGCGACGTCGCGGTGGTGTGGGAGGACGACCGCGACTCGACCAACCCGGGCGACGACGCGCACAGCGACGTGTGGGTGCGGATGTACCGCAACGGCGTCTCGGCGTACGAGAAGAAGCTCTCGGCCGGCGGGACCGCGGGCGTGGCCTGGCGGCATCTCCAACCCGACGTGGGACTCGACGACCGGGGCAACGCCGTCGTCGTGTGGGCGGAGGACCCGGACGGCAACGGGTACGACAACATCACCTACCGTGTGCTCTCCCCGGCCGGCGCGCTCCTCGGCTCCGGCCAGGCCAATGCGAGCGCCGACGGCCAGCAGATCCATCCGCGCGTCGCGGTCGATCCGGACGGCGCGCCCAACAGCACCACGGCGGTCGCGTTCTCCGTGGTGTGGGAGGACATCCAGGGCACGGCGGCGGCGACGGTGAGGGCAGCCGGCTTCACCGGGACCACGACCAAGGCCTACGAGGTGACGGTCAACGCGGCCGGCGGCGCGCACCACAACCCCGACGTCGCGACCTCCGCCTCGGGCGACGCCGTCGTCGTCTGGGACGAGGACACCGACAACAACGGCGTCTACCAGATCGGTCTGGTGAAGCTGGCCAAGGCGAACGGGGCTGTCGCACTCAGCCGCCGCAGTGCCAACAGCCTCGGCGGCGGGCAGCAGCAGCGCCCAGCCGTGGCCGCCGACTTCAACGGCGACTTCGCCGTGGCGTGGGAGTCCGATCACACCGGGACCCGTGGCGTCTGGGCCCGATCGTTCACCGCGACCGGCACCGCCGGCTCCGCCGAGGTCGAGCTCTCCAGCGGAGCCGGAGCCGGCAACCCCACTGTCGGCATCGACGACCAGCGCGACACCGTGGTCGGCTGGAGCGTCGCCGGCACCGATCCAGCGGTCTGGGCCCGGGGCCTCAACCCCGACGGCACGTTCGCCGGCCGGTTGCCGGCCCAGTCCGTCAGCCAGGTCACGACCGGTCGGCAGGAGCAGCTCTCGCTGGCTTCCTCCCCGTTCGGCACACTCTCCATGGCGTACACCGATGACAACGACGGCAATTCCTTCGACCAGGTCCTGCTGAGTCTGGGGGCGACCAACTCGGACTGGTGACGTCCTCTCGATCCGCGGACGAGCATCGGGCCACCCCGCGTGGGGAGATCCGGCAGCCGGTTCCGGAACCGCGCGAGAACGCGGTCCTCCAGCACCGCTGCCGGATCACCGGCCACTTGGTTCGAGGACCTGGCACGGCGTGCGTCGCGTACCGCCCCCGTGGCCGCCGCCGATGCGCCTGGCTCGAGGACGTCTGCCTCGCTTGACGGGCGTCCGGCGAGGCCCAGCGGCTCGGATCCCCCAACCGTGGGGATGCGGGCCGCTGGGCTGCGTGAAGGCTGAGATCACCCGGTCGGCTACTGAAGTGCACTGGTCAGTACGCAGGGCGATTCTTGCTGTGGGCTCGCTGCTGCCTCCGAAGCTCTTCTCTTCTGGTGAGCGGCGCTGCCGCGCGTTGCGGGCCGCTTTGCTGGAGGTGGCGTGTTGTCTCGAATAGACGTGCCTCAGGCGCCTCAACGGCGGCGCCGAGTATGTGTGCGGATGTGGACGGTGGCCGCGAGCGTGGCCCTGACGTCCAGTGCTCTGACAGGTGCCGCGTATGCGGAAAGCGCCGAGGGTGGCATGGCTGATGCCGCAAAACCCAGCGCCGTCGCCGGTCTCGCGGACCCGTGCTTGCTGTTCCCGGACTTCCCCGGGTACTGCCCCGGCCGCCCCGGGCATCACGGGCACCCGGGGCGCCCCGGGATTCCCGGCCCGCCAGGGCCTCCCGGTCCTGCTGGTCCTGCCGGTCCTCAGGGCGAGACCGGCCCGCAGGGGCCACCTGGTGTCGCCCCGGCTCACGGCCTGATGGACTACGACGAGCCCGGTACCTTCACATTCGTCCCGCCCGCAGGGGTCACCTCAGTCTTCGTCCAGGCATGGGGTGCCGGCGGGGGCGGCGCGGGATCAGACGGCCTGCACACTGGAGGCGGTGGCGGTGCCGGGGGCTTCGCCTGGTGCGTCCTTGATGCGACCGGACCGGTGACGGTAGTCGTCGGCGCCGGAGGGCCGGGCGCCCCAGGCGGGCCTGGGCCAGGTCTGACAGGCGGCAACACCGTCGTGAGCAACGGCCCCGACAACGTGACCGCCAACGGCGGCGGGGGCGGGAGTTTTTCGATGGGTGGCGCCGGCGGCACGGGCACTTGCCCTGGTCAGGGCACAGCCAGGCAAGGCGCCAGCGGCGGGACCGGCATCGTTGGCAACCCGACTGCTCCCGCGACCCCGGGCGGCCGTCCGGCAGTGGACGGAGTGGTCCAGCCCGCACCGCCGAACGCGGGCACCGGCGGCAACAGCGGCGCCGGTGGTCCTCTCAACCCCGGTGACGCTGGCGGCAACGGATACGTCGTCATCTGGTGGTAGACCGCGACGAGGCCCGGCACGTGGTCTGGCGCGGCGGGATTCGGCGGCCCGATCCGCGCCACGGCACAGCACAGCGGCCCGGAACCCCGATGGGGATTCCGGGCCGCCGTGCGCATGCTCAGGCCGCCGGCGGCGGCGTCTTGCGTGGCCGACCGCCCTTTCGGTCCCATCCCGCCGCGAAGTGCTGGATGGACTCGCGCGTCGACACCGGCCCCGAGTTGGCTCGGCGATCGGCTTCGGGAAGCGGGCCTTCCCCGAGAACGTCGCCGGGGGGATCGCCCGGACAGCAGCGTCCGCCTGCACCGGGTCGCTTGCCGGGGAGTGATCGGCCGGGCCGGGCCCGGCCGGTCCCCGGCATCGTCACCACGTCACTCAGAGAGTCGAGGCCAGTTCGGCGAGGGCCTGATCGACCGAAGCGAGAAAGATCGACATGTGCCCATGTCCCTCGAGTAGATGTGCGGTTGCGCCAGGAATATGCTGCGCGAGCCACGTGCCGTGAGCGAAAGGCGCAGCCAGATCTTCGGCTCCGTGCCAGACCGCGGTGGGTACCGCTATCTCCTGTACCGAGAATCCCCATGGCTTGACATATGAGAGAGTTTCATCGACCCAGCCGTCGACTCCGTGCCGCAGACTCTCGGCCCAGCTCGCACCGATGTCTGCCGCCACTTCCTTTGTCGCAAGGACACGGTCCGCGGGCGACAGCAGATTCATCAGGATCTGGCGAACGTCCTCGGCACTGGCTGAACGCATTTTTTGAGCGTCGTCCTCCAGCGAGGGACGGAGAAGATTTTCCCCCATGAGCGCCCTCTTGAATTCATCGACATTGCTCTGGGCCATGCCGGCAAAGAAATCCGACCCCAGCTCCTCGTACGGGGCCACGCTGCACATGACCACCGTCCCGGCCACCCGCTCGGGCAGCCGGGCCGCGACCGCCAGTGCGTGGGGGCCACCTCCGGACCAGCCGAACTGGAGCGAATTCGAAGCTCCGAGATGATCCAGCACGGCAGCAACGTCGTTCGCCGTATCCGCCACCGAACGGCCGGGCAGTCGAGTGGACGCTCCTACGCCCGGGCGGGAGAACGAAACCAGCCGAAGGCCACGATCATGGGCGGCGCGCTGAAGAAAGCGGAACTGCGTTCCCGATGTCGACGATCCATGATGGTAGACAAGAGGAACTCCAGTAGAGGGCCCGGAAACCTCAACAGCAAGCAGTCGTTGATCCGGCAGGGGTATCGTGAACATTCTGATCGTCTCCACACATGACGGTCCTTTCCCGCAGTCGGCTGGATGACGGCACACTGCTACGACGCGGCTCTCGGTTGTCACCCGATGTGAGCCGGGACCATGAATTGGACAGATTCGGACAGGGTCGAACGCTGAGAGTCCGGACCGAGATCCGGGGGTCATACCGTGGCGGTACCGCCGGCGGCCTCGATCACCTTCATGGGGTTCCACAGCTCCCTGAGCAAGACCAACTGGCCGTCCCGGAACAGCATCTTGCTCATGTAAATCTGCTGGTAGGTGCCGCCATTGCGAGTCAGAGCCTCGCCCTCGTATTCGGAGAAGACGGTATCAGGGTCGCCAGCAACCGAATAGGAATGTATGTTGCGCACCGTCAGGCCCGTGAGCTGAGCCAACAGCGAGCGTATATGGGAAACCACGGTGGCCTTGCCTTCGAGTCTGTCCGGCATGCCCAGCGAGGGGGCGTAAGGGTACTCGAACACGACGTCGTCCGCGAAGAATTCGAACACCTCCTCGGATCCAAGGCTGCTCAGGAGGCGGCTGGCCAATGCGATGTTGCCCGCAGAGGCAGAGGCAGAGGCAGAGGCAGAGGCAGAGGAAGGGTCGGTGGTCGTGCCTGCTTCGGACATGTTGGGTTCCGTTCCTGTGCTGGGCGGAGCTGAAGCTCCGGACGGGGCGCGCCGCAGCGGGGCGGGGACACGCACGTTTCCTGACACCTGTCATATTAATGCATCCTCGTCACGTGCTTCGGCTTGGGCTTCTCGCCCCGGGGTGAGAAGCGGGGCATCCGGCCGCCAGCGCGACCTGCTGCTGCACCACGGCTTGCTTGTGCGGCATCGGCCGGCCCGGGCCGACGTGGTGACCGCCGACCCCCTCAAGCCGGCTCGTATGTGTGACGCATGTCAGACTCACTGCGGGTTTCTGTGGTCTCCCGACCGGACCGGTAATCTGAGATGCCCACCGTGCGGCCTGTCGCGGGCGCCCGGCTTGGTTGAACGTACGGAGGATGTGTGCCTGCAGAGGCGAGGCCGGCTACCAGGCGACCCGGGCGGCCAGGGAGGCAGACTCCTCCGGTGCCGGAGGAGCAGGTCATCCTGCAGAAGGGGCTGGAGGCTTTCGCCGAGCTGGGGTATGACCGCGCCTCGGCGAGGGAACTCGCTGGACGCCTCGGTGTGAGCCACAACTTCATCAATGACCGGTACGGCTCCAAAGCAGCCTTCTGGCGGGCCGTGGTAGACCATGCCCTGACCTCTCAGCTGGCGGAGCTCGGCGGGGAGGCCGCTCCGGAAGGGGACGACGCCGAGCGGCTGCGATGGATCATCGTCCGCTTCTACCGCACGGCCGTCGACAGGCCATGGGTGGACCGCCTGTGCACGGACGAGTTCTCCCGGGACAGCGAGCGTCTGGATTACCTCTACCAGCACTACATCGGGCCGACGCTGGCCTTGATCGCTCCGAGCGTCGCAGCGCTGACCTCGGCCGGGCGTCTGCCAGAGGTCCCTTTGGACGTGCTGTTTTTCGCGCTCATCAGCCCGGTGGCCGGTCTGACCCAGGAGCCCCTCGCGCAGCGGCTGGGACGGGACGCTGCGCCATCGCCCGAGGATCGGGTCGCCACCGCCGAGATCCTGGCGAACCTTGTTGTGGATGGCTTTTTGTCTGCCGGTGAACCGCTCCGGTCCGAATAGATCGCGTCGTCCTGGCCGGTCTTGAGGAGCGTCTCGAGCAGCCTGTCAGGCGCGGTGGCCGACGTCTGGGTCCGTACCCGTCGGCGAGAGGCCGGCCCGCCGGAATTCGGCAGGGGAGAGGCCGTACACCGAACGGAATGTGCGGCTGAAGTGCGCGTGGCTGGCGAAGCCCCAGCGGTGCGCGATGGCCGCGACGGTCTGTCCCGCGAGTTCCGGGGTCACGAGGTCCCGGCGGCAGCCTTCGAGCCTGAGGCGCTGGATCCAGCGACCGACCGTCATGGGCTCGCCCTGGAAGAGCTGGTACAGGTAGCGAACGGAGATGTGGTGTGCCGCCGCGACCGATGCCGGGGAGAGCGACGGATCGTGCAGGTGGGAGCGGATGTAGGTGCGCAGGCGAAGGAGCAGGGTTTCCTGCACTTCGTATGCGGCCACGTCCTTGGCGTTGCCTTCCAGCGCGACCAGGGCCGTCAGAATGTCGACGATCCCCCGCCCGAGGAATTCCTTCGAAGCCGGCGCGCAGGCGCATTGGTCGGGCGCGCAACTGCAGTGGTCCGTGATGGTGACGAGCCCGTTCACATACGACGCGAGGACGCCGCTGATGCCCTGGACGGTTGAGTAGGTCCGGCCGGTGGCCAGGCGCAGTGCCGAGTCGGGGAGGTCCAGCATCTCGCGCGGGACCGTGGCGACGCTCTGTCGCACCGGGCCGGTGAAGTTCAAGGCGTAGGGCCTGCGCGTGTCGAGGATGACGAGCTCGCCGGCCGTGACCGGGACCTCCCGGCCGTCCTGGGTCGCGACGCCGGCACCCGCCCGTTGCAGGCTCACGACCAGCGAATTGTCGCCGTCCGCGGCGATGAGGGGCGCGGTCCGCGTCATGCGCTGCGGGCTCGCCTCCAGGGACCCGACGTGGACGCCCGCGACAGATGCCTGCCGAATGGCACCGTGGATCTTTGCGTCCTCCCGCGCGCGGACCTCCAGCCGGGTGAACGCCTTCCCTACGGCGTCCGTCCAGTACGCGGCCCGCTCCGCGGGTGGTTTGATGTCCGTGAAGAATGCCTGGATCACGATGCCCTCGCGAAGTTCCATGTGGCATTGGGTTCTGGAGCAGTGTGCCGAGCGCGAGATCGCGGAACCCCTTGCCCTGCCACCGTAAGCTCCGGCCGCGCTCACGGACCGCGTGTCGTGCAAGACTGCGGGATACCCGCAGAAACGCGATTCGGGGACCCCTGGAAACCCGAAACATGCCGGTGAAATCGCACGGGCCGTCATCAGGAGTCCGGCACCGCTCCCTGCTTTAGACGACCACAGCAGGTCCATCCACGAGCGGAATGGTCGGCGACGGCACGGAGCGCGTCCCATGCGGCTCACGGGCGCCGGTTGTGGTGTGGCGGGTTGCAGGCCTTGGGGCGGCCGGCGAACGATCGAGGGGTGACAACGATGTCGCGACGTTGGAGCGGCTTTTCCGCGACGCCGGAGGCTCAGGTGTAGGTGGATGAGCGGTGGTGTCAGCGATCACGCGAATCGCTCCTGGACCGGCTGATCAACACCAGCCACCAGGTCATCATGAACGGACCCGGCTACCGCCGCAACAAGCGCCCCGGGAACCGCACCGACAAAAGCGGACCGCGACCGTGACGGACAGCTGACCGCGTGGGTCTTCCGTGGGCGCTTGAGCACTGAGGCCCAGGCGCCGGGTCGCGGCCCACTTCTCTGGCGCGCGCTGACTGACGCTGATGTCGACGTCGGAGACACTGCCGTCCGCGGAGGTCAGGGTGACCGGACCGAACGTGATGATGACGGCGGAGTTGCCTCCCGGGCCCCGGTAATAGCCGGTCGCCTCGGTGACCCGAACAGCCAAGGCCACGAGCGTCGCAGCGGCTGTCTCATCGGCCTCGATCCTCGGCTGGGCGAGAGAAGGTTGCCCGTTGGCCTCTGCCCAGTCCCGGAAGACGCGCGCGTCTCGGCTCATGTCCGGAAGGATGCTCTGGTTGGCCCAGGCCCACAGCCATGAGCGCGAGGCCGGGCTGAAGCTGCCGAGAATCTGTGCCGGTGCCGTGGCTGTCCTGTCGGGGAAGGTCCAGGTGATCATGCCCGTCGTCTGGTCGAGATCCCAGCGGTCCGCCGATCCCAGGCCCCAGGACATATGCGCACGACCCAGCTGTTCGATCATGTCTTCGCCCTGCAGGAGCAGCACGCTCAGGTCAGCCCGCTCTGCGGCCTGACCGGCACTCTCCGTCTCCTGGGCGCGCATGAACCATCCCATGCTGCGGAGTCTGCCAGAGGACACTGACCAGTCGGCAACGACCCCTTGGAGCAACTACCTGGCCGTCGGCAGGTGGGGAAGGCGGGTGATCACGTGATCGTCCACAGCTGGACGCTGTCCCCGGACCGTGTGCTGATCGAGAGCCGGACGGGGGTGGCGTTGTCGGTGCGCGGGGCCTGGGAGTTGCTGCGACGGCACGACTGGTCCAGCCAGCAGCGCTCGGCGGGCAGTGGAGGGTGACGATGCGGTCCCATCGGGGAACGCCAACGTTCTCTGGACAGCTCTCGAGACGAGCGTTGCTGGTCCATCTCACGGACTTGCCTGTGTGTCTTCTTCCGGCTGCCGTCCGAGGTGGTAGCCCAGGCGCATTTCGTAGTCGCCTGGTCGGTTGCGTCCCGCGGCGAGCGCCGCCGGAAGTCTGCGCTTGGATCCCGGCCAGCCGAATGAGTGGACGTAAATGTCGTAGGAGGACTGCAGATCCTCTGCGGACGGCAACGTATATCGGTTGACCTGCTGCTTTACGGCGGCAATCGACTCCTTGTCGAATGAGGCCACCCGGCGGGCGAGGGTGTCGACGAGCGTGTCGAGTTCACGGTCGGGGACTGCGCGGTTGACCCATCCGTACCGCTCGGCCAGGTCACTCGAGTAGTCGTCGCTGGACAGGGCCACCTCCAGCGCGCGAGCACGGCCGAGCAGCAGGGGCAGGTGCTCGAGGCCGCCGCCGCCGGGGACGTTGCCGTTGGCGGTCTCAGGCTGGCAGAACCATGCCCGCTCACTGGCAAAACGCATGTCCATCGCCTGGATCAGCTCACTCCCCACACCCCTGACCCGTCCGCGGACCTTCGCGATCGAGACGACGGGCAGGCGTGACAGACGCGTGGTCGCATCGATCAGCAGCGGGTAGCCGCTTGCGCCCAGTTCCTTGGGCGTCTCGGTGACCCGGGAGGTGTCGTAGTGGTTCAGGAAGTACTCGGAGTTCGCTGACTCGAACACGGCCACACGCAGCTCCGGAGCAGCCTCCATCTGATCGACCAGCCGCGGAAGCTCAGTGAGCATCTCCGGGGAGACCAGGTTGATCGGCGGGCTGTCGAACGTGATCCTCCATAGACGCCCGGTCTCGACGGTCACCGAGAAATGGGTCCATTGCTTCATGATTCATCTCCTCTGTTTGCAGTGACCCGCCCGCCGAGCAGGTCATGCGACAGGGGTGAGGTGTACGGGAGGCCCCGGCGTCGGTCCTGGTCCGCATGGTTTGCTTCATCGTCAGCGGTTGCCCTCGGGTGCGCACCAGCTCACGATTCCGGCTGGCCGCGGCGGCACGGACCATCGCCGTGAGCCCTTCCGATCCGGTGCAGCTGACGCGCGTTTGCCGGGTTCCTGCGTACTTGATGTGCGTCACCAGGCTACGTTCGGCCATTCGCATGGTCCGCGTCGCGGGCGCGTTGTCGGATGCATCGAGCCCGTGTGCAAATCCTTGAAGCGCGAACTTCACCGGCGAACAGCTCGCGAACGATCGGCAGCATCCGTGGGTCACGGAGGACGTAAGGCCGTCCGTGAGTGATCGGGAACGGCTCGTCCGACCAGGTCGGCCGGAAAGGCGCTGGTCGTCACCGCGGTTCGAACGTCGCGGCCAGGGAGGCCCGGTCGCGGGTACCGAAACAGCCGCCGCACCGTGCCGCCGAGGAGCGGCTTCCGACGCACGGTCAGCGGGCGCTGGTGATCGGTGTGCATGCGCTGGTACGCACCGCTGTGCTGTGCGTTCGTCGACCGGCCGTAGCGCGGCTTTCGCCGGGTTGGGCTCCCACGCAGGGGTGCCCGCGTTCCCGCCCCTGAGCGTCGGCGCTGACGCGAACGCACGCATCACCGGTGGGGCTCGCCGAACCAGCTGTGTTTCGTCACCTGCGGCGGCCCCTATCGTCGGTAACCCCGGGTTGCCGGCCTCCCACAACCCTGTGTGTCACACCTCAGTGCCAGACTGGCGGCACGACGAAGCTCCGGAAGGGCAGTGCGATGCGGCGGGGTCACCCGTCGAGCGCCACTGCTCGGGGGCGGCTGGTGCCACGGGGGGAGATGCGCGGCTGTGATCTTCGACAGTCTTGATGTGTCGTACGGCGACATGTGGGGTTCCCAGAGGGGAATGACCCATCCGGACCCGATGTCGCGCGCGGTCGCGGCACGCCGGCATGCTGCCGGGATGGAGTACGCGGTTCTGCTGTCCGCGCGGGAGCGACCGCTGGCACTGGTCGAATACTGGCCGCGCCGGATGTGGCGTGTGTATCTGTTCGACGACAGGTCCTGGCGCATGCAGATGATCGACCTCAAGCCGCACAGCGCGGGGATGTTGTTGGCTCACAGGAGCACCCGATGGCAGTTCTCCCACGAGCAGGAGCACTCGTCCTGGAACTGGGATGTTCAGGAGACCACGACCGTCTCGGCCGACGGACAGGTCGAAGTGAGCTCCGAGTTCGCCGGACCGAGGGGAGCACTGCACGCTCTGACAGCCGGCCCGACGGGCGTCCCCGTGCGGCGGTTCCAGACGCCCGTCGAAAGCTTCCTCTGCCCCGTACCGGAATTCGGCGACTGGCAGGTGTTCGCGCCGTTCCTCGCCCAGCAGGGCCACGAGCCCGCCACGACGGTAGTCCTGAACGACGTGTCGGTGGACGAAGGATCGGGACCGCTGCGCGCCAGCGGAATCGAGCAACTGTTCATTCCGGGCGCGTGCGAGACTGCGGATGGGCCGGCCGTCGTCGAGCCCGTTGACGCCGGCCTGCTGCGGATCACCTCAGGGCAACTGGCGGTCTCGGACCCCGGCTGGATCGGAGAGACCTCGCGGACCGTCGCTGTGCCACCGGGCGAGTTCCCGGTCACGCTGTCGCTTTTGCGCACGACACGGGGGGCCGGTGTCGCTGCGGCCAGGGTGACGTTCCTGGACATCCCGCCCCATGAGTGGGAAATGGCCCTCCGGCCCGAGGAGGACCTGGGGCTGCTCGGCGAGGGCCAGTTCTACGGGGTTGGCGTGGACACCGGCACAGCGGCTTTCATGGATGCGACTCGGACGGTGATCGAAGACCGGCTGGACGAGGACCTGTTCGCAGCACTCGGCAGCCAGTTCACCGTCGAACTGCCGGGCACGGAGCCCGAACCGAACCTCATCGCCTTCCGTGCCGGCCGGGGCGACGGGGCCTACCCCGTCTGGATCGGCCGCACCGATGACGGACAGGTTGGTTGCGTCGTCGTCGACTTCCAGCTCCGTTCCGCCGACGGGGGAGAGTGAGATCGACTCCCGCTCCCTGGATGTCCTGCAACGTCCACTCGAGGCTGCGTGCTGCTTCGGCACCGACGTAACCATCCAGGCGGTAGCCCGGCCGGAAGCCTGGCAGGCGCCTCGCTCCACCGATCCTGACATCGCAGCCGTTGCCACTCCCAGCGGCGGCCTGGACGACACCCGGCGTGGCGACGACCGGCTCAGTCACGGGATAGCGTGTCGGCCGGAGGACGGCCCGGGTTGGCACTGCGCCGCACCCCTGTTCACATCGCGCGGGAGGAACTGGTGACGGGCTGGCGGCGATTCGAGCTCCTGCAGGGGGCTGAGACCGAGTACCGGGAGATTCGCCAGGAAGGCATCCGCTGCTTCCTCCGCTGGGGCGGGACAGGTACCAGCGGCAAGGCGGGCACGTCGACGCTGGACGACGAACAGCATGCAGGCCGTCACGCTTCCCGCAAGATCAACGAATGGCTCCGTAAGGGCTTCACCGAGGTCGCTCGGCCGTTTGACGTCGCCGAACTTGACCAGCAGACGCGCGTCCTCGACGTGATCAAGTCAAGCTCCCGGTCGCACGCGCCGGTCCCCGAGTACCTGCCGATCGATGGCTTCGAGGAGACGTACCACCGCAGCCATGCCCCGGGCCACCCGATGGGATTTCACGAGTACTTCGTGCTGCGAGACCAGGGACGCAGCGCCGTTCGCTTCACCGTGCGCGGACAGTGCCATGACCCCGCGACCGTGTCGTCCTTCCTGGCCGTCCTCTGCACCAGGCGCGATCTGCCCTTCGGCGGGCAATCCCACCACAAGGTGCCGCTGTCATCCCCGGTGGGACCCTTTACTCACGCCCTGTTCTGCGCGCCGGCACTTGGGCAAGCCTGCATCGCCTATCCAGCCATCGCCGCTCGCGTCGCGACAGCCTTTCCGATCTTCGACTGCGAGATCGGCGACGCGGATACGGAAGTCCTCGTCGACGCGCGAATCCGCGGCCACGGTGCACTGCCCTGCAGCGACTGGAGCCGCCCACCACAGCCGGTCGTCGACCTCAGGTTCGATGTCCAGCCGTCCAACTACCGGCGGACGCAGACCTTCAAGGTCTTCGGATTCGCAGACCTCAAGGCGCTCTTGGACGTCCTCCCGACCGCGGCAGCGCAGAGTTGGCTGGAGGTCCGCTCCTTCCGAGGCGAGACCAGGCGTTTCACACCCGGGACCACCACACCGTTCTCCGAAGTCACCTCCTTCCTCCACGGCTGAGCTGCTTGGCGCCTCGTCCGCGAGCGCACACGACGCAACTCCGGCCTGCCCCACCGGAGACAACCCTCGCCTGGTGAAGGCATGTGGTCAGCGCACCCTAGCGGGCTTGCAGAGCGGCAAGGAGCCTGGTGCGCAGGAGTTGTACGGCTGGAGAGGACTGGCCCTGGCGGATGATGAGTCCGAGCCGGGCGTGCGTGGCGGCATCCGTGAGCGGGACGGTCTGCAGGCCGGTGCCGTGTACGGAGGACGCGCTGAGGACGGCCACGCCCATGCCGCGCTCAGCGAGACGGAGCAGGGTGACTGGGGAGCTGGCGTCGATGTCCACGCGTGGGTCGAGACCGATCCTGTGGCAGGAGTCCTCGTAGGCGGCCCGGATGCCGGTGCCTTGGGAAAGGCAGAGGATTTTCTCTCCGCCGAGGTCGGCGAGGCTCAGTTCCTTCCGGTCGAGAGGGTGCCCGGCCGGGACGGCAACGGCGACCGGTTCGTCGAGGACGATGCTCACCTCCAGGCCTGGGGCAACGTCGCCCGCGTATCCGATCAGGGCGAGGTCGACAGAGCCGGAGAGAGCGAGGGCCTGGAGGTCGCCGGAGTAGCCCTCATGGAGGCTGAGTTCGATACCGGGGTGGGTACGGCCGAGATCGGCGACGGAATCGAGGAAGGCCGGGATCGAGCAGCCCATGATCATGCCGAGACGGACCCGGCCGCGGACGGCATGGGCGAATTCGGCGACGGTGTGCCGGATGGCCTCAAGGGTGGCGAGGGCGCTCTTCGCCAGAGGGAGAACGGCCTCGCCGGCCGGCGTGAGGCGGATGTGTCGGCCGGTGCGGTCGAGCAATTGCTGGCCCAGCTCCAACTCCAGCTTGGCCACCTGGGTGCTGATGCCGGACTGGCTGACGTGCAGGCGATGAGCGGCAGCGGTGAAGGTGCCCTCGTCCATGATCGCGGCGAAGTAGCGAAGCTGGTGAATCTCCATAGCCAGTAATGATAGAAGTCATCTGATCTATCTGTTGGACGGATGGAGGCGGTGGCTGAAGGATGACGGCATGACGACGACGAAGACTGTGCGAGAGCTTGCCGAGACCTACTTCACCGCCTGGGAAGCAGGCGACTTCGAGACCTTGCGGGGGTTGCTGGCCGAGGATGTCGACTTCGTCGGAGCGCTGGGAACAGCGTCTGGGGTGGAGGAGGCGCTCGCTGGGCTGAAGGGGCTCGGCCAGGTGCTGGAGAAGATCGACGTGAAGGTGCGGGTGGCGGAAAACGATGAAGCGATCACTTGGTTCGACCTGCATACGAGCGTTGCGCCGCCTACCCCGACGGCGAACTGGATGCACGCGGAGAACGGGAAGGTCACCCGGATCCGGGTGACCTTCGATCCCCGCGCACTGCTGGCGGGATTCGAGAGGCAGAGCTGACGAGGAAGACCCCGGAACCGGGTTGGTCACAACTCGATACGCGCCCCAAGGGCTGTCCCGTCATGGATCTTTGATAGGTGGCGGGCAGGGTTCCGACGGGAGGGCAGCGCCAGTTGGCGACTGCCGGCAGGACCCGGTCCTCGCGCGGCAGCGACCACGGACGTCCTCGGCGAGCCCTGTCCGCCTCATAGCGCAGGGACGTGATCGGTCTGCGGAACGCTCGCGGGCTCAGTCCGGTGAACGGGACTGTCCAGGACGGCTCCGGCGCCGTGACCACCAGCCACGGCTGGATCGTCTCACCTTGCTCGCCGTCGGGGATCGCCCGCCCGTCCTCTGTCAAACGACCGTACTTCGGCGCCGATCCACTCGATATGCCGCGCCGCCTGCACGGATGGACCAGGATGCTCGGCATGACTGCAGTTCCTGAGGATCACGTCGCACCCGCGCACCCGGCCCGGGTGAACGACTACGACAGCCTTGCCGAGGCCTACTCGGTCGCAAACGAAGGCGGCATCCAGAACGCCTACTACGAGCGGCCCGCCATCCTGGCCCTCGCAGGAGAAGTGGCCGGCCGCCGGATTCTCGACGCCGGGTGCGGTGCCGGCCCGCTGTTCGCCGAGTTGCGTGACCGCGGTGCCGTCGTGACCGGTGTCGACGCCAGCCCAGGGATGCTGGGGGTGGCCCGACGGCGGCTGGGCGACGGCGCGGAGCTCCAGGTGGCGGATCTGCGTGACCCGCTGCCGTTCCCTGACAACGCATTCGACGACGTCATCGCCTCCCTGGTGTTGCACTACCTGGAGGACTGGACCCCGACGCTGGCTGAACTACGGCGTGTTCTGAGGACCGGCGGCCGGCTGATCGTGTCCGTCGACCATCCCTTCGCCATCTACGCCATGCACCGCATGGCGGGGCAGAAGCCACACTACCTCGCGACGTACAACTGGACCGAGGAGTGGACCATGGGCGGCCGGGTCGTCCCCATGAGCTTCTGGAACCGGCCGCTGCACGCGATGACGGACTCGTTCACCGCAGCCGGCTTCCGGATCTCCGTCATCAGCGAGCCACAGCCCGTCCCGGCCGCCCGCGAACGGTTCCCCGACGAATTCCGCGCCCTCTCCCAAAGCCCGAGCTTCCTGTTCTTCGTCCTGGAAACAGACTGACGGCGCCTCACGCGACCGACGCAGTGATGGCGGCGGACTCCCGGCAGGGCGGCTCTCCGCGAACCGACGGCAACGCCTGGCGGTGACGCGCCGGACGCCACCGCCGTCTCGGCAGCCGTGGGGTAGATCCCGTTACGCGACAGCCCTCGGACCTGTCCGGCGGATCGGATACTGCCGGACAGGCCCGGGGACGGACGGACTCAGCGCTTGAGCGTCAAGGTGAAGTCGCCCTGGAACTTGCCGCTCAGGGGGACTGCCGACACAAGGTTCCCCTCGGCGGGCAGTCTCTCGACCAGGGCTCGCGAAGAGCCGAAACCTTCGACGCTCAGACGCACCGGTCGCACAGGTGTCCCCGCCGCAGAACGGACCGCGACCAGGCAACCCCCGGCACAGGCGCCCACCGGCCGCGGTGCGCCCGGTACGGCGGCGGACCGTACGGCGACTGCCAGGCCGGGCGCTCGGTCCGAGCCGAGCCGCCCACGTCCCGGCGCCGTACGACCGGGCCCTGGAGCAGCCTGGCTGCCATGCAGGGGTCGTTGTCGTAGGGCAGGTCCAGGAGCCGGAAGCGCCCGGAGGCGCATCGGTGGCAACGGCGGAGGACCATCGGCAGGCAGGTGGGCACGACCACCCAGTTCTTGGACATGGAAATACACCGGTTCCAGTGAGAAGACCGCAGCGAAAAGGAGCGCGGCGCACAAGTGCGACGCGCGACGGATCAGCGCTCGGGGGGACTCACTCGGTGTACAACGGCACGTCCTTGACAGGGTGACTGTGGGCAGGAGAACGGTAACGGCACGCGCGAGTGCGGTGCCACGGAATTTCGGGCGGCCGGCGATACCTCGTGGTGGACGCCCACACGACCCTCGACCCACCGGGTATGCCCGAGATGCGTGAGTCCAAGGGGCGGGGTCACGGTTACCTGTCGTAGGTGATCAGTGCTCGCTCGGCCGCGCGACTGCCCCGGCCCGGACGACATCGAGCGCGATCCAGGTGGTGGGCTGGGCCGGGGCCTGCATTCACCATGCTCATGCCCCCGGAGTCCGGTTGGCGGTTGCCTTCCGACACCACCCATCGGGAGCCGGGGGAGCCGCTGCTGCACGTTCATCTGGTGTCGTTCAACTGCCGCCGCCCGCACAGGCGTGGGGTCCGGCCCGCACCGCATGCTGTTCGAGAACACCGTCGCGTGCCCGACTCTGCCTGACCGCCAGGGGTCTGTAAGCGGCCTCCGCCGAATCGCGGCGCCGGCCGTCGGAGGGGGCGCGGGCGCGAACGGCGACGGAGCCGGGCCACCGCAGGGGTCGTCCGCCTGCTCCCCACCCGCACATCACCTTCATATGTGTGCAGATGGTGGGGTGGGGAGGGGGGCGGGTTGTCAGGCGTACGACCCATGGGGGATTGTTGCCGGAAGGAAATGATTCCTTTCGAGTTGGTGAGGTGAGGGATTCGCCCAGCGGGTCCTCGATATTTGGTCTCCACCCGATCACAGACCGTCGCAGACATGGAGCCGGACTTCCCCTGGGACCGTGCCCCCTACCCGGTCCTGGTCGCTGACGCGGCGGGCACTCTCCTGCAGCGCAACGGGGCCGCACAAGTACTTCTGCCCGCGGCCCGCCCCGGGAGACGCCTGGCCGACGTGGTCCCGGCCTGGCTGGCCGCCGCCCACCAGGCGATGCGGCCGGCCGGCCCGCGGGCCGCGCAGGAGCCGGGCGCGCCGGCGTCCGGGCCCCTTCAAGCCCGCCGCTTCGAGGCGTACCCCAGCGTGCGGGACGACGGCACGGTGGCGTGGTGGCTGGTGGACGACACCGACCACCAGCTCGCCCGTGATGCCCTGCGCACAGAGCGGGAGCGGACCGCGTTCCTGGTGAAGGCATCCACCATCCTGCTCTCCTCTCTCAACCTGGGGCGCTGCATGGACGTCACCGCGCAGCTGGCCGCCGAGAACCTTGCGGACGCGGCTCTGGCCATCGCACCGGCCCGCGGTCAGCGGCTGCCCGTGGTGACCTGCTTGCGCGGCGGCGCCCCCACCACGTCGCAGGAGGCGGTCGACCCCGACGACGTGCCCGGACTCGGCGAAGCCCTGCGTGGGTTCCCGCCGGTGCCCTCCCGGTGGATCGACCCGTCGGTGGCGCCGCAATGGATGATTCCCGAAGGCTTCGGCCCCATCGGAGCACTAGTGATCACTCCGCTGCCCGGGCACGGCGTCCCGGCCGGTGCACTGGTCCTGCTGCGCAAGAAGGGCAGCGCCGCCTTCACCGAAGAGGAGGAAGTCTTCGCCCGCCTTTTCGCCGCACGTTCCGGGGCGGCGATGTCGGCCGCCCGCCTGTACGCGGAGCAGGCGGCCATCACCGAGACACTCATGCGGGAGCTGCTGCCTCCGACACTGCACCAGATCGCCGGAGTGGACTTCGCCGGCAGTTACCGCCCATCGGCGGACCACGAGCGGATCGGCGGGGATTTCTACGACGTCTACCCCGCCTCCGTGGAGGGCGAGCCGTCGCTGGTGACTTTGGGCGACGTGTGCGGGAAGGGTCTGGAGGCCGCAGTCCTCACGGGCAAGATCCGCAGCACCCTGCATGCGCTGCTGCCCCTGGCTGACGACCATCAGCGGATGCTCACCTTGCTCAACACAGCACTGCTGACCTCCCACCACGCCCGGTTCGCGACCCTGGTCCTGGCTTCCGCCGTCCGCAAGGGCAGTGATGTGCACGTGCGGCTGACCAGCGCCGGCCACCCGAATCCGCTGATCATCCGCGCGAACTGCACCGTCGAGGAAGCCGACACCCGCGGCACCCTGGTCGGGGCCCTGCCGGACGTGCCCGCGCGCACCACGACCGTCACGCTCGCCCCCGGGGAGGCCTGCATCCTGTACACCGATGGAATCACCGAAGCCGAGGGGGGCCCGATGGGCGACGCCCTCTTCGGTGAAGAACGACTCAAGCGCGCCCTCGCCGGATGCGCCGGAATGCCGTCCGAGGGCATCGTGGAGCACGTCCAGATGCTCGCCTCCCAGTGGCTTGGCAACCGCCGTCACGACGACATGGCCGTCGTCGCCATCTCCGCCCCCCGCACCCATCACCTGAGCGCGGTGAACGGCCACACCCGGGGCAGGTTCACCGCATGAGCACGAGCACCCCGCCTCGCGTCTCGGACAGCGCCCGCCTGCGTGAGCTGTCCGAGCGGTTGTGGACGTCCGTGGCGGCCAGGGACGAGTACTCCGCCACCGAGATCGTCCTGCGTGCCCTCGACGACGGCATCGACCCGGAGTCCGTGCTCTTGGACGTGATCGCGGTGGTCCAGGGCAAAGTCGGTGAGGAATGGGCGGCAAACCGCATCAGCGTCGCGCAGGAGCACGCCGCGACGTCCATCAACGAACGCGCCGTCGCCGCGCTCGCCCTGCACCCCGCCGCCCGGAGGACTCCCGACCGGAGCCGGATCACGGTGGCGTGCGTGGACGGTGAATGGCACGCTCTGCCCGCCCGGTTGGTGGCCGAGGTGCTGAAGTTGCGCGGCTGGCATGTCGACTACCTCGGAGCGCAGGTCCCCGCACCGCATCTGATCTCCCACCTGCACACCACGCAGGCCGACGCGGTCGCCCTGTCCAGCTCGATCGCCACACGGCTTCCCACCGCGCATGCGGCGATCACCGCGTGCCAAGCGATCGGAGTACCCGTCCTGGTCGGCGGCGCCGCGTTCGGACCGGACGGCCGGTACGCGCAGTTGCTGGGCGCCGATGCGTGGGCTCCCGATGCTCGTACCGCCGCCGACCGGCTCGCCGAGGGGCCGCTGCCGCGGCCGCAGGTCGACCACCAGCAGATGGACGATCTGCCGCATCTGGCCGACCACGAATACACGATGGTGGCCCGCAGCAGCGACTCCCTGGTACGCACCGTCTTCCTCGCCCTGGAAGACGCGTTCCCCGCCATGCGCACCTACGACGACCTGCAGCGGGAACGCACGGCAGAAGACCTCGCGCACATCGCGGAGTTCCTCGCCACCGCCCTGTACCTCGGCGACGTGGACATCTTCACCGGGTTCATCACCTGGACCGCCAGGATCCTCCAGGCGCGAGGTGTGCCCGCGCTGTCCCTGCCGCCGGCCCTGAACCTCTTCGCGCGTGAGCTCAAGGACTTCCCCCGGGCCACCCGTACCCTCCAGCGCGGAGTCGACGCCCTCACGACCGGCCACTCCACCGCCGCCGGAACACCCGCATGACCACACAGCACCCCGCACTTCAACTGGTCACGGCCAGTTCCGAGGACACGGTCCGCATAGAGATCACCGGGGACCTCGACCGCGACAACGCCGAACTGCTCTCGGACGAGGTCACCGCCCAACTCGATGCCCGGCCGGATCTGAAAGACCTGCACCTGCACTGCGCGGGGATCGGCGCCGTCGACGCCATGGGGCTGTCCGTCCTGCTGATGATCAGCCGTCGCACCACCGCGGCCGGGACGCGTCTGCACCTGGACGACCGGTCCGCGAAGCTGGACCGGCTCCTCGACATCACCGGTACGCTCGCACACCTCACGGCGACGACCCCCACCCCCGCCACGACCTCGCAGCAGCACGTGGCAGAACCCTCGATCGCCAAGGGGAGAACACAAGCGGCCCGCTTCACCGGACCGGACGGCATCACTTGAGCCACTGCCCGGCCAGCCGTCGGGCAGAGCACACAACGACGGGGAGTCATGCCCGCATCCGAAGCCGCCCCCAGCAGGATCTGCCGTGAGGCCGCCCAGACCGTCAGCAGCCTTACCGAGCTCCTCGACGTCATGTGGGAGCGCTCAAGGGTCTCCACCGCGCCCGCTTCCACCTCACAGCTGCGGCTGATGTATGTCGTCGACCGGCAGGACGGCATAAGGATGCGCACCGTCTGCCACCTGCTGGCCTCCTCACCGCCGAACGTCAGCCGCATGTGCGACCGCCTCCAGGCCATCGGCTTCCTCGAACGCCTCCCCTCTCCGGAGAGCGGCCGCGAAATCACCCTCCGGCTCAGCCCCGCCGGAAAGAAACACCTCCAGGGCATCCGCGAGCAGCGCGAGGCCATGCTCTGTCAGGTCATCGACCACATGCCGGCGAGTGAACTGCGTGCTCTGGCACGAGGGCTCACCGGACTCGCCGCGCAGCTCACCGCCGCCGCCGACGACGAGGAGGGCAGGAGACCCGGCGCACACCTCGCAGCCCCATTCCTGCGCCGAAGCCTGGAGTCGTCTGTGCCATGGCGACTGCCCCGTCGTTGCCGGCACGCTGAATCGGGGTGCTCGGCAAGGTGGCAGCCATGCTCGACACGGGCGGGGATTCTTCCTGGTGATCGGCGGTACGCCGGTCGAGCCTGTCCGGCTGATCGTCCAGGTCGGCTCGAAGCCGGTCCCCGACCTTGGTCAGTTCGGTGAAGTCGTCGGGCGAGACGACCTTGCGTTGCACGACGGAGAAGTCGACCTCCACCTGTTCCCGGAAAGGCCGCCGACCATCGGTCGGCGGCCTTCTGACCGCGGCAGGAAGAGCCGTTGTCGACGATCCAGAACACCCGCTCGGCTCTGGCGCAGGGCTCCCGGCTCATGGTTGCCTGGGGGAGCCGGAAGCCTCCAGGTGTGCGGATTGTCAGCGAACGAGTGGATGTGTTCACGAGACGGCGAGATACGACGGCAGTTGCCCCGGCCCTGCTGTCGATGTGGAGGACGCGGCCGGAGCGGGCGACCGAGGCGGCACGCGCACAGACCGCCGCCGTCGCCGTACGGGCCAGTGCGTTCCTGCGCTGGGCCGAACGCCGATCGGCGTCATGTCAGGACCGGGCGGCCGGCTTGAGGTTGTCCTGGCACCACTGGCGGAAACCGGTGGCGGTGGCGGAGCCCGGGTCGCGGGGTTCGGCGTCGTAGATCCCGTTGTTCTGCGCCTCGACCATGTCCGCCATGTCCTGCGCCAGTGCCGGGCTCGCGCCGCGCCGCAGCATCGCGCCCTGGAAGTCCGCGAGCGGGACCTGGCGATAGCGGACGGTGCGGCCCAGGGTCTCGGAGATGACCTCCGCCATGGCGTCGGGGGTCAGATGGTCGGGACCGGCCAAGGGAACGCGGACCTGCCCGCTCCAGGAGGTGTCGAGGAGGAGCGCCGCCGCCGCGGCGGCGGCGTCCCGGGTGGCGATGGTCGGCAGCGGCCGGTCTGCGGCGTTCGCCATGGAGAACGCCCCTTGTCCCCGGATCGCCGAAGCCTGGTGGAGCAGGTTCTCCATGAAGAACGGCAGGGCCAGCGCCCGGTAGGGAACGCCGCTGGCTTCGATCAGCTCGTCCATGGCCAGCGCGGCAGACAGAAGCCCGCTCTCGCCCTGGTAGCCGCGGCCCAGGGAGGTGACGCCCACCACCCGCACGCCCCGGCTCGCGGCTTCCTGGCAGGCGGACCGGGTGAACTCCAGGTAGTAGCGCCTGGCGTTGTCGGCATCGCGGAACCCGGCCGGGGGCACGAGCCAGAACAGCCGGTCGGCGCCGTCGAGCGCCTTCGTGATCGTGGCGGCGTCGCCGTGGGAGCCCTGCACCACCTCGGCCTGTGCGCGCACGTGCGCCGACAGCCGGGAGGGGTCGCGGACGATCACACGGACCGTCTCGCCGCCGTCCAGGACGCGGTCCACGACCTGTCGGCCGATGGCGCCGGTCGGTGTGGTGATGACGATCATGAATTCCTCCGTGGTAGGCGGTCGGCGACGGAAGCCCGGGGGGCCTTGCCGATCGCCTCCGAGTCAACCCGGCGCGAGGGTGCGGGCTGCTCGCATGCCGGCAACTCCGCGCCTTCCGGGCGGGGCCGACCGTAGTGAGGGAAGCCCCCGTCGCTCGTGTGCCGCGGCGGGGGTCGGCGGTGGCAAACCCGTGGATGCCGGACCCCTGTTCCCCGCGTCAGTCGATGAACTCGGGGTCGGTCAGACCCCGATGCCGGGGTCCAGGCCCGCGCGCCGGAGGACGTGAGCAGGCGGCTCGCGCTGACGGCAACGCCCGAGCGGCACGACGATCACGCGGTGGTCCAGAGTCCGGAATGCGTGTGCCAGTGCCCGCATGCGGGCTGGAACTGCTGCCCCGCCCGCACGTCCCGAGCAGGACGTTGCCCCCGCGTCGGGGTTGCCTGAGCAGACGGCTCGCACGCCCGCCGAGCGCCACTCCGCGCGCGTCGGCAACGGCGACCGGGGAGGCTGAGAGGGCGAGTCCGGGGGCCACGGTACGGAACCCGACAGGCCGTCGTCCGGAGACCCCCTGATGCGCCGCTCCATCGGCCTGCCAGGGGCCTTGGATGCGTCGACGGTCGGGTGTTGTCCGTCCGACTCGGCTGCCCCAGATGGTGGTTCACACCGCCTCGCGCAGGTCGTCTCGCTGAGGGAACATCACTGGCAGCCCGTTCTCCCCGGGTTCGGCGGACCGGTCGGCTAACGCGCCACGCGGTAGCGGAGGTGGACGACTCCTGAGCTGAAGGTGCGGGTCTCGACCGGTTCGAGATCCACCCGGCGCTCGTGCTGGGGGAAGAACGGAATGCCGCCGCCGACCAGTACCGGGTAGACCCTGGGCCGGTACTCGTCGATCAGACCCGATGCGGCCGCCTCGGCGGCGAGAGTCGCCCCGCCGATCGCGATGGTGCCGTCCCCCGGCTCGGCTCGCCATCGCTCGATCTCCTCCGCCAGGCTGCCGGAGGCCAGGCGGGCATTGCCCTGCACCGCTGACAGGGTGGTGGAGAACACCACCTTGGGGAGCGCCTTCCAGAGCGCGGCGAACTCGACCGTTGAGAAGTCGAGCGATGGACTCTGGTCGACGGTCTCCCAGTAGAGCATCGCCTCGTACAGCCGTCGTCCCAAGAGGTGGACGCCGGCCTCTCGCACCTCGTCGGTAGCGAAGCGAAAGACCTCCTCGTCGACCGGAGTCCAGTCGAAGCGGCCGTCCGGCCCGACGACGTAGCCGTCCAGTGAGACGCCCATCGAATACATCACGCTGCGCATCAGAAGTCCTCCTCGGTCACGGTGTCGACAGTACGACCGCCGGACGCCGCAGGACTCATCGCGACGCGAGATCCACTGGGCCTAAGGGCCCCGTAAGTGATCTAGCGGTGGGATGATCTTGGTTGTGGCTGGTGTGATCACGGCGTCTGAGTCGTCCCGGACAGCCCCGTTCACCGGGTTGAGCCCGCGTGCCTTTGGCCAGTTGGCGGCGCAGCTGCGCCGTGAGGGTGTCGCCCCTGGTCGGGGCCGGCCGTGGAAGCTGTCGCCGGAGGACCGGGTCCTCTTGGTCGCCGCGTACGGGTGGACCAACCTGACGATGCGACAACTGACCCCGCTGTTCGGGGTGTCGAAGTCCGCCGCCGACCGGGTCATCGACCATCTAGGACCGCTCCCGGCGTTCTGGCCCCCCCAGCGGTTCGCCAAGGACGCCGTGCTCATCGTGGACGGCACGCTGGTGTCCACCCGCGACCACAAGGTGGCCGAACAGTCCGAGAACTACCGCTACTCCACCACCCACCAGGTGGTCATCGACGCCGGCAGCCGCCTGGTTGTCGCGGTTGGCCGACCGCTGCCGGGCAACCGGCACGACTGCCGGGCCCGGGCCGAGTCCGGCGCCAGGGCCTCCGTCGGCAACACCACCACGATCGCCGGCGGCGGCTACGCGGGCACCGGCCTGGTGATGCCGCACCGCCGCCCGGGCGAGGAGCTTCCCGACTGGAAGCAGGTCCACAACAAAATCGCACAAGCAGGTCCGCGCCCGCGTCGAGCACTGCTCCGTCCGCATGAAGATGGAAGATCCTCCCGCGACTGCCGCCTGCGCGGCGACGGCGTCCACCACGCCATGCTCGGCATCGCCCCCCCACACACAACCTTGCTCTCACGGGACAGCTCCTGCCGCATAGGGGACCTGAGAGGTCCACGGGAGACGGCTCCCCACCTCGCAGCCTGGAGGAGTTTCAGGCGAGGCAGAACTCGTTGCCCTCGATGTCCTGCATCGTGATGCACGACTCGTTGACGTCATCGGCACGCTGCGTCAGCACGTGTTTCGCGCCGAGAGCCATCAGCCGTGCGCATTCGCCCTCGAGTGTGGCCAGGCGCTCGTCACCCACGAGCCCGGCGCCGGCCCGCACGCAGAGATGCACCCGGTTCTTGACGACCTTGCCTTCGGGAACTCGCTGGAAGAGCAGGCGTGGACCCACACCGGAGGGATCAGTGCATGCGAAGTAGATCTCATCCTCAGGCGGCAGCGAGCGGTGGTACTCCTCCCACGTGGCAAAGCCCTCCGGGACCGTCGGTACGACGTACCCCAGCACCTCGCACCAGAAAGCAGCGAGGCGCGCAGGTTCCGCGCAGTCGAAGGTCACTTGGAACTGTTTGATCGTTGACATCGGCGCACGATAACAGAGGTCCCGCTCATCTCCCTGGGTGGGTGGGTCCGCACGTTGTCGGGAGGAGGGCCCCCGCTGTCCGCTGCTGTGTCGTGCGGTCCGGGGGTGAACCAAGGACGGTGCCTCCCCCCCAAGGGGGGATCTGGGATGCGATCCCGGCCAGCCACTCTCGTGCTGCCAAAGATCAGTTACGGGACAACCCTTGGTCACCTCGCCGGATCATTACGTCGAGAAGGCCGCACCGGCACCACGTCAGCCACCTCCGGCCACCACCCGGCCGCATGCCGGAGGCCGCGCCGGCGCGGTGCACCTCGAAGGGCCCCCGGCGCATCGGCGCCGGGGCCCCTCGTACCGGTCGGGTCGGCACGGCGACTCGAGTGGGTGCGGCTGCCGATCACCCTGGCAGGGACCCGTCAGTACACCCGTACCCGAGTCGCCGTAACCGTGACGCGGGCTGCGGCGGCCCGTGGTGTCAGCGCGGCTTGATCGTGTAGTCGCGGCCTCCCGTGACCTCGAACACCGCGACGGTGTCCTCCGGACGTTCCACAGGGGGCCGGCGCGGGTGACCGGGGGCGTCCACGTCGACCGGAACGGCGGTACGCAGCCGGACGGTGCCGTCGTGCCGCGCCGCCAGGCGGGCGTGGGACAGCGCT
The DNA here is from genome assembly GCF_033793585.1 of Streptomyces sp. MI02-7b. NCBI lineage: Bacteria > Bacillati > Actinomycetota > Actinomycetes > Kitasatosporales > Streptomycetaceae > Streptomyces > Streptomyces sp. MI02-7b. Next base: position 100,053 of record NZ_JARAWX010000009.1, on the reverse strand, counting down.
CCGCCGCGCCAGTCGAGATCGACGGTGAGGCCTCCGCGGGCGAGCAGGCCCTTGACGCGTCCGTCCGGAAGCTGGGGAGGCAGCGCGGGCAGCAGATGGACCTCGTCCGTGTGCGACTGGAGCAGCCATTCGGTCACGCCCGCCGTGGCACCGAAGTTGCCGTCGATCTGGAACGGCGGGTGGAGGTCGAACAGGTTCGGCGCGGTGCGGGAGGGCGTGAGGAGGTCGCTGAGCAGTTTGTAGGAGCGGGCGCCGTCCTCCGCCCGCGCCCAGAAGTTGATCTTCCAGGCGAGGGACCAGCCCGTGCCGGCGTCGCCGCGCATCTCCAGTGTCTTCAGGGCGGCCTGGAAGAGGTCCGGGGTACCGCGCTTGGTGATCTGGTTGCTGGGGTGCAGGCCGTACAGGTGGGAGACATGGCGGTGCTGGCGCTCCGGGGCGCCGGCGTCCCAGTCCTCCTGCCACTCCTGCAACTGCCCCAACGCACCGATCTTCATGGGAGGCAGCTGGTCCCGGGCCGCACGCACCCGCTCCACGTAGGGGCTCGGGGCACCGAGAGTGTCACAGGCCGCCAGGTAGCCGTCGAAGAGGTCGCGCAGGATCTGGTTGTCCATGGTCGGCCCGGCGCACGCCGACACACCGTTGTGGTGGGCGTTCTCCGGCGACACGGACGGGCAGGTGACGAGGTGTCCCGTGCCGGGGTCGAGCACGAGTGAGTCGAGGAAGAAGCGCACCGCTCCCTCGACCACGGGCAGGCGACGGCGCAAGGCGTCGCGGTCGCCGGTGAAGCGGTAGTGCTCCCAGACGGAGGTCGCCAGCCAGGCGCCGCCGGTGGGCCACATCCCCCAGAAGGCGCCGTCGACGGGCGCGGTCCCGCGCCAGGCGTCCGTGTTGTGGTGCGCCACCCAGCCGTCCGCGCCGTACTGCACCCGGGCCGTCTTCTGCCCGGCCTGGGACAGGTCGTCGAGGAGCGCGAAGATCGGTTCCCAGCACTCCAGGAGGTTGGTGGTGGCGGCGGGCCAGTAGTTCATCTCCGTATTGATGTTGATTGTGTACTTGGAATCCCAGGGCGGAGAGAGCTGGTCGTTCCAGATGCCCTGCAGGTTGGCGGGCTGGGTGCCCGGCCGGGAGGAGGCGATGAGCAGGTAGCGGCCGTACTGGTAGTGCAGCGCGATCAGTTGCGGGTCCTCCGTCTCGGCGAAGGCGGCCACCCGCTGGTCGGTCGGCACGCCGGCCGCGTCGGTGGTGCCGAGGTCGAGCGTGACGCGGCGGAAGAGCGCGCGGTGGTCCCGTTCGTGCCGTGCGCGCAGCTCCTCGTACGGGACGGCGGCAGCGGCGTTCAACGGGCCCTCGGCGCGGGCACGGTGGTCGCCCGAGGCATCCGTGTAGTCGAGGTAGCCGGTGCCGACGGACACCAGCAGGGTCGCCGAGTCGGCCCCGGTCACCGTGAGCGTGCCGTTCTCGCTGCGCACGGTACCGCCGTGGGCGTCGGCCCGGACCAGTGCGCGGAAGCGGACCTGTCCGGTGACTCCCTCGCGGGTCTGCCCGACACCTTCCAACGCGGCCGTCAGCAGGTCGGGGGAGTCCGTCCCGGCCTGCTGGGGAGTGTCGAACGCCGCGCTGAAGGACAGGCCGCCGCGGCCTCCGGCGGTGAGCCGGACCACGATCACCTGATCGGCGTGGCTGGCGAAGACCTCGCGCCGGTACGCGACCCCGCCGCGGCTGTACGTCACGGTCGCGACGCCCCTGTCGAGGTCCAGTTCCCGTCGGTAGCCGGTGACGTCGCCTGTGCCCGCGACGGTGAGGCGCAGGTTTCCGACGGTCTGGTACATCAGCTCGCCGACCGGTATGCCCATGAAGGACGAGTCGATCAGGCTCTGGGCGGAGCTCCATTGCCCGGCGAAGACCCTGCGCCGGATCTCCGCGAGGTTGGCCAGGCCCTTGGGGTTGGCGGGCTCGTAGGGGCCTCCCGCCCACAGCGTGTCCTCGTTGAGCTGGAGTTGTTCGGTGTTCACGCCACCGAACACCATCGCGCCGAGACGGCCGTTGCCGAGCGGCAGGGCCTCCAGCCATTGTGCGGCGGGCTTGTCGTACCACAGGGAAAGGGGAGACGGCTTGGGGGCGGGGTGCGGCTCCGGTCCCGGAGCGGGATGCGGCGCCGCGGCCGCCTCGGCGGCCGGCAGTCCGGCGGTCAGCGCGGCCGTAGCGGCCGCGGAGGCGACGAGAAAGTCTCTTCGTTCCACGGGGTTGCCATGCCTTTCGGTCGCAGGTGTCCGGGCCGGTTCCGAGGAGTGCGCCGCGGAACCGCGGGCGCGGTCCGCACGCTCGGTCCGCACGCGCGGATGGCTGTCGCCCGGCTCGGCCCGGTCGGAGGGTTCCTATTCCTGGGCCCTGCCGCCCGTGATGCGGGACAGCGCCAGGGCGATGAGGATGATCGTGCCGTTGAGGGCGCCGATCCACTGCGCGGGAACGCCGCCGAGGGTCAGGACGTTCTGGATCATGAACAGCAGCAGGATGCCCGTGAAGGCTCCGAACATGGTGCCCTTGCCGCCGTTGAGGCTGATGCCGCCGATGACCGCCGCCGCGAAGACGGTGAAGATGTAGCCGTTGCCCTGGGCGGAGGCCACCGAGGCCAGGCGTCCGGAGAGCAGCAGGCCGCTCAGCGCCGCCAGCACGCTCGCGGTGACGATGACGGTCCACAGCACACGGTCGGTACGGATGCCCGCCGCTTTCGCCGCGTCGACGTTGCCGCCGATCGCGTACAAGGAGCGGCCGAAGCTGGTGAAGCCGAGCACCACGATGCCGGTGGCGAACAGGAGCAGGCAGATCCACACCGAGGCGGGCATGCCCGCCCACTGGGCGGTGCCGAGGTAGAGCATCGACGGCGGCAGCTGGAAGAACGTCTGGCCACCGGAGATGCCGGTCAGGACACCGCGCAGCACGATCAGCATGCCGAGCGTGACGATGAAGCCGTTGAGGCCGAACCGGATGATGAACAGGGCGTTGACCACGCCGATCAGCAGACCCACCGCCAAGGTGACCGGCACGGACCAGCCGCCGGGCAGCAGGCCGATTCCGTGCGTCGCGCCGGCCGGGACGGTGAGCCAGGCGGCGACCCCGGGTGCGATCCCCATCGTGGACTCCAGGGAGAGGTCCATCTTCTTGACGATCAGCACCAGGGTCTGGGCCAGGACGAGCAGGGCGATCTCGGACATCGTCTGCAGGACGTTGATCAGGTTGTCCGCCTGGAGGAATACCGGATTGACGAACTGGCCGACGATCGCCATCGCGATGATCGCGGGAACGAGCGCCAGGTCGCGCCGTCGTGCGAGAGCGATCCGGTGACCGCTTCCGGTCGCCGCGGCCGGCCGCGCGCCCGCGGCGTCGGGCGACCCGCCGTCCGGGCTCTTCTCGGCAGCCGCGGCCGCGCTGTCAGACATCGAGGTCCACTCCTTCCATCGCGGCCACGAGCTCGTGGTCGTGCCAGCCTCCGGCCCTCTCGGCCACGACGCGGCCCCGGAACATCACCAGGACCCGGTCGCACGTGCGCAGGTCGTCGAGTTCGTCGGAGGCGATGAGCACCCCGGTGCCGGACTCGGCGATCGCCTCGACCTTGCCGAGGAGGAACTCCTTGGACCGCACGTCCACGCCGGCGGTCGGATTGATCAGCACCAGTACTTTCGGATCGTTGGCCAGGGCCCGGGCCATGACGACCTTCTGCTGGTTGCCTCCCGAGAGTCCGGAGACGGGCAGCTGCGGCCCCGGTGTCTTGATCTCCAGCTTGTCGATCATCGAGCGGGCGTAGGCGTCGCGGCGGCGGTTGTCGATGAGGCCCGCTGAGCCGAGCCGTTCGGGGATGGTCAGGGTCCCGTTGTCCGCGATGGACATCTCCGGCACGAGCCCATGGTGGTGACGGTCCTGGGGGACGAACCCCACACCCGCGGCCAGCGCGGCGGGGACGCTGCCCGGCCGCGGCCGGACCCCCGCGATCCGGACCGTTCCCGTTTCGGCGGCCCGGAGTCCGACGACCGTCTCCGCGACCTCGGTACGGCCGCTGCCGGCCGCGCCGGCGAGACCGACGATCTCCCCGCCCCGGATCTCGAAGGACACGTCGCGGTACGTTCCCCGCACAGCCGCGCCTTCCACCGCGAGTACGGCGGGGGAGTGGGAGCCGGCGGGCCGGCGGCGCCTTTCACCGCCCCTGTCCGCGTTCTCGCCCGTCATGGCGGCCACGAGTTCGGCCCGGGGCAGCTCCGCCACGGGGGCGGTGAGGATGTGCCGGGCGTCGCGGAGCACCGTGACCATGTCGCAGATCTCGTAGACCTCCTGCAAGTGGTGGCTGATGAAGAGAAAGGTGATGCCCTGGCGCTGGAGGTCCCGGATCCGCGCGAACAGCCGGTTGATGGCCGATCCGTCCAGTTGCGCGGTGGGCTCGTCCAGGATGATGAAGCGTGCGCCGAACGACAGCGCGCGGGCGATCTCAACGAACTGCCGCTGCTCTATGCTCAGTTCCCCGGCGGGGGTGCGCACGTCCACGTCGACCGACCAGGTCCGCAGGACCTCGCGTGCCCGGTCACGGACCGTGCGCCAGCTGATCAGGCCACCCCGTCCCCGGCCGTGCCGGTTCAGGAAGAGGTTCTCCGCGACCGTGAGCTGGGGGATGACGGTGGACTTCTGGTAGACGCAGGCCACCCGCCTGCGCCAGGCATCCCGGTCGGCGAGCCGGGGGGCCGGCGCGCCGTCGAAGGCCACCGTCCCCTCGTCCGGTGCCTGAAGTCCGGTGAGGACGGAGACGAGGGTGGACTTGCCCGCCCCGTTGCGGCCCACGAGCGCGTGCGTCTCCCCGGGCTTGATCGTGATCCCGGCGTCGTGCAGCGCGACCGTGGAGCCGAACCGCTTCGTCAGCCCCGACGCCTGGACCACGGGATGAGCCGTGACCATGGTGTGTACCGCCCTTCCGGTCAGCCGAGGTTGTTGCCCCACAGGGACGGGTCGTCGCTCTTGAGGCTGGCAACCCCGCCGTAGGTGCCGCCGTCCGCGGTCACGAGCGGGGCGGAGAGCTGATCCTCCAGCAGACCCTCGCGGACCTGGATGATCGTGCTGTCGTGGTCGGTCTTGCCGGGCTTGAACGTCTTGCCGTCGATCGCCGCCTTGAGATACGAGAGGGCGTACTTGGCGTACAGGTCGGCGGGCTGGGAGACCGTGGCATCGATCTTCCCGGCGGCGATGTCCTTGAGCTCCTCGGGGATTCCGTCGTTGGAGACGATGAAGACGTGCTTCTCGTCATCGGGGCCGACCAGCAGGTTCTTCTGCTTGAGCACCTGCAGGGTGCCGGCGAGCGCGAAGCTGGACTGCATGTAGACACCCTTGATGTCGGGGTGCGCGGTCAGGTCGGTCTGGAGCTTCTGCGCCGCGACCGCCCCGTCCCAGTTGGTGGCCTCACCGAGGACCTTGATGCCGGGGTAGTTCTTCGCCATGCACTCGTTGAAGGCCTCGGTGCGGTCCCGGCCGTTGATCGAGGCGAGGTCGCCCTGGAGCATGACGACCTTGCCCTCGCCCTTCAGCTTGGTGCCGAGGAACTGGCAGGCCTTCTCGCCGTAGGCGCGGTTGTCGGCGCGGACCACCATGTAGACGTTGCCGGTGTCGGGCCTGGTGTCCACCGTGACGACCGGGATCTTCTTGGCCTCCATCTGCGCCAGGGTCGGCGCGATGGCCGCTGTGTCCTGAGGCGCCATCGCGACGCCCTTGACGCCCTGGCTGATGAAGGTCTGCGCGTTGGCGGTGAGTTTGGCGACGTCGTTCTGCGAGTTGGTGGTCTTCAGGTCCAGCCCGAGTTCCTTGGCGAACTCGGGGGTGTACTTGATGTAGGAGTTCCAGAAGTCGGTGTCGGAGCGCGGGTAGTCGACCCCGATCACCGTCGAACCGCCGCCCGTGCCCGACGAGGATCCGGAGTCGCCGCAGGCGGTGAGTGCGAAGGCGGTCAGGGCGGCGAGGCCGCCGAAGCATACGTGCCGGGTGAATCTGAGCTCCATTGCTCGTTCTCCTTGCCGGTGGGTCGCAGGGGCGGGGCTGTACGCCGGCGGACGTGCGGGCGTGCCGGAGTCCGGGGAGGGGCCGGGGTCAGGCGCGCGGGCGGCCGGGCAGGCTTCCGGTGCCTCCGTCGGCGGCGGCGTCCGCGCTGATGCCGGTGAGGGGTTCGGGGACGTCGTCGGGGGTGAGGCCGGGGCAGGCGGTCCTGGCCCCGCGGAACGCCGGCAGGCGGGCTGCGGCCGGCCGGATGCCGCAGGTGGCGCCGGTCCCGAGCGCCTTCGGGCCCGCTGACTCGGGGGCGCTCATCCGCCGGCCTCTGCGGCCCACACGGGGCCGTCGGGATAGCGGTGGTCCTCCAGGGACCGCGGATGCAGCTCGGCGCCGATACCGGGAGCGATGGGCGCCAGGTAGCGGCCGTCGCGGATGCGCACCGGGTCGGTGAAGTGCCCGTGCAGATGGTCGACGTACTCGATGACCCGGTCCTCGGTGGTGCCGCTGACCGCCACGTAGTCGAACATCGCCAGATGCTGCACCATCTCGCACAGCCCGACCCCGCCGGCGTGCGGGCACACCGGGACGCCGAACTTGGCGGCCAGCAGCAGGACGGCGACGTTCTCGGTGACCCCGGCGGTGCGGCTGGCGTCGAGCTGCAGCACGTCGAGCGCGCCCGCCTGGAGCAGCTGCTTGAACATCACCTGGTTGTGGGTGTGTTCGCCGGTGGCGACCTTGACCGGAGCCAGCGCCCTGCGGATGGCGGCGTGGCCGAGGATGTCGTCCGGGGAAGTGGGCTCCTCGATCCAGTACGGGTCGTAGGGCGTGAGCGCCGCCATCCAGTCGATCGCCTGCCGCACGCCCCACGCCTGGTTGGCGTCGACGGCGATCCTGACGTCCGGGCCGACCGCCTCGCGCGCCAGCCGCATCCGGCGTACGTCCGCCTCGCGATCGGCGCCGACCTTCAGCTTGATCTGCCCGAAGCCCTCGGCGACCGCTTCCTTGGACAGGCGCACCAGCTTCTCGTCGTCGTAGCCGAGCCAGCCCGGAGTCGTGGTGTAGGCCGGGTAGCCGTGCTCCAGCAGGTGCGCGGTACGCCGGGCGCGGCCGGGCTCGGCGCGTCGCAGGATCTCCAGCGCCTCGTCACGGGTGAGGGCGTCCTGGAGGTAGCGGAAGTCGACGAGGTCGACCAGCTGTTCCGGGGAGAGCTCGGCCAGCAGACGCCAGACCGGCTTGCCGGTACGGCGGCCGTACAGGTCCCAGACGGCGTTGACGACGGCTGCGGCGGCCATGTGGATGGCCCCCTTCTCCGGGCCCAGCCAACGCAGTTGGCTGTCGCCGGTCAGCCGACGCGAGAAGCCTCCCAGATCGGCCAGTACCTCCTCGACGGGCAGTCCGACGACCAGCGGCGCCAGGGCCCTGATGGCGGCGACCTCCACCTCGTTGCCGCGGCCCACGGTGAAGGCGAGTCCGTATCCCTCCGCCCCGGCACTCGTACGGACCGTCACATAGGCGGCCGAGTAGTCGGGTTCGGGATTCATGGCGTCGGAACCGTCGAGTTCCCGCGACGTGGGGAACCGTACGTCGACCGCTTCGACTGCGGTGATCAGCTCAGTCATCGCTTCCGGCGCCTCCGGCTCGGAGGCTCCGGCGCACTCCCCGCTTCATGGCAACCACCCGTCCTCATGTGTCAACGAGATGTTCTCTTCGTTGCGACCAGCGTCGGACATTGGATGGATTTATAGAGTCGGCTCGCATGGATGTCCATACCCCCGGCAGGCAAAGGATCGCGAGACGCTTCTGACCTGCAGATATGTGACAGTCCCACATCGGGCGTGGAGTGCGGGCCATCCCATGTATTCCGCAGTGATGGGATGTATTGCTACGCTGCCGCCGCCTGGGTGACGAGCAGGGAGCAGACGGATGTCTTTGACCGACAAGGCGATCGACCGCATCAGGGACCTCATCCACTCGGGCGAGCTGCGGCCCGGCGCCAAACTGCCGCCCGAGCAGCAACTGGCAGCGGAGCTGGGCCTGTCCCGCAACCTCATGCGGGAAGCGGTGAAAGCGCTGGTCGTCGCCCGGGTGCTGGAGATCCGCCGGGGCGACGGGACGTATGTGACCAGCCTGGAACCGGAGTTGCTGCTGAGCAGCATCGGTTCGGCGGTGGAGCTGCTGCGGGGCGACACTCTGCTGGAGCTCACCGAGGTGCGCCGGCTCTTCGAACCGATCGCCACGGGTCTGGCCGCCACGCGGATCTCGGCCGCGGGACTGCGGGAGGTCGAACGGCATCTGGAGGCGATGCGGGCGGCCCTTGACGACGTGGAGCGCCTCAACGAGCACGACGCGGCCTTCCACCGTGCCGTCGTCGCGGCCACCGGCAACGCCACCCTCGCCACCCTGCTGGAGGGGATCTCCGGGCGGACGCTGCGTGCCCGTGTCTGGCGTGGCCTGGTCGACGACGACGCCGCGGGACGGACGGTCGCCGAACACGAGGCGATCCACCGGGCGCTGGCCGCCGGTGACGCCCCCCTGGCGCAGGCGGCCGCCCTCTTGCACGTCAGCAACACCGAACAGTGGCTGCGCGAGCACCTCGAACCCGCCTCCGGTGCCACGGGCGACGTCCCGGAGGGCCGGCGGTGACCCGACACGGCGTCGTCCGCTCGAAGGCCCGGCCCAACGACCCGCCGCCCGCCGGCGGGCACGTGACACCGACGACGAGGAGCAGCCCGATGGGATTCCCGCGCGCCGGCGACGTCGTCAGGGCGGAGATCGAACGGCCCAGCCGCAGGCGGCACGTCCTCGGGCGGGCCTGATGCCCCCCGCGATCCGGCCCTGGTACACCGAACGGGTACCTCTGGGACGCTCCGGGGTGAGCGTCAGCCGCGTCGGGCTCGGCACCGCGCCGCTGGGCGGCCTCGCCTCGGCCGCCGGCCGCCGGCAGGCCACCGAGACGCTGAAGGCCGCCTGGGCCGCCGGGATCAGGTACTTCGACACCGCCCCGCACGACGGCGCCGGACTCGCCGAACAGCGGCTCGGCGCGTTCCTCACCGGGGCCGGGCACCCGCGCGCGGAGACCACGGTGTCCACCAAGGTCGGCCGGCTGCCCGTACCGGGGGAACCGGCCCCGGGAGACGAGGCCTTCCATGGCGCGCCCGGTCTCGTCACGGTCCGCGACTACAGTGCCGACGGCGTCTACCGCTCACTCGCCGAAAGCCTGGAGCGCTCCGGTCTCGACGCCTTCGACATCGTCTTCATCCACGACCCGGACGGCTGCTGGGAGCAGGCCGTGAGCGGTGCCTACCCGGCGCTGGCCCGGCTTCGCGACGAGGGAGCCGTCCGGGCGATGGGCGCGGCCATGAACCAGACGGCGATGCTCACCCGCTTCGTGACCGAGACCGACCTCGATTGCGTGCTCGTGGCCGGCCGCTACTCGCTGCTGGACCGCAGCGCGGCCGACGAACTGCTGCCCGCGTGCGCCGAACGCGCGGTGGGCGTCCTCGTCGGCGGTGTCTTCAACAGCGGCATCCTCGCGAACCTGGCCCCGGACGCCGTGTACGACCGCGCGCCGGCTTCGGAAGCGGTCCTCCGCCACGCCCGGGCCCTCGGTGAGCGCTGCGCCGAGTACGGTGTCCCGCTTGCCGCCGCCGCGCTGCGGTTCCCCCTGCGCCATCCGGCTGTCACCGGTGTCGTCGTCGGGGCGCGCAGCGCACAGGAGATCACCGTGAACGCCGCGCTCGCCTCGATGACGATCCCCGAGGAGCTGTGGCCGGAGCTCGACGTCCTGGAAGCGGAGGAGCGATGAGCCGGATCGACGCACACCACCACGTCCGGCGGCCGGCACCGTCCCCGTCCGCCACGCACGGCCCCGCTCCCAGCCCTGGTCCTGGTCCGCGGCGCCGTGTGCACGCGTGGCTCGACGCACCCGGTACGGCCCCGGTGCGGCGGGACTTCACCTTGGAGGACCTGGCGCCGCCGGGCCAGGCAGCGGGCGTCGACCGCACGATCCTGGTCCAGGTACTGCCCGACACCGGCGAGACCGAGGACTTCCTGACCCTGGCCTCGACGGCCGGGACCGTCGCCGGGGTCGTGCGCTGGGTCGACCTCCCGTCCGACCGCCTCCCGCGCACGCTGGACACCCTGCGGGCGGCACCGGGCGGCGAACTGCTCGTGGGCACCAGGCACCTCGTGCAGGACGAGCGGGACCCCCGCTGGCTCAGCCGGCCTGATGTACGGCGGGGTCTGCGCCTGGTCGCGCGGGCGGACCTCGCCTACGACCTGCTCGTCCGTCCGCATCAACTGCCCGCGGCCATCGAGGCCGTCCGGGAGCTGCCGGAACTCACCTTTGTGCTCGACCATCCGGCAGAACCCCCCGTGGCCACCGGTGAGATGCAGCCCTGGACCTCGCTGGTCCGCGAACTGGCGGCCCTTCTTAACGCGTTCTGCAAGCTGTCCGGCATGGCCACCGAGGCCGGCCGGAACCGCTGGAGCGTGGCAACCTTGCGTCCCTGCGCCGACGTGGTGCTCGACGCGTTCGGTCCCGAGCGGGTGATGTTCGGTTCCGACTGGCCGGTGTGCCTGCCGGCCGCCTCGCACGAGGAGGTCGTCGGCGCGGCGGAGGCACTGACGGACGGCCTCACCGAGGCCGAGCGCTCCCACGTCTTCCGCGCGACGGCGGAACGCGCCTATCGCCTGGAAGAGCGGCACCGTCGGGGGCGGGCCGACGACGCAGAGGCCGTGGAGGCGGTCCGGTGAAAGTACGTCTCGCCTACGGGCAGTCAGGGCTCGACATCGACGTCGATCCGCACAGGACCACCGTCGTCGAGCCCGTCCACCACCCGGCGGCCCGGAACCAGGCGGCCGTCCTGCGCGCGGCCCTGCGCGAACCGGTCGCCGGGCCCCCGTTGGCCGAGAGGGTGCGCCCGGGGCAGACGGTGGCCATCTCGGCCTGCGACGGCACGCGGCCGCAGCCCCGGCACCTGATGATCCCGGCCCTGCTGGACGAGCTGGACGGCATCGTCCGCAGGGAGGACGTGGTGATCCTCGTGGCGACGGGCACCCATCGCGGCAACGACGCGTCCGAACTCCGGACGATGTTCGGCGACGAGATCGCGGACACGGTGAGGATCGTCAACCACGACGCCCGCGACGCCTCGCGGCTGACGTGGATGGGCAGGCACGGCGACGGCGTACCGGTCTGGCTCAACCGGGAGTGGGTGGAGGCGGACGTCCGGATCACCACGGGCTTCGTCGAACCCCACTTCTTCGCCGGTTTCTCCGGCGGCCCGAAGCTCGTCGCCCCCGGCCTGGCGGGTCTGGAGACCGTGCTCGTGCTGCACGACGCGGCCCGGATCGGCGATCCGCGCGCCACCTGGGGCATCACCCGCGGAAACCCGGTTCACAACGACGTGCGCGCCATCGCGGAGGCCACCGGTGTCACCTTCGCGTTCGACGTGGTGCTCAACCGCGACAAGGACGTCGTCGCGGCGTTCGGCGGCGATCTGCCGCCGATGCACGCCGCCGCCACGGCCGCGGCCGCGCGCATGGCGATGCGCCCGGTGCGGGCACCGTTCGACGTCGTCGTCACCACCAACTCCGGCTTCCCGCTGGACCAGAACCTGTACCAGGCGGTCAAGGGGATGTCGGCGGCCTACCAGGTGGTCCGCCCCGGAGGGACGATCGTGTGCGCGGCCGAGTGCCGCGACGGTTTCCCCGACCACGGCTCCTACCGCCGGGTCCTGGCCTCGGCCCCGTCCCCGCAGGCGCTCCTGAACGAGATCTCCGCGCGCACCGAGACGATTCCGGACCAGTGGCAGGTGCAGATCCAGGCCCGTATCCAGTCGGGCAGTCAGGTCATCATGCACACCTCCTACCTCAGTGACGACGAACTGGCCGCGGCCCACCTGCGGCAGACCCGGGACATCTCCGCGACCGTCGCCGAAGCCCTGGCCGCCGCGGGCCCGCAGGCCCGCCTGTGCGTCCTGCCGGAAGGTCCGCAGACCATCCCGTTCATCGAAGGGAGCCGGTTGTGAACGACGTACTGGACCTCGGATACGCACGCGTCGACATCGGCCGCGAGGCACGGCAAGGACTGCCCGAGGTCGTGTACGGCCCCGGCAAGACCGTGGAGCAGATCGCCGGCATCGTCACCGGCCTCCTGGAGCACAACACCGGGCCCGTCCTGGTCACCCGCGTCGCCCCGGACACCGCGACGGCCGTCCTGGGGCGGGTGGAGTCCGGATCGTACGACGAGGAGGCCCGGCTGCTGCTCTGGCGACCTGCCGCCGCATCGGGCTTCTCCGTCGTGGTGGCCGCCGCCGGGACCTCCGACCGGCCGGTGGCCGCCGAAGCCACCGCTGTGGCCACGGCCGTCGGGCTGGACACGACGGCCGTGCACGACGTGGGAGTGGCGGGACTCGAACGCGTGCTGCAGGTCCGCGGTCTGCTGCGGGCCGCGGACGCGGTGATCGTCGTGGCGGGCATGGAGGGCGCCCTCGCCAGTGTCGTCGGCGGTCTGGTGGCCGCCCCCGTCGTGGCGGTTCCGGTCTCCACCGGGTACGGCGCCTCGCTGGACGGCGTGACCGCGCTGCTCGCCATGCACGCCTCCTGCGCCGCCGGCGTGACCGTGGTCAACATCGACTCCGGGTTCTCGGCGGCCATGGCCGTTCACCGCATCGCCCGGTCCCGCGGTACGGCGGACCCGGGAGGTGCCAGGTGATCTGCTGGATCAACCCGTTCACCGGACTGGCCGGGGACATGCTGCTGGGCGCCCTGATCGACGCGGGGGCACCGCTCGACCGGATCCGGTCCGCCGTCTCCGCCACCGGCCTGACCGGCTGGGACCTGACGGCCGAACGCGTCACCGACCACGGACTGGCCGCCACCCGCGTACGCGTGGAGGTCACCGATCCGTGCACCGAGCGGCGTGCCGCCGAGGTGATCGAGATGGCCTCCCGGGCCGCTCCCCGCCCCGTCGCGACCCTCGCCGTCGCCGCCCTCACGGCCATCGCCGAGGTGGAGGGGAGACTGCACGAGGCCGACCCCGCCACCGTCCATCTGCACGAACTCGGCGGACACGACACCCTGGTGGACATCGTCGGCAACGCCGCGGCCCTGCACGCCCTCGGCATCACCGACGTCATCAGCTCGCCCCTGCCGCTCGGCCGCGGCGAGGTGAACGCGGCGCACGGCGTCCTGCCCTGCCCGGCGCCGGCCACCCTCGCCCTGCTGACCGGAGCGGCCGTCAGGGGCTGCGACCTTTCCGGGGAGACGGTGACACCCACGGGCGCCGCACTCCTGCGCGCCGTCCGCACCCGTTACGGCCCGCCGCCCCCCATGACACTGGGCGCCACCGGCTACGGGGCGGGGTCGCGCCGCCTGTCCGACCGGCCCAACCTCGTCTCCGTCACCCTCGGCGACCCGGTCCCGACCACGGCGAACGAGGAAGTCGTCGTCCTGGAGACCAACCTCGACGACGTCACCGGAGAACTCCTCGGGCACCTCATCACCCGCCTCCTGGACGCCGGTGCCCTCGACGCCTGGACGACCGCCGCGGTGATGAAGAAGGGCAGGCCCGCGCAGGTCCTGCACCTCCTCACCACCGCGCACCACGAAGGACGGCTGCGCGACATGGTCCTGGCCGAGACCGGTGCCCTCGGCATCCGGCGGATCACCGCGACCCGCACCGCGCTGCCGCGCGCCTTCGAGACCGTCGACGTCGACGGACACGCCATCCGGGTCAAACACGGTCCGTACGCGGCCAAACCCGAGCACGACGACGTGGCGGCCGCGGCCACGGCGCTGGGTCTGCCCCTGCGCGCCGTCGCCGCGCGCGCACTGCGCCTGAGCCGGGAAGGGGCGACGGAGACGAGCCAGGAGGAACACCGTGCACAGTGACGACACCCTTGAGCGCCGGCTGCTGAACGGCGTGCGCGCGCTCGGCGGTTCCCTCGCCGTCGCCTACTCGGGCGGCGCCGACTCCGCCCTGGTCCTCGCCGCGGCCGCACGGGCGCTCGGGCCTGAGCGCGTCCTGGCCGTCACCGCCGTCTCGGAGAGCCTGGCCGACGGTGAGCTGTCCCGTGCGCGGCACCTCGCCGGCGACCTCGGGATCATCCATCTCACGCCGCGCACGCACGAGTTGACCCGGCCCGGATACCGGGCCAACGGGCCCGACCGCTGCTACTTCTGCAAGTCCGAGGTGCTGGACACCATCACCGCGCTCGCCCACGAGCACGGCGTCGACGTCGTGGCCACCGGCACCAACGCCGACGACGCATCCGACCCCCACCGTCCGGGCATCCGCGCCGGGCGGGAGCGCGGCATCCGCACACCGCTCCTCGACGCCGGCCTGACCAAGGCGGACGTACGCCGCCTCAGCAGACACTGGGCCTTGCCCACCTGGGACAAACCCGCGACCCCCTGCCTCGCCAGCCGCGTCCGCTACGGGATCGAGGTCACCTCTCACCGCCTGGCCCGCATCGACCGCGCGGAGAGGGCCGTTCGGGCGCTGACGACCGAGGCCGGGGTGAACGTGCGGGACCTCCGCGTCCGCGACCTCGGGGACCGCGCCCGCATCGAGGTGGACCCGCTCCTCGTCGCCCGCATCGCGGCTTTGCCGGGACTCGCCCGAGCGCTCGCAGAAGCAGGCTTCGCCGACCTGCCCCACCAGGTCGAACCGTTTCGCTCCGGCCGGCTCAACTCCGAGGTCTGACCCGCCCGCCTGGCCTCGGCCCGTGCGCCTTCGTACGGGCCGGACCGCCCCTCGGTGCTGCCGGCAGATGGTGACTGCTCGCACATGGGCTGCGCGTAGCCGGAGGACGCCCGACCCGCCGTGACAGGTGTCCGCGGATCCGGCCCGGGTCCGCGAGCGCCGGGTCGAGGTGAACCGAGCCGCTGGACCGGCGCGTCGGAGCGCCACGTGGAGCCCGCGGGCAGGGCCTTCAGGCAATGGATCGGATGCCCATGGCGAGCAGGACGACGGCCGTGGCTCTCGTCCCCAGTGCCGCAGCCGCGGGTCGCAGTGCCTGCGTCGTCCGGCCGAGCAGGACGGTCCAGCCCAGCAGCCAGGCGGTGACGAGCAGTGCGTGGGCGCAGGCCAGGGTGAGGACCTGGCCGGCGAGCGGCTGATGTCGGTCCAGGAACTGCGGACGAGGGTGAGATGGATCGAGGCCGCCTTGGGGTTGAGGACGTTGGCCAGCAGTGCATGGAGAAAGGCGGGTCCGGGTCGCCGGGCGGCCGCCGGGCCCGTCGGCGGCCGGACCGACGTGGGCGGACCGCCAGGTCCACAGGCCGAGGCCGATGAGATAGACGGCGCCGCCGAGTCGGACCGCGGCGTAGGCACGGCCGGAGTGCATGGCCACGGCGGGCCGGCCCGGCGATGGCGAGGGTGGCGTGGACGTACAGGCCACCGGCGGTGCCGAGGATGACGGGCAGCGCGTGGCGGCGGCCGTGTTCGGTGACCTGCCGGATGAGCAGGGCCAGGCTGGCGCCGGGGGTGGCGATCAGCGGGAAGACCGACGCCAGGAACCCGGCGACGGCGGACGGGTGCACAGCGGTGGCTGCGACTGAGGGGCCGTCAGAGCACGACGCGGAAGTGCGTGGTGAGGCGGTGCGCGTCGTCCAGGACGTGGAAGGCGAGCGCGGGCGGCTGGTCACGGTCGGCGGGCCGGTCGCCTTCCCACGGCATCCGCAGGGTCCAGGTGACGGCCGGTCCGACGATCAGCGGACGGCCGGCGAAGGTCGAGGCGGCGGCGGTGTGCGCGTGCCCCGTGATCACCGCGACGACCTGCGGATACGCGTCGAGCACGGCCGCGAGGCCTTCCGGCCGGCGGAGCATGCCGGAATCGGGCAGAGGGTGGTGGAGCGCGACCGGCGGTTGGTGGAAGGCGATCAGCGCCGGCATGGACGACGGCAGGCCGGCGAGGGTGGTGTCGATCCAGTCGAGGGTCTGCTGCTCCAACAGCCCTTCGTCCCGGCCCGGGATGGTGGAGTCGCACATCAGCACCGCCGTACCGGCAACGTGGTGGAGTTGGTTGATCGGCTGCCCGCCGGGTGCCTCGCCGAGCAGGGCCTTGCGGTAGGCCGGGCGCACGTCGTGGTTGCCGGGGCAGGTCAGCACGGGGAACGGTGCGGACAGGAGCCTGGCGGCCTCCTCGTACTCGCTCTGCGTGCCGTGGTCGGCGATGTCGCCGGTGACCAGGAGGGCGTCGATGGGGTGCGGCAGGTCGCGCAGGTGGTCCATGACCCGCGCGGCTCGCTCGGTCGCCCGTTCGCTGCCGTCCAGGTGCAGGTCGCTGATCTGTGCGAGCAGGACTGTCATTGATCTGTCTCCCTTGCTTACGTGGTCACCCTTCCGCTCAGGACAGGGCAGGGTCGGACCAGGGCAGCTAATGGATAGCTTTCACTTTGGCGTTAGTGACCATAGGGTAGGGGCGTTGAGGTGATCAAGAGTTTGTGATCAAGTGGTGCCCGATCGTCCGGTAGAGAGGGGGAGCGGCGACATGGAGCGCTGTCTGGCGCTGGAGTTGGTGAGCACCATTCGCCATGACGGGAATGGGGGCGTCGTTGACGACCTGGC
Source organism: Streptomyces sp. MI02-7b (assembly GCF_033793585.1). NCBI lineage: Bacteria > Bacillati > Actinomycetota > Actinomycetes > Kitasatosporales > Streptomycetaceae > Streptomyces > Streptomyces sp. MI02-7b. The sequence continues at coordinate 83,459 of NZ_JARAWX010000009.1, read as the reverse complement.
CACGGCCGAGCAGACGGCTGCGTGGCTGGCGACGCACGGCGAACCCTCGGCCGAGGCGACGTCGGGGCTCACCGTGGACGTGCGACTGCACGGCGAGATCATCGCGCTGCGGCAGGCCGCCCGGGCCCTGTTCGCCAGGGCGGTCAGCCCGGCTCCGCCGAGCCCGGCGGATGCGCGCCGGCTCATACCGGCCGCCGAGGCGCTCGAGCTGCTGAACGGGTGTGCCGCAGCCGAGCCGGTCGTCCCGCAGCTGGACTGGCCGGGCGACGGCGAACCCACCGTCCGACTGGCCTCCTCGGCAGGCGACACACGGACCCGTCTGGTCGCGACGCTGGCGCGCGCCGTGATCGACTTCCTGACCGGCCCGGATCGGGCGCGGCTGCGGGCGTGCACGGCACCTCGGTGCGTCCGGTACTTCCTCAAGACCCATGGACGGCAGGAATGGTGTAAACCTTCCTGCGGCAACCGGGCCCGGGTCGCCCGCCACTACGGACGGCAGCGCGCGGCCACGGGCGCGTAGGGCCCCGGTCATCGGCCCTGGTGACAGCAGCGCTCGAACCAGGGATGACGGCCGATCGAGGAGATCTGCCTACTTCCGCATTCACTGCGGGCGCCAACTGCCTCCGCGCACTGTCGCCGGACGTCCTCGCTGCTGTCGTCCAGGCCGTGCATGCGATCGGCGGCTTGGTGGCCGCGTACTGCCAGACCAGCGAGGGCAGTCGCAACGCCGTCCTGGCGGGAGTCGACAGCCTGGAGCACGAGGCCGGTTTCCCCGGAGATTCACTGGAACATCGAGCCGAGGCCGGCCGTCCGTTTACGAGCGTGACGAGCCTCAAGCACTCCAGCGGTCAGGTCGCTGCAGGGAGGTGGCGCGCCGCGATGAGTCCGGCCGCCGCCCGAAGTCTCCCGAAGTAGGAGACGCAGTACTCCTCATTGATCAAGGGCGCGATCTTGTCGAGGTCGGCGATGCAGGCCCAGAGGATGGCAATGCCGTTGTCGTCGAGTCCGCCGCTCAGTTCTCTCTGGACGAGGCCGGCGACGTCGGCGTCCTGGAGGATCAGCTCCACTCCCTCGATGTCCACTCCACGAAAGCCTGGGGGATACGGCGCGCGGCAGTGTTCCTCCCACAGTCGGGCGAGTCGGTCGACGGGCTGCCCTTCACTCATCTCGGCGGCCCTGGCTTCTCGAAGGCATAGCGAGACAGCGTCAAAGACGGCATGCACCATTGTGATGGCCTGGACTGGGGTGAGGGCGGCACTTGTCACGGCGCCCTTCGCGAGCTTGTCGCGCAGCAGTCGGCTTCGGTCGAGTTCGGCTTCGAGATCCGCTGTAATGAGCCCTGTGTCGGTGGCTCGCTTGATCAGCTCTCCGAGTGGTTCGTTGACGGCCAGACGCTCGGCCAGGACGTGTTCCAGGGCGAGCAGAGAATGCGTGACAGCAACGGTGGCGAACTCGTACCGGTAGTAGGAGTGCCGGAGGAGCTCCCGGGAGGTTTCCATCGCGATCATGACGTGCATCGACGCGTTGCCGGGCAGAACCAGGGAAGCAACCAGGGCGTGCATGCCCGCGTAGTCGAGAACGGTGCCCCGGCTACGGGGGTCCGGCACTGGCAGAGGAAGCGAACCGAGCTTCGGCGGCAGGATGGTCACCGGTGCAGTCTTGTCGTTCGACGACCTGCAGCGCCATCGGAATTGCCCGACGATGGTGCCGCAAAGCCATCGAGCGCCTGGAGCGTGCTGAGAACGAAGCGTGAGTACAGCAACCAGGACAACCGCACCCGCAGAACTTCCCTGTACAGCCGTGACGCTCCGGCGTCCCATTCCACCAGCGAGCAATAGTCAAGAGTTGTGGGTGAGCTGATTTCAGCTCTCGCTGCGGTGGGTGAGGCTGGTCCTGGCAGTGCTGCGGATCCGTTTGGTGCGGCCGGCTTCTGCGAGGATCTCGATGGCCTCGGTGTTTGTCCCGTCGGCGGTCTTGAGCTGGAGCCAGTTCGATGACGCGAGCAGGTCGTCCGGCTGCCAGGGCAGTTTGAGCGTGATGGCGCGGAAGAGCGACCACTCCCGCAGGCGCTGAGCCAGGAAGGGACGGTCGATCGTGGCCTGGGTCATCCTCTGCGCCCACCCCTCGTAGGCGGGACCGGCGTAGAGCCCGGTGGCTCGACGGTCCAGGTGCCGCAGCACAGCGGACTGGGCCATCGTCTGGTCCGGATCAGTGAGCACGCGGCTGACCAGGTCAACCTCGTCCGGGTCGCCAACGTGCTCCAGCTTGTCGAGGTAGGCCGCGAAGCGGACGTGCTCGTCCGGGTCCTGCAGGATGTCGTGAATGTTCATGCGGCCTGCTCCTCGTGCTCGACCAGGACGCCGTTCTCGAATCGCGCGCCGGCGCGGACCAGGGACACCAAGTGAGCTCCGGTGATCGCACGCCATCGCGCCTGAGCGGACTCGACCAGCTTGAACACCTTCGCGAGCGCGGCCGCCGGGCTGCCCGCGCCGCGGGTGACCTTGGTGCGCAGCTTGACCGTGGAGAACGTCGACTCGATGGGGTTGGTGGTCCGCAAGTGAATCCAGTGCTCGGCGGGGAAATCGTAGAAGGCGAGCAGTTCGTCCCGGTCCTCGGTGATCTTCGCGACAGCCTTCGGGAACTTCGCCCCGTAGGTCTTCATGAACGCCGCGATCGCCTTCTCGGCGTGGGTGCGGTCCTCGGCGTTGTAGATCTCCTGCATCGCCTTCGTCGCGCCGGGCTGCGCGGACTTGGGCAGGCAGTTGGTGACGTTGCGGGCTTTGTGAACCCAGTACCTTTGCGACCTGGCCGCCGGGAACACCTCGGCGAGCGCCCGCCACAGGCCCATGGCACCGTCGCCGATGACCAGCTCGGGGTCACGCATCCCGCGCCGGCGGCAGTCGCGCAGCAGGTCGGCCCACGACTCGGTCGACTCCCGCAGGCCCTCGGCCAGGGCGATCAGCTCCTTCGTGCCGTCCAGCCGGACCCCGAGCAGAACCAGGACACACGAGTGAGCCTGGCCGAGCCGGACCGTCGGGTGGACGCCGTCAGCCCACACGTAGACGAAGTCACGATCCGACAGGTCCCGATTCTGGAAGGCGGCATGGTCCTCGCTCCACTGCCTGGTCAGACCTGTCACGGTCGCTGCCGACAGGCCGGCAGTGCCGCCGAGGAACTGCTCAAGCGCCGGGACGAAGTCGCCCGACGACAAGCCATGCAAGTAGAGCAGCGGCAGTACTTCGGAGACCTTCGGGGACTTGCGGCACCACGGCTGCAGGACCTTCGAGGAGAACCGCTTACGCTCGCCGGTCTCCTCGTCGACGCGGCGGTCGTTGACCCGCGGGGCCTTGACCTCGACCGGCCCGGCCGCGGTGACCACCGTCCGGGGCCGGTGGTGGCCATTGCGGACAACGAGACGCCGACCGGACCCGTCAGTCGCGGCCGCCAACTCGGCTATGTACCGATTGACTTCCGCTTCCAACGCGGGGGCCGGCATCCGGCGGGCGCCTTCCCTCACGATCTCGTCGATCAGGGAGCCGGCCTGGGTGGAGCCGTCGTCGGTGACTACGCTGAGCACGGGCGTACCTTCCCGACCCGCGCTGCAACGCGGGCCTACTCGGAGACCTTACGGATCATTCGGGAAGGTACGCCCTCCGCGTGCCCTCCCGAAACCGATCCACAAATCCTGAGCATTGCTCTCCACCAGCCCACCCCAGCCCCGTTTTACGTACTGCGGGCATACCCCGCCGATCATGAATGGGAGCCTAAAGGTCAGCTCTGACACCCCTGTCCGCGGCTGTTCGGCTTGAGTGGCAGACGGGACCCAGGCTCCAGGTCGTCTGCAGCCTGCTCGGTTCGGTGGCAGCCAGTTCGACCAAATGCCGTCTGTCTCGCAAACGCACACCGTAGCCGTCACCGCTGCTCCCGATTGATCCTCGAGCACAGCCGCGGGAGTTCACGACTCTACGGCGGCTCACTCCACGAACTGTTCGTGTGCACTGAACGCCGACGGTCATCTGCGGCGCGTCGCTGACCCCTCATGTCCTGCTGGCGCGCCGCGTGAAGTTGCCGCGCTCGTTCTGGCCCTCTTCCGGCGGTTTGCCGTCGCGACTCCGCGGCTGGCGTTCGTACGGCTTGTGCCCGTCCGCGCGGGCCTCGACATGCCGCGTGACAGTCTTCGGGTCGTCCGCCATGAGGATGGCCGCCGACCAGACCGTCTCGGCCAGGTCGTGTGCTCAGAGATCGCCATGATCTCTCCGAGGCTGCGTCACAGGACCTCTCCGGCCAGCCGCTGGTGGTGCGGCTGAACCGAACACGATCCTCCGCCGCACGTGGTGGGCCTCTGCCCGGGGTCCGGATCTCTGTCCGGCCCGGGGCCCGGCCCGGTCAGCGCACCGCCGATGCCGAGACCGAGCGAGAACCGGTTCTCGCCAAGGTCCGACGCCGAACGAAGTCAAGCGCCTGGGGCAGGGAAGGCACGCCACGTGCTTCCGACGTCACCCGAAGAAGCCCGAGGGGATGTACGGCTCCGGCGGCCGCACCCCGCGCAGGCAGATCCAGCCGGACGTGCTGAGTTCCAGGCCCGCGGTCAGGCCGACGTCCACCGCCCACTGCTGCTCGGCCGTCAGATTGCCGACCTGTGCCGGGGTGCCCTCGGGCAGGCTCAGCAGCGCGGCTGTGAGCAGCCGGGTCGCCAGGCGGCGGGAGGTGGCGGCGAGCAGCCGTATGTTCCCGTACCGGTCGATGTAGCAGTAGCCGCTTCCGGCGAGGTCGTCGACCACCAGCAGGTCGCTCTCGGTGAGCAGCTGGTCGTGGTCGGGGCCGTGGGCGCTGCCTCGGGTGCGCCGGTCGACGGAGTCCATCATGTCGCGGTCCTTGGCCGAGCCCTCGTGCACCGCCCCGTCCGGCGCCGGCAGGTCGCCCTTGCGGACGGCACCCTCCAGGCGCATCGCCGGGTGCAGCGTGAAGCCCGCCCGGCGGTAGGTCGCCGCCGCCCGGGGGTCGGGGGAGCTGCAGATGATGCCGCGCAGGCAGCCGCGTCCGTGGGCCATGGCGGCGGCGAGCAGTTCGCGTCCGACCCCCTGCCGCTGCGCGGAGGGCAGCACGGCAAGGAGCGACAGGCCCCATGTCCCCTCGCGGCGTGTCGACAGGGCGACCCCGAGCGGCATGCCGGAGGTCTCGTCCACGGCCAGCCAGCAGCCACCGGGGTCGGTCCGTGCGACGTACCGGTTGCGCCGCCGCAGCAGAGGCGCCAGCTCGGGAGGCATCTCCTCGGGCGGGTCGCCGCCAGGCAGGGCATCGGAGGCGCCGAAGGCGGCGGAGGCCACGACCGCTATCGCGTCGGCGTCCTCGTCGGTGTCGCGCAAGAGGCGAAGGATCATGCGCCCATCTTGCCCCTGCGCAGGGTGAGATGGCGGCCGGCCGCCGAAGTCGGACCGCGCCGACCCTTGCGAGCGACACGCTGTCGAGTGGGGGAGCAACCGCCTCACAAGCCACCGGGCCGTAGCCGCGAGGTACGACAGGTTCGCGGTCCGCTACGAGGCGCCCGTCCTGGTCGCGGCTATCAACGAGTGGCCGTGAGCAAGCGACGCAAAGCGGGAAGCACGCTTCGCAGGTCGTCGTCGTCCACCGTGACGGTTGCCGCCTCGCGCGCTCCTGCCGATGCGTTGAACGCCACGCTCAACCCGACGGATGCGAAGAGCGGCAGGTCGGAGCGGCTGTCTCCGATGGCTCCGCACAAACGGGGGGCCACCCCGAGCTCTCGGGCCTGTGCGAGGGCGACATCGCGTTTGTCGTACTCGTCGAAGTGACGGGCCACCCGGCCCGTGAACCGGCCGTCGGCGGTCTCCAGCCGAGGTCCGCTGAACGTGTGGAAACCGAAGCGGTCAGTCAGGTAGCTGCCGACGGGCGACCAGGCGAGGGTCGCCAGCACGGGCACCAACCCGTTCTGCCGGCACCATGCCACGGTCTCCGTGATGCCCGAGACCAAGGGGAGCCCGTCGAGCCGGCCACAGACCTGGTCTTCGGGAACCCCGGCCCAGCCCGCAGCATCCAGTTCGGAGACCTGCCGATTGTCCAGGACACCCGAGGCGTAGGCGTCCTCAGCCCTGACCAGCTCCTCGCGATGACCAAGGAAGCCGGCCAGAAAGGCCGACGAACTCGTGCCTGGAACGAGGGTGCCGTCGACATCGAAGAACGCGGCGCCCGCATGATCGGATGAGACCACCCGCCAAGGATGCCACCATCTCGCGAAGGCCGGGTCGGGACTGCACTGCCCCGCCTCCTTCCGATCCTCGCCCCAGCCGCCCGGGGCATCTCTTCCTCTCGCGCTTCATCGGTCGAGAGGTCGGCCGACGCTGAAGATCGACGAAGAGAGGCGCGCAGGTCACGGCCCCGGATGCACGATCCGACCTCGTGGATTATGTTGGTAATCTAACGATGTGCGGTGATCGCCTCGAACTCGGTGCGCATCCCGCGACCACACCGGGCGGCAGCGGAAAGAAGAGATGTGATGACCACGATCCTGATCACGACCGCGAACGGCGCGACCGGTCGGCCGATGGTCGACTACCTGCTCGCTGACGGTTTCAACGTCCGCGCCATGGTCCGTAGCGACGATGCACGCGCACAGGAACTGCGCGCGGCGGGGGCGGAGGTTGTCCTCGGTGACCTCCTCGACTTCCGCGACGTCCGTGCCGCCCTGGAAGGGGTCCAGCGTGCCTACTTCAACTTCCCTCTGGGGGAGGGCCTCGTGGAGGCGGCCGTCATGTTCGCGCAGGCCGCAAAGGAGCAAGATCTCGAGCTCATCGTGAACTTGTCGCAGATCCAATCCCGCCCCTACGCGCGAAGCAAGACCACCCAGAACCACTGGCTGGCCGAGCAGGTCCTCGACTGGTCCGGAGTCCCGACCAGCCACCTGCGGGTCACCTTCTTCATGCAGTGGCTGCTCTACATTTCCAGGCTCATCCGCTACGGCCGCTACGTGATGCCCTTCAACGGGGACGGCCGCTTCGCTCCGATCGCCGGCCGTGACATCGCACTGACCGCCGCCAAGATCCTCGCCTCGCCCGAGAAGCATGGCGGCCAGATCTACACGCTCACGGGCCCGGTGGAGTACAGCCACCAGGAACTCGCAGCCGAGGTGGGCCGGGTGCTGGGCAGGGACCTTCCCTTCGAACAGGTCACCGTGTCCACGTTCCTCGAGATGATCGGTCTTGCGGACGACACGGCCAAACTCAAGCATTTCGATGCGGCCGCCATTGACCAGCAAGAGGGGCGTCTGGCAGGCGTCAGTGCTGCGGCCCCGACCATCACCGGCCGGCCGCTGGTGACCGTCGAGGAATTCGTCAACGAGAACCGCTCCCTCTTCGAGCTCCACTACCCGTCGTGATCATCGAGCTGCACGGCTGAGCCCGGATACTGATTGGGAGGGTGTCCTGTCAGGTCTGTCGCAACGGCCGGTGAGGCCCGTCGACAGACTCGTTCGCGCCGCCAATTCTGGGCAGGGCAGGGCACGCCCCTTGGAGGGCCCCTTGTCCGCCTGCGCTTGCAACTGCAGGTGCACCTGCGCGGTCGCCTCCGAGGCGGGAGTCACTGCCCCGCCCGATCTCCCGCGCGCTGTCGGATCAGCTCGCGGCGAGGTGGAGCAGTTCAGGGACACCCTCTGCATTGCGGTAGCTGCGGAAGCGCGGGATGAGGTCGTGGACGAGCTGGACGCAGCGGGGTGCCCCAATGCGGCGGGCCAGTTGGAGGGATTCCCGGGCGGTGGCCGCGGCGAGTTCCGGTTCGCGCAGGTTGAGGTGGCTCGCAGCGCGATAAGCCAGGAAGACACCTCGGGTCTTGTCCCGTGCGGGGGGCAGCAAGGCCTGCCCCTCGCCGATGAGGCGGTGGGCACGGGCGGTGTCGCCGAGGTCGAGCAGGGCCTGCCCGGAGTCGACGGCGAGGTCGGCCTCGGAGAGCCAGGCGGGCCGCTCGCTGCCGGAGGCGGTGTCCAGCAGTCGCTCGGCCGCGTCGAGCGACCGCAGTGCGGCGCGGCGTTCTCCCTGTGCTGCCAGGGTGCGGGCGAGACGCAGGTTCAACAAGGATCGGGCGGCGGGGTGTTCGCTGCGAGTGAGGGCGTGTTCCAGGAGGCCGGCCGCGGTGACGTGGTCCTTGCGCCAGGCAGCCTGGTATGCGAGATCACCAAGGAGTGCGGCGCCCATGTCGCGGTCGCCGCTGGCGTGGGCGCTGCGCAGGCCCGCGATCCAGAATTTCGCGGCGGTCGGGTGGTCGGCGACGTCGAAGCGGTGCCAGGCGACGGTCTGGGAGAGGCTGGAGGCCAGGGTATGCAGGCGCAGGCCCACGCGCTTGGGGTAGCGGCCGTTCTCGAGCAGGTTGGTCACGGTCGTCAGGTGGGCGTCGAGTAAGTCGGGGATGTACTGGCGCTGTTCGGTGGGCAGCGAGGTCAGCCCTGCGCTGGATTCCTCCAGCATGGCGACCAGTTCGTCCCCGACCGGCGGCCCGGATGCCGTCTCGGACTGCGCGTGGGTGTCGCCGGCTGCCCAGCCGGCCGCGAGGGCGGTAAGTGCTGCTCCGGTGACGGACAGGAAGATGCGGCGGTCCACGGTACTCAGTGCCTCTCTGAGGGCGGGAACGATGTTGTAGGGGCCGAGCGCGGTCACGTTCGGGTTGGTGCCGTGCAGCCACTGCGGCCAGATGCGGTGTCGACGACGCTCACCGGGAGGCCGAAGGCCCTCGGCGACGCAGGTCCGTCAACTCTCACTCAGCGCCGAAGAATCCCCTATCGCACTTCCACCCGAAGCGTCTACTCGTCGGCCGCGTGCTCCGCCTCGGCCTGATCGAGGCTCTTCGCATCTTTGCGGCGGCCGACCTTTTACCCGGTGCCGGCCGAGCCGGCTTGATCACGAACCGTCGGTTGGCGCGTATGTCACAGGAGTCGCGTTGAATAACATCTTTCTCATTGGCTTCTCTGCGTTATGCGGGCGACCGTGTTTGGGGTGGATGAAGTGCGGGTAACTCCGGGGTTCGGACGGATGTGTCTCGGAGAAATTTTCGGGAGACCCTTGCGGGTCGTTCACACGTCGTCCTAATGTCATCTCTGCACAGGCCGGCCGAGCGAGTGTCGGACTTCGTTTTCGCAAGGCGCCGGCTGGACGGTTCCTTTCGGCGTGGATTTTTCCGGAACGAACTGGACGGTGCACTTGACCATATCGGGGACGCGGCGGGCCTCCGTTCGTTTCGCCCATATGAATTCGGGAAAACTCGTCGACCGATCTCAATTCCCTGGATCTGACGCGATCGACCGGACATGGGCGTGGGGTGACTCGCGCGGCGCCGGGGTCCGGGTGTGTGTCATCGACAGCGGTGTGACGCCGGACCATCCCGAGGTCGCCCCGCTGGAGGGCGCGTTCACCGTGGAGCGTGTCGCCGCCGACGGATCCCCGGCGGAATACCGCCTGGTCCCGGACGCGGAGGGCGATGCGGCGGGTCACGGCACGGCCTGCGCCGCGATCATCCGCAGAGTGGCCCCCGAAGCGGCGCTGACCAGCGTCCGGATGCTGGGGCCGGGGCTGGGCGGGGACGGGAACGCCCTACTGGCCGCGTTGCGCTGGGCGGTCGCCGAACGGTTCCACGTGATCAACCTCAGCCTGTCCTCCCGCAAGGCCGATTACAAGGCGGCCCTCCATGAGATCGCGGACGAGGCCTACTTCAACCGGGTGGCCATCGTTGCCGCGGCGCACAACAGTCCGGTGCGCAGTTTTCCCTGGACGTTCCCTTCCGTGATCTCCGTCGGTTCGCACGAGAGTGAGGACACCGAACGTATCGAGGTCAGTGCGGATCCGCCCGTGGAATTCTTTGCGGCGGGTGTGAAGATCTCGGTTCCGTGGACGGACGGGTCGAGCTCGCTGCTTTCCGGGAACAGCTTCGCCACTCCGCATGTGAGCGGCTTCGTCGCTCGCATTCTCGGAAAACACCCGAATCTTCCTGTCGGCGAGATCAAGCATGTTCTCGCCGCCCTGTCCGATAATTTCATGGAAATCAGCGACCCAGGCGAAGGAGCCCGGATATGACGTCAGCGGGGAATGACGATCTTTCTCCCGGGGCGCAGGCCGGTGCCGCGCTGTCGCGGCGTGACGAGATCCTGCGTTCGACCGTGCGGCTGGCGCGGCTCGTGTTCGGCGCTCCCGCATCCTCGATCTTCCTGCACGACGCGGGCGCCGACTCCCTGGTCCTGGAGGCCACGTCGAACCCGCGGGAGGACCATCTGCTGGGTTGGAAGATTCCCGACCACAGCGGGATCGCCGGCTGGGTGTTCCAGAGCGGCGAAGCGGTGATCGCCGACGACCTGGAGCACAACCCCCTGTTCAACAAGGACTTCGCGGCCTCCACCGGACTGGTGCCGAAGACCATTGTGGCGGCGCCGCTGGAGACCGCGGGCTCGATCTTCGGGATCATGGAGGTCCTCGACCCCGATCTGGGCTCGCGCGGTGAGGCCGCGGTCATCGAGCTGGTGTCGGAGCTGGCCCGCCAGTGTTCGGCGGCGCTCGCGATCGCGGGTGGCCCGCCCGGCCCGTCCGCTCCCCACGCGGCCACCGCAGAGCGGCTGGTGTCCCTGGTGACCGCGCTGGCCCGGTCCGACGACCCCTCCGCCGAGCGCGTTCTCAGCTCCCTCGAGGAGATCGCCGGAGCCCTTGCGCGCGGGAGAGGGTGAGCGCACGTGCATCTCCTGGAGATCGGCGCCCGGCGCAGTATCGCCGCGGCCGGCGTCTACCTGGCCCTGACCCGCCGCTGCCCGTTGTCCTGCGCGCACTGCTCCACGGACTCCTCGCTCAGCAGTGAGCAGCACTCCGAGTTACCGTTCCGCAGGCTGGTGGACTCCTTCGATCCGCAGACCCGGCCCGATCTGCTGCTGATGTCCGGGGGAGAGGCGCTGCTTCGCGCGCGGCTGGTCGGCGACCTGGCACGGGCCGCGCGGGCGGTGGGCACCCGGTCGTACGTGCTGTCGGGCATGTGGTTCGCGCGGGAGGGGCGCCGCCTGCCGGCTGCCGTCGCCGCGGCCGCCCGCGAGGTCGACCACTTCGCTGCGAGTCTCGACGAGTTCCACGAACGCGAGGTGAGCCGGGCGGAGGTCTTCCGCGCGATGCACCTGATCCGGGACATCGTGCCGGGCGTCAGCTTCCAGATCACCGGCCGGAACGACGACGACCCCTATCTGACGGGTCTGATCGCCGATGTGCGGCGGGAGTTCGACGACCAGGTGCCGATCCTGGTCGGCACGCTCAGCGCGATCGGCCGCGGCCGTGGCCTGGCGGGACTGACACCCACGCCGACGTCCGGCCAGCCGGTGGCCGCCGTGGACCCGTGCGACCGGGTGACCTGGCCGCTGGTGACGTACGACGGCACGGTGTACGCCTGCTGCAACCAGGACCTCGTGGAGCGGCGGCAGCCCGAGCACCTGATCCTCGGTCACGCGGCGCGCCAGTCGTGGCCGGAACTGCGCGAGCTCCTGCTGGAGCGGGAGATGTTCCGGGCGCTGCGGGCCCTCGGCCCGAGTTATGTCGCGGGCCGGTTCTCCGAGGCGGCGTGCGACAAGGGGATGTGCGGCAACTGCGTCGGCCTGGCCGGCGACCGTGAGGCCGAGCAGCGCCTGACGGCGTATCTGCGCACGGACTCGGGCCGGCTGCTGGAACGCACGGCACGGGAGGTCGTCGAGCGGCAGGACGCGACGGCGTTCTCCAGCCGCCGCTCCCGGCACGGTGGACTCGTCGCTCTGGGATCGGAGGAGGACCATGGGACGCCGGCCCACGCTCGCTGACACCGAAGCGGCCCGCCGCAGCGCGGGAGAATCGATTCTGCTGTACATCACCGATCAGTGCCCCGTGGGATGCGCCCACTGCTCGGTGGACGCCAGGGCCGACGGCGGCCGGGTCGTGGACTGGAAGGTCTTCCGGGACGTCGTCGCGGGCATCCGGGACCTGGAGGGGCTGCGGTCGGTCGCCGTCTCGGGGGGCGAGCCGTTCGCCGAGCAGCGGGCCCTGCCCTACGCGATCGGGGAGTTCACCGCCGCCGGGCTGGAGACCGTCGTGTTCACCAGCGGCTACTGGGCGCGCGAGGACGGCGGCGTTCCGTCCTGGGTCCGCCGGTTGCTGCCCGCGATCTCCACGGTCTTCCTCAGCACGGACGGCTTTCACCAAGGGGGCGTCTCGGGCCCGCGTTTCGTGTCCGCGCTGCGAGCGGTCCGTGACGCGGGGAGCCACATCGTGGTGCAGGCGCTGGACGAGGGTGACGGTGCCCGCGACGCGGAGGCGCTTCTGGAAGAGGCGTTCGGCCCGCGATGGGACGAGTGGGCCGAGACGAAGCTGATCACGCCACTGCGCTACGGCCGCGGCTCGGAGGTGTTCGCCATCCGGCGGCTGCACGAGGTGAGCGCGCTGGCGGCGTGCTCGCTGCTGGGCTCGCCCACCGTGCGCTACGACGGCGTGGTGATCCCCTGCTGCAACGAGGCGCTGATCACCGGGCACGGACCGATCGAGCTGCGCACCCGTGTTCACGGTCCCGCGGACGTGGCCGAAGCCCTGTCGGCCTTCCGAGGCGACGCGCTGCTGACGGTGATGGGGAGCGTCGGCCCCGGTGGGGCCGCGCGGCTGCCCGGCTTCGAGGCCCTGCGCGAGGGGCGCTTCGAGAACGTCTGCGCAGGGTGCTGGAAGTCGTACGACGTCGCCCGCACCTCGCCCTCGGCCGCGCGTGCGGTGCGGGCACTGGGCGGGCTGCTGGCCGCAACGGACGAGACACCTGGAAGGGGTTGACCGGTGGAGGAGCAGTCGCGGTCCAGCAGGCTCCGGCAGAAGACCGGCCTGCTGATGCCGGCGGTGGACGCCGCGTCCCGTCGGATGTGGACGCATTCGCGCAGCGACGTGATGTATGTGGAGTGGCTCAAGACGCTGCACGGCACGATCCGCGCGACGGTACCCCTCATGCTGGCCGCCACCGAGCAGTGCGTGGCCCGCCAGGGTGATCCGGTCGCGGACATGCTGGGCCGCTACCTGTCCAAGCACATCCGTGAGGAGTACGGCCACGACCAGTGGGTCGCCGAGGACCACGCCCTGGCCGGCGGGGACCCCGCGGAGCTGCCAACGGCGGTGCCCGGGCCGGCGATCGCCTCGCTCGTCGGATCCCAGTACTACTGGCTGCGGCACGTCCATCCGGTGGCGCTGATCGGGCACATCGCGGTGCTGGAGGGCAACCCGCCGGGGCCGGGTCTTGCCGGGGACCTGGCGGCGCGCACCGGGCTGCCGGCAGATGCCTTTCGTACCATCGCGCGTCACGCGCAGTTGGACGTGCAGCACCGGGACGACGTGCTGCGTCTGGTGGACCGGCTGCCGCTCGACGCCGAGTTGGAGGATCTGGTGGGCGTGAGCGCGCTGCACACCATGCGGGGGCTGATCGAGGTGATGGAGGCCGTCGTGACCCGGGTCGAGGCGCGCGTACCCGTGGCCGTTGCCGGATGAGACGGCCGGGGACATGGGGGCTGCTGCGCGTCAGGGACTTCCGGTTGCTGTTCGGCGGCTCGGTCGTCTCGGGGCTGGGTGACTGGCTGGACCAGGTCGCGCTGCTGGTGCTGGTGACCACGGTCTGGCACGGCGGCGCCGGCGATCTGGCGCTCGTGGTGTCCGCGAGCATGCTGCCGATGCTCGCCGGCCCGTTCCTGGCGGTGCTGCTGGACCGCCGGCCGTCCCGGCGGACGCTGCTGGTGACGGACGCGGTTCAGGCCGTGCTGACCTTTGGGCTCGTGTTCGCGCCCGGGACGTACTGGGCCGCCGCGCTGGTCCTGGCGCGTTCGACGCTGGGCTCCGCGGCAGGCATCGCCGGCCAGATCCAGCTGCGCGCGACGGTGGAGCAGCGCGACATCCCGTCCGCCACGGTGCTGCTGCAGACGGCGACGCAGTCGGTCAAGATCCTCGGTCCGGCGCTCGGCGGTCTGCTGATCGCTCTCATGTCACCCCGGGCCATCTTCGCTGTGAACTCCTGCACCTTTGTCTTCGCGGTGCTGTGCGTATGGGCCCTGCGCGGTACGTCACAGCCTTCCAAGGAAAAGGGATCACGCTATTTGACGGAGCTGAAACAGGGTTTCGGCCACGTCTTCGGAACGCGCATCCTCCGTTCCCTGCTGTTCGTCATGTGCTGTCTCATGTTCGTCGTGTTCCTCTACGACTCCATGGCCGCGTTGATTGTCCCGGCGCTGGGAATGGGGCCCTCGTACATCGGTTACATGGTGTCCGCCGTCGGAGTGGGCGGCGTGGTGGGATCCCTGCTCATGGGGCGGATAGCGACGCGGCTGAGGCCCTTCGTGACCATGGCGGCGGCCGTGTCCGTCATCGGCTGCATCATCGTTTTCATCGGATTCTCCATCGTTCGGGGAATACGTATTGACCCGGCACTCTGGCTGTGTGCTATTTTTCTGCTGGGAATCGCGAGCGCAGGAATCCTGGTCACTTTTCCGAGTGTCGTCCATTCGCAGACGCCGGTGGAACTCACCGGCCGGGTATGGGCGCTCATGAATTCAGTTCCCGTTCTGCTCAACGTACTGGCCCCGCCGCTCGCGGCACTCCTGGTCGCCGGGTTCGGCATCGGCCGGCTCCTGCTCGCCGCGGGCACGGCCCTGCTGCTGGTAGCGCTCGTGGTGGCCGTCCGGCTCGGCGGCGTACCCCGTCCCACCGAGCCGGAGACGACCGGCGCGAGCGACGGCAAGGCCGCCGGCGCCGAAGCCGGGGCAACGCAGGGCACGCAGACTCGCACGCCGGCCGGCCCGGCCATCGCCACGGCAGGCGGCCGGGCCGGCACGACGACCCACCAGGACCGGCACGACCGCGGGGGAGACCCACCCGCGCTCGCCACGGGCCCCGGCCGGACCACCGGTTCGGCCCCCCTCGACTCCGGCGCAACGCGCCGGGACCCCGCAGTCCCGCGCGACAGGCGCGCGGGCTCTTCGAAGGAGGACACCACCATGAGCGAGAAGATCGACAAGCTGGCAGCGGCGGGCTTCGTCGTCGCGCAGGCCACCGAGGCCCAGCAGGAGGTCCTGAAGTCCCTCAGCGACGAGGAGATCGGCGTCCTGCTGAGCGTCAAGTCCCGTGTCGAAGCGGCCGGCGCCGACGTCGAGGGCCACGTCGTCTCCGACCCCAGCGGCGGCTACCTCTGGTAATGCGCCAGGCACCACGTCCCGCCGACGGCGGTGACCGGTCCTCCGGCGGCCCCGCGGCCGACGGCGGGTCATGACTCCACACCGGCACAGGACCGGGTGGTTCACGGCGGTGCAAGCGCCGTGAACCACCCGGTCGTCCATGAGTGAACGGGCAGGAGACCATGAGCGTTCCCGACAGCTTGGCCGAGCCGGCAACGAAAGACTGCTCGGACTGCGGCGTCCGCAATCCCCCCGCGGCCCAGTTCTGCATGGCCTGCGGCACCGAACTGGCCCGGCCGGAGACCCCGGGCGGCCTGCGCTTCGTATCGGTGGTCTTCTGCGACGTCGTAGGCTCCACCGGCCTGGCCACCACACTGGAACCCGACCGCTGGGCCGCGGTGCTGGACGGCTACTTCACCCGCGTCGGCGCCCTGGTGCAGGAACACGCGGGCAAGGTGGAGAAGTTCATCGGCGACGCGGTCGTCGCCGTCTTCGGCGTCGACGCCCACGGGGAGTCCGCCGCCGCCGCGGCGGTGGCCGCCGCGTCGGCGATCGTCCGCGGCACCCGCGCCTACGCGGCGGAACTGGGCGAACTCCTGGCGGGGGACTTCCCCGTACGGGCCGCGGTCGCCTCGGGGCACGTCGCGGTCAGCGCCCGGACCTCCAGCTTCGTCATCGGATCAGTACTCAACCGGGCCGCGCGCCTGCAGCAGTACGCCCCCGACGACGGCGTCATCGTCGACCTCGCCACCCGCCTCCAACTACCCGACGACGTGCCGCTGCACGCCGTGGAACCGGTCGCCGCCAAGGGCTTCGACCAGGCCGTTCCCGCCTGGGTCGTCGGCGCGTCCGGCGCCGCGCCCCGGTCCGGCGACGGCCCGGTCCTCGGCCGCGACGCACTCCTCGGCGAACTCGCCACCGCCCTCACGACCGCCCTGGAACTGCCCGCCGCCCGCCCGCTGATCGTGGACGGCGCGCCCGGCGTCGGCAAGAGCAGGCTGGTGGCCGAAGCCCTCGACCGCTGCCCCCCGCACGCGACGGCCCTGCTGACCTGCCCGCCCGCGGGATCCGGGCTCGGCCTCCTGGCCTGCTACCTGCTGCAGGACGAACTGGAACAGGCCGCCGCGGCGCAGTCGGCCCGTGTCGAAGTCACCGCGCACGTCACCGGCCTGTCCAGCCGCGCCGAACGCGCCGTGGCGCAGGACCGCGGCGAGCTCGTACGGGCACTCGGCAGTGCACTGGCCCGCTTCCGCGGCGACCGTCCCCTGGCGCTGGTGGTCGAGCGCGCCGAATGGATGCCGGACGTCCTCACCGACGTCCTGGGCGAACTGTGCGTGGCCGGACTGCCGCAGACCGCGGTCGTCCTGGTCGGCGTCACCGCTCCGCCCGCGCTGACCGGGAGCGCCGCACACCGGCTGACCGTACCGCCGCTCGCCGAACAGGACGCCCGCCTGCTCGCCCAGCGGCTCCTGACCGTGCGCCAGGACGACGCCGAGGACTCCACCGCCGGACCGGGCGGCACGGACACCGCCGCACAGATCGCCGCCCGCGCCGGCGGCAATCCGCTCTACATCGAGCAGATGGTCGCCCTGCGCCGCTACGGGCAGGAAGGCGACGACTGGGTCCCGCCCTCCGCGCACGCCGCCCTCGGCGCACGGCTGGACCGGCTCGCCCCGCAGACCCGCGAGCTGCTCACGCTGCTGTCCGCCGCGGGACGCGACCTCGCACTGGAGGACCTGGCGGCACTGATGCCGTCGGCGCAGGTCGCCACGGCCGCGGCGGCCCTGGTCGAGGCGGGGCTGCTGGCCAAGGCGGAGGCACGCCGCGGCAAGCTGGCACCGGCCTACCCGGTGGTCGCCGAGGTCGCGCTGCGCCGCATGACACTCGCCGAGACCGCCGCCGTGCACACCCGGCTCGCCCGGGCGGTGGAGTCCGTCGCCGAGCGCCGCCCGGCCGTCGCCGAACTCCTCGCGGGGCACTGGGAAGCCGTGCATACCGCGCTGCGCGGGGTGGAACCCTCGGCCCCCAGCACCACCGGGGCCGCCTCCGCCGCGGTCGGCGCACTGGGCGCCGCCGCCCGGTTCGCGCTGTCGCGGGGCCGTCCCGAACTCGTGCTCGGCCTCACCGAACGAGCCCGGCGGCTGACCCCCGACGACAGCCCGGCCACCTGGGACATCGACGTCCTGGAGGCGTACGCCCTCGGCAGCCGGGGGATGCCGAAGGAGGCCCTGGAACGTGTGGGGCGCGTGCTGGCCGCCGATCCCGGCCGGATCCCCGAGGCCGCGGGCATCCACGCACGCCTCAACGCGCTGTACGCCGGCACCTATGTGACCGGCGAAGCCCCCGCCGTGTCCGACGACCCGCACTACCTCGCGGCCGTCGGCGCCGACAGCCCCGAGGCGCGGGCGGGAGCACATCTGTACGCGGGCCTGCAGGCCCTGCGTTCGGGCGACCACCCCGCGGCCGAACGCGAGCTGCACGCGGCGCTGCGGGCCGCCGACGGGGCACCGCAGTGCCTCGGCCGGACGGAGATCTACGCGAATCTGGCGATGGCCCTGGTCAACGGCGACACCCCGGTCCCGGCGGCCCTGGCGGACTGCGAGCGCCTGCACCGGGAGGTCGCCGGGTCGCGCCTGCTGTCCTCGGCGATCGCGGTGCCACTGGCCCTGGTCCGGCACATGGCCGGGGACCTCGCCGGTGCCGAAGCCACCATGGACGAGGCGGAGGAGTCGCTGCGCGAACTCGGGCAGGGCACCGGCGCGGCCATGATCGCCGGCTGGCGCGCGGTGCTCGCCGCGAGGGCCGGGGACTGGACGGAAGCGGCCCACTGGTCCTCCGTCCAGGGCGAGCGGTGCGATGCGCTGGGCATGACCCAGCAGGCGCGCATCGCCCGCCTGCACGTCGAACTCGCCCTGGCGATCGGCGGAGAACCCCTCGCCGTCCAGGATCCCGCCACCACGGCGGAACCCGAGGACGACCCCACCCGCCCGTGGGTCGAACACGCGGTGGTCCTCCAGGCCCGTGCCGCACGGTCCCTGGCGGCGGGCGACCGGCACACCGCGGCCGCATACCTGGACGCCACCCTCGACCACCTGTCTGCGGTACGAGGCAGCGGCGCGCTGATCAGCCCGCTGCTGTGCGCGGCCTCCCTGGCCCGCCGCACCGGCCTGCCCGTCGCCGAACGGGCCCTGGGCGTCCTCGGGGAACTGGTGGACCGGAAGCAGGACCGCGGCGTGCGGCTGCCGCGCCCGGCGTGATGAACGGCCCCGCAATCCGCGGCACGCCGCCGAGGTCCCGGCCCCGGACCCAGGAGGACTTGGCCCGCCCGTGACCCCTGGGGGAACAGACCCCCGGACCGCCCCGACGAACCTCGAGAAAGCAGCCGCCCGTGCGTGTTCTCCTGCTGTACGCCAACCCCCACCAGGTGTTGCCCGTCAGCCCCTACGGACTGGAGGTCATCCGCGCAGCCGTCGACGACCTCGCACTGCCCGTCGAGACCAGCATGTGCAACCCCTTCCTCGAGTCCCTCGACCCGCGGGCGCGCCTGACGCAGGTCCTGGACAGCACCAGGCCCCACCTGGTGGCCCTGTCCGTGCGCAACATCGACAACGCGGTGGTCGCCTGCGACCCGAAACCCGGCCCCGACGGACGCTGGATCGACGTGGTCGACTACCTGGAGCCGATCGCCGGTCTCACCGCCGTCCTGCGCGCCTGGAACCCCGAACTGCCGGTGGTGGCCGGCGGCGCCGCCTTCACATCCTGCCCGGCGGAGGTAATGGACCGGCTCGGCCTGGACTTCGGCATCGCCGGCCCCGGAGAGGCCGCCTTCACCGAACTGCTGCGTGCCCTGGCCGACGGCGGGACCCGCGACCTGCGGCGCCGGACGGCCCGCGTGCTCGCGACGCTGCCGGGCGGCCTGGCCCGCGCCGCGGACGGCTCGATCCCGACCGCCCCACCCCCGCGCACCGGCGTCCTGTCCCGGCCCTCGACGGCCCTTCCGGCGATCGCCCCGGAATACGTGCTCTTCTCCAAGGCACGCGGCATCCCCACGGCACTGCGCTCCCACGCGGGCTGCCCGCTGCGCTGCTCGTACTGCATCGACCACGTCAACATGCGGCGGGTCGACGAACGCCCCGCCGCGGCCGTCGCCGAGGAGGCCGAGCACTATGTGCGACGGTACGGGCTCACCCACTTCCACCTGGCCGCGCCGGAAGTGAACCTGCCCTACGAGCGCGCCCTGATCGAGGTGTGCGAGGCACTGGCGAAGAGCCGCTACGCCGAGGCCGTCACCTGGCACGGCTACTTCAACGTCAAGCCGTTCTCCGCCGACTTGATGGACGCCCTGGTCCGGTCCCGATGCGTCCGCCCCAGCTTCTCCGTGGACGCCTTCGACGACCGCATGCTGCGCGGCCACCGCAAGAACTACCGGCTGCGCGACGTCGAGGACACCTTCGGACTGCTGCTGCGCCGCAGGCCGCCGTGGATGCAGGTGCAGGTCGGCGTCCTGTTCGGCCAGCCGGGGGAATCAGCCGCGAGCCTGGAGAACGCCATCGGCCACATACGCCGACTGGCCGACAGGGGAGTGTCCGTGAACTACTCCTGCGGCCTGCGGGTGTACCCGCACACTCCGCTGGCACGGACACCTCTCGACCCCCAGCACCTGTACAGGGCATCCGGCCCGGTCACCCGGCCCGGCGAGACGCCACGGCTGATCCCTCCCGGCGAGCTCCTCACCCCACTCGTGTACTGCGCACCCATGCCCCCGCGCGAGCTGGCCGCCTATCTCGCCGACCGCTTCTCCGACTGCCCGAACGTCGGCTTCATCGACGAAGGACCGGTGAAGGAAGCACGCATGCCCGCGTGGCTGCCCCCGCTGAACGTGGCCACCTGGCACCTGGCCCACGGCCGCGTCGACGACACCGCGCAGATGGTGCGCCGGGTGCTGGGCGAAGGTGACGCGACCGGGATCCGGATGGCACAGCGCCTCTTCCAAGAAGCGGCGGCCGCCCCGGAAACGGGGTCGCCGGTGCCCTCGGCAGCCGGTCGGCCGGCCGTTCACCCCTAGCCACCTCTGGACCCCTGGCGACGAATCGAGTCCCGCCGCCACCGACCCGATCCCACCGGAGGACACCGTGCGACTGACCCACCGGACACCCGACTTCGCCGTTTTCGACGACTTCCTCGACCCTGGTGCCGCGGGATCGCTGTGGGAGCGGCTGCGCGACGAGGAGTTCCACTTCGTCCACGGCCGCCGAGAGGGCGCGTGGAACAAGGTGTACGGGCTGCTGGACGGCAGCCCGCTCAGCGGCCCCGGCACGATACACGACCCGGACGGCCACTTCACCGGACGCTTCCCCGACCACGCGAACCACCCGACGGGCGCCGCGACCGACTGCGTGGCGAAGCAGATCGAGGAGGCGACGCCGGAACTCCTGCCCTGGACCGGCCGCTTCGGCGAGGACTGGCACGCCTTCAGCTACCGGCCCTTCCTCTACCCCCAAGGAAGCGGGCTCGCCTGGCACGACGACTCCGGGAACCGGGCGGCCTCCTTCGTCTTCTACGCACACCCCGAGTGGCAGCCCTCCTGGGGAGCGGAACTACTGGTCTGCCCGGCGCCGTCCGGCGTCCTTCCCGTCGCCCGACGCCACGCCCGCCTCACCGAGCAGATCGGGCACTACGTCGCTCCGCTGCCGAACCGCCTCGTCGTCATCCGGTCGGGCGTCCCCCACATGATCAAGAAGGTGGAACCCCACGCCGGGGACCGGCTCCGGGTGTCGGTCGCCGGGTTCTTTCTGCGCAGGGCGTGACCTGAACCGTCGCGTGAGACACAGGTATGAAGAAGAGCTTGAACAAGGTCTTCCGCGGCATCGACCGGGCGGGGTCCCACCACGACACAGCCCTGGTCGCACCCCCAAGTCCCCGCTCCCGGCGGCTGTCGTGCGGTCGGACCACCCGAAGCCCCGCTTGGGAGGCAATCCGGGTGAACGACCGATGACCGCGTCGGGGGCCCGCTCGGAGCAACGACGGCCGCTCGCGGGATCCAAGCCGGGCGGGGAGCCTGCGGGCCCCACTCTCCGGACCGGCGTGGGGGCCCCCGCCGAGGCTCCGACCCAACCCGGCCAGGACGCCGGCCGATCGATCGCTCCACCGTCGGCGCGGTCAGCTGCGCTCCGGTGGAGGCCAGACGAAACCGGGGCTCTCGTAGAGCGCATAGGCCGGCAGCCGCACCTCCTCAACCTGCTTCCGGGGCAGGGACAGCCCGAACCGGTGCTCCAGTACCCCGAACGTCCGGCGCTTCTCAGCCGCGTAGTCCATGCCGTCGTCGTGCAGACGTTCACCATCGGCACGCAGGACCCCCGTGCGGATGAGGTCCGGCAGGAGGAAGTCCGGGTCATTACCCCACCGGATCCCCTCTTCCGTGATGCCGAAGGAGCAGACGGGAGCACCGTCTCGCAGGTACGCGAACTGCATCGGCGGGTGATCGGGCTGGGGGTCGAGGCGGACGATCTCCACCCCGCCCCGAGACAGTTCCTCAA
Source organism: Streptomyces sp. MI02-7b (assembly GCF_033793585.1). Lineage (NCBI taxonomy): Bacteria > Bacillati > Actinomycetota > Actinomycetes > Kitasatosporales > Streptomycetaceae > Streptomyces > Streptomyces sp. MI02-7b. The sequence goes on along the minus strand of NZ_JARAWX010000009.1, from coordinate 61,742 downwards.
GGACGTCGGCACTCTGCGGGAGCCCGGACTCCACAGCGAAGGACCATCCGTCCGAGGAACCGACCCGCACGATCACGGAGTCCCACCCGTAGGCGAGATCCCAGGCCTCCGAGGCGGTCAGCAGCGGGGCCGACGAGCCTGGCTTCGCACCAAGCCGTATCGCGAGTTCCTCCGGGCTGATGCCGCGCGCGAAGGTGACGCAGTCCATCCAACGATCCCCCGCGTCGATCAGCCACCGGATGCCGTCACTCATGAGCCCTCCCCTGTCGATGGTGGGCACATCCTGTCGGGGAGCGCTGACAGCGGCGGGACAGGGGTCAATGTTCAGCCAGCGGGCCCAGAGTCGTGATCCTTGCGTGCTCCACCGTCGCCGCGCCTGGGGTTCTCAGCGAACTCCGCCTCTTGTATCGCGCTTTCCGTCCGCGTCGCGCGCCGACAGCGGGAGAAGGCCGGACTGACATCGCCCGCCAGCCCCAACGTCGCCGCATAGCGATGGACTGAGCCGAACGTGGGCGGAGCCGGGCACCGTGAGTCGGCAGGGGTTTCTGCTGTCCGTATGTGCCTGGGCTCGGACGTGTGAAGCGGTGGTCAGCGTGGGGCGCGAGGTCCATAAGGGCTGCGCCCTGACGGGCGTTGTCGGATACGCTCACCGCCATCCCGTGACTGGGGTGTCTTGGGGCCCGCAGGACAGAGCCACGACCCGTTTGGAAGAGCTTTGGGTAGAGTCTTCGAACCGGAACGGTTGGACATGGCGACCCAGGCCATGCTGGAGCATGCTGGCTGGTGGCCTGAACGTCACGTCGGTATGAGCGGGAAGGCGCGGGAGTTCGCCGACTGGGGCCTGCCGATGCATCCGCTGGCCCGCTCGATCCTAGAAGCGCTACACGGGCTCACCGTGGAACCAGTTGGCCACGACGGGGCCAACTTCTACGTCGACCTGCTCCGCTTCGACCCCAACCTGGCGGCCGATCGGGAGATCCTCACGGAGTTGGCTGACCGCTTCGGCCCCTTGGAGTTCTTCCCCGTCGCGCTGATGTACGTTGACGGCCTCTACGTGTCAGCGCGCGGTACCACGGTCTGCCACACCCAATGGGAGCACTGGCTGGTCGCAGAGTCCTTCGAAGAGGCGCTGGACCGGCTGATCTGCCTGACAGGAGAGGTCCAGCGTTTCACGCGGCCCTAGGGAGCACCGTGCCAGTAACGAGTTCGGGGGCGGGGAGGTGGCGCTCTTCGCCTACGGCCCTGATGCCGACGCGCTCTTCGCCGTCATGGAACCTGTCCTGTGCGACTTGCCGTTCCGCCCGGCGAGTGTGGTCTTGCGCTACGGATCCGCGTCGGATCTCTCCGCTGCCGAAAGGCTCGTGGAGCTTCAGCACGGGTCGGCATCGCGCGTCAGGCGACCAGGGTTGGGTACTCGCTCCAGCCGTGAATCGGAGATTCGGGGGCAAAGCTGGACTTCGGCTCTGCATGGCAGTTCCGCCGGCGACCGGGGGGCGCCGTACCGACCGCGGTACGGCGCCCCCGGTCACGAACCGGCCGCCCGATCACCGGCCCCGAGGGGCGTCGGCCCCGAGCGGGAGGCACTGCCCGCCGCCCGGAACGACTGGCCCGGCTCGGCCTTCCCCTCCGGGACCCGGAGTACGTACCGAAGCGAGCGCACGCGCGAAAGGGGCGGGGTGGGGACGGCCGCGGCCGTCCCCACCCCGCCCCCCGTCGCGGGATCAGGCCGTGGCCACCGCGAACACGTGGATCACGCCGCCGTCGGTCGCGCCCGGCAGGGTCACGCTCGCCAGCCGCTTACCCGCCTGCAAGGAGATCGGCGCGGTGGCGAAGACGTCCGTACCCACCTGGTCCACCCCGCCGCCCGACACATCGCGGTACGGGGTGTGGAGCGCCACGACGTTGCCGAAGGACGGCTGTTGGGTGCCGCCGCCCAGCGTCCAGTCACTGAACCCGATCGGGGCCTCCTGGGTCGTGCCGTCGGTGTACGTGAGCGTCACCGTGCCCGTCGTCGTGCCATTGATGGCGCTGCCCAGCAGGCTGAGCTTCGTCGCGTCCGGGGAGCCGGCCGACAGGTCGAGGACCTGCGGCGCGCCACCGCCCACTACCTCGATGTTGTCCGGGTCGCCCGGGTTCACCGCGGGCCAGGTGAAGTCGAAGCCACCCGCGGAGACCGTGCCACCGGGCTTCGCGCCCGCTGCCGCGAGGGCCTTTGCCGAGTAACTCCAGCCCTGGCCGTCGAAGTTGGCCTGCGGGTTGCTGTCGTCAGCCGAGATGCCGGTGTTGTTGAGGTTCCACAGGACACTGTCCCGCGTGGCGACGGTCACCGCGAGCGACGTGCTGGGCACGGCCGCGCCGGACGCCGAGGTCAGTGTCACCGGCACCGTGTAGAAGCCGGGCCGGGTGTCGGCCGCGGCCGTGACGGTGAACTTCTCACTGCCCGAACCACCGCCGGGCACCTTGAGGTCACCCTCCGACGGCGTCACAGTGATGCCCTTCGGCGGTGTCGCCTTCCAGTGCACCGTGGCGGCCGCGTCCTCGATCGTCTGCACCTTGACCTGGGAGGCGGTCCCGTTGCTTCCCGGCTCGACCTTCACCGTGCTGGGCGCGGTCCCGGTGAAGAACGGCACCCCGCCCTCGCGGAAGGACGGCGGGGCGTCGGCCGGGGCGCTGCCCCAGGACTTGTCCGGGGTGCTGCCCAGCGTGTAGTCCAGGGTGCCGCCGTGCGTGACGAAGGAGGCGGGCACCCACGGCTTGTCGGACTTCTTGCCGTCGGTCCGCAGACCCCGTATGTACAGGTTCTCCGCCGAGGCGCCCGGTGCGTTGACCGTGATCTTCTTGCCGTGCCCGGTACGGATCACCGCGCGCGGGAACAGCGGCGCGGAGAGCACCAGGTCGGCCCGGCTGGGCACCTGCGGGTACATGCCGAGCGCGGAGAAGACGTACCAGGACGACATCGTGCCCGCGTCGTCGTTACCGGGAATGCCGCCGGGCTGGTCGGTCCACAGCTTGTCAAGCTCCGCGCGTACGGTTTCCTGGGTCTTCCAGGGCGCCCCCAAGTAGTCGTACAGGTAAGGCGCGTTGATGTCGGGCTCGTTGGTGGGGTCGAAGCGCGTGGGGTCCTGCGCCGAGAAGTCGAAAGCGCCGTCCGGTGTACGGAAGAACGCGTCCAGCCGCTTCACCGCGGTCTCGTTGCCGCCCATCGCGCGGGCGAGGCCCGCCACGTCCGAGTAGACCATCCAGGTGTACCGGGCGCTGGTGCCCTCGACGAAGCCGCTCTCGGTGCTCGGCGAGAACGAACCGCCGACCCAGGTCCCGTCCGCCTTCCTGTCCCGCATGTAGCCGCCCTGCGGGGTCGCGTTCGCGTCGAAGACGTACCTCCACGCGCCCGAACGCTCCAGGAACTTCTTCTGGTTGGCGCGGTCACCGATGGCGCCGGCCAGTTCCGACAGCCCGTGGTCGGCCGCCGCGTCCTCCAGTGTCTCGGCCGCGCCGCCCCAGCAGTGGCAGCCGTCCGACGGTACGTAACCGAGCTTCAGGTACTTGTCGAGCGCCGGGCGCTGCCCGACACACTCCACGTTGCAGCCCGCGCTGTCCGAGTCGTTCGCCGTCGGCACGGTCGCCGCGGTGATCAGGGAGCGCAGCGCGCCCTTGACGTCGAAGTCGCGTCCTCCGAAGGCGTGGATCCCGGCGAGCGCGGCGGCCGACGGATCGCCGGACATCACACTGGTCTTGCCGTTCTCCAGCAGCCAGCGGTCCCACTCGCCGTCGCGCTGGCCCGCGTAGTTGAAGAGGGACTGGGCGTAGTCGCTGCCCGCCTTCGGGTTGAGCAGGGTCATCAACTGCACCTGTGCGCGGTACTGGTCCCAGCCCGAGAAGGTGCCGTACTGCGCCTTCTGGCCCTTCGCCAGCCGGTGCGGCTTGAGGTCCGCGCCGAGGTAGCGCCCGTCGACGTCGCTGGTCAGCGTCGGTTCCAGCATCGAGTGGTACAACGCGGTGTAGAAGGTGGTGCGCTGGGCGTCGGTGCCGCCGCTCACCTTCACCTTGTCCAGCTCGTGCCGCCACGCCGACTCCGCCTGCGACCGCACCGAGGCGAAGGTCTCGCGGGGCGGGTTCTCGGTCTTGAGGTTGGCTTCCGCGTTGGCCGCGCTGACGTACGAGATCGCCACCTTCGCCTGGACCTGCGTCGTGCCCTGAGCGAACGTCACGTACGCGCCCGAGCCCTTGCCCGCCGCCGGGATGCCGTTCGTGCCGTAACCGGTGCCACCGGAGGCCGAGGTCGATCCCGGGTTCAGAGTGGTGTCGGTCCAGGTGCCGACCTTCGCGAACGGCTGGTCGAAGTGCGCGGTGAAGTAAAGGGTGTAGAGGTCGTGGGTGTTGTTCGCGTTCATCGGGCCGCAGAAGTTGCCGGCGGTGACGGAGCCGGTCACGGTCCGCGCCGCCTTGTCCACCCGCACGGTCGCGTCGCCGCTGCCCGTCTCGGAGTTGGACGTACGGAACAGCATGCTCGCGGGCTTGTCGGCGGGGAAGCCGAAGCGTCCCGAGCCGGTGCGGGGGGTCGTGGTCAGCTCCGCGGACGCCCCGCTGGCCAGCCCCACCTTGTAATAGCCCGCCTCCGCGGTCTCGTCCGCGTGGGAGAACGAGCTGGCGTACTTGGCGTCGGTGGCGTCGGCGGAGGGGGAGGAGTCGACGTCGCCGACGTACGGCATCACGGGGATGTCGCCGTTGGCCCCGTAACAGCCGACGCCGTTGAGGTGGGTGAGGCTGAAACCGCGGATCTTCGTCGCGCCGTACTCGTACCCGCCGGGAGCGGGGGTCGAGATCTGGCCCCGGGTGTTCTGCGGGCTCCAGGCGAGCATGCCGAAGGGCTGCACGGCGCCGGGGTAGGTGTTGCCCGCATTGGTCGAGCCGATCAGCGGATCGACGTACGCCACGGTGTCCTGCACCTCGCCCCTGGCCGAGGTGGCCGTCGCGGCCGTCGCGGGGACGGCGGCGGCGAGGGAGAGGACGGTACCGAGTGCCGCCACGAGGGCGACCGCCGCGCCGCCGGGGGTCCGGCGCCGTGGGGAGCGTAGCTTCGGCCGGAACCGCCCCGCGCGAGAACGACCTGATTGTATGTCTGACACCGTTGTCTGCCCTTCATTTAGTCCGGACAACGCCTCATTAGACAACGTTGTCAGGGTGCGGACAGGATGCTCCTCCGGTTGATCGCCAGGTGTCAAGAGTGCGCGTGCAGCGAGATGTGCCCAGCGCCGCTCGCGCACGATCACGAGGGGCGCGCCTATCAGGGCCGCTCGCGGACGCGCGTCGCCGGCCGGCCTCGGATCTGTCCTCGATCCGCGCCGATGGTGCGGGCGTCGCGATCTGCGACGGCACCCCGTGCCTTCCGATCCGTCGCCACCCCGCCGCTGCCCTGGCCGCCACGGCGCGAGCCATGACGAATCGGTGCAGCGACGACAGCGGCGCTCCGGCGGCTTGAGCCGGAGTCCTCGGGCGGCGAGTCGAGACGTCGGACACCGCGCTCACCCGGCGATGGGGCTTGCCCGTTCCGCGCCGGCCCCTGAACAGCGAGCCATCGCCCGACCGGTGGCCCCGTCGCAAAGCGTGGGCGACGGGCTCAGGGGCCGGGCCACCGGATCGGCCCGCTGCATCGTGGAGGGGATGGCACCCTCGACTTAAACCGATTCATTGATCTCTCGAATCTGTTCCATCAAATCTGTCCAACTCGTTGCCATGGAGGGGTGATCGCCGCCAGGGTGTCATTGAAGCGTTTCAGTACCCCTTTCTGGAGGAGCGCCCGTGCGTCAGCAGATCGCCGCGGTGGTCGCTGCATCAGTCCTCGTCGTGGTGGCACCCGCGACGGCGACGGCAGCGAGTCCACCCGCCGCCACCGCCACCCCCGCCGCCGCTGCAACGAGCGTCGGCGATCTGACGGTCAACGCCCTTGACGACCCGCTCGGTATCCCGTTGACGGCTCCCACCCTCGGCTGGCAGCTCGACTCCGAGCGCCGCGGCGTCACGCAGCGGGCGTACGAGATCCACGTCGCCTCTTCGGCCGACCGCCTCGCCAAGCCCGACGTCTGGGACAGCGGCAAGGTCTCCTCCCGTCAGTCGGTCGACGTCCGCTACGGCGGTCCCGCGCTGCAGCCGCACACCGACTACGTCTGGTCCGTCCGCGTATGGGACGACCGGGGCATCGCCTCCAAGTGGAGCGCGCCCGCCACGTTCGGCACCGCTCTGGGCGACCGGCCGTGGACCGCCGCGTGGATCGGTGCGGACACACCGGCGCTGAGCGCCAAGTGGACCGACTACACGATCAAGTTCACCGCCTCCGACATCAACGGGGCGCTCGGCGTCTACTTCCGCGGTCAGGACACCGAGAACGCCTACATGTGGCAGATCAGCGACGCCGATGACGCGCTGCGCCCGCACGTCAAGCGCAACAGCAACTACTCGGTCCTCAAGGCGACGCCGTTCCCGGCCGGGTTCGACTTCGCCGCCGAGCACGACTACGCGATCGCCGTCGACGGCGACACGATCACCACCACCGTCGACGGCAAGCAGCTCGACCAGCGCACCGATGCGACGTTCGGCGGCCCCGGCACGATGGGCTTCCGCACCAGCGGCGCGGAGCGCGGTCTGGTCCGCGACGTCACGGTCACCAGCGACGACGGAACCCTCCTGGTCGACACCGCCTTCCCGGCGGGCGACCGCACCTTCGCGTCCGGCACCGTGACCGCCGGCGGCCTGCGCGTCGACAGCGCGGGCGGCGAGGCCTGGCTGCGCCGCGACGAGCCTGTCCCGCTGCTGCGCAAGGAGTTCGACCTCGGCGGCAAGAAGGTCGCCCGGGCACGCGTGTACGCATCGGCACGCGGCGTGTACGAACTGCGGCTCAACGGCGCGCGGGTGGGCGACGCCGAACTCGCGCCCGGCTTGACGGCGTACGACAAGCACATCGACTACCAGACCTACGACGTGACCCGGCAGGTCCGCGCCGGCGCCAACGTACTCGGCGCCGAGGTCGCACCGGGCTGGTACAGCGGCAAGGTCGCCATGTTCGGCACCGACGTGTACGGCAAGGACGACTCGGTGATCGCCGAGATGCTCGTCGAGTTCACCGACGGCACCAGTGCCACCGTCCGTACCGACGGCACCTGGACCACCACCGGCGGTCCGACCCGCGAGGCCGACCTGCTCGACGGCGAGTCCTACGACGCACGCGTGGCGAAGCAGGTCGGCGGCTGGGACAAGCCCGGCTTCGACGACGCGAACTGGGCCACCGCGGACGTCCGCGACGAGCCGGTGAACGTACTCGAGCCACAGACCGCCGTCGACGTACGGGTCACCCAGGAGCTCAGGACCGCGAAGCGGATCGCCTCGCCGACCGCCGGCGTCTACCTCTACGACCTCGGGCAGAACATGGTCGGCCACGTACGCCTCACCCTCAAGGGCCAGCCGGGCCGCACGGTGACGATCCGGCACGGCGAGGTGCTCAACCCCGACGGCACGCTCTACACCGCGAACCTGCGCACCGCGAAGGCGACCGACCACTACACCTTCGCCACCGACCAGCCGGAGACCTTCGAGCCGTCGTTCACCTTCCACGGCTTCCGGTACGTCGAGATATCCGGCGTCGACCAGGCCCCCGCGGCCGAGGACCTGACCGGTGTCGTCGTCGGCACCGACGGTGACCTCACCAGCAGCCTCGACACCAACTCCGACCTGGTCGACCAGCTGCACAGCAACATCGTCTGGGGCATGCGAGGCAACTTCCTGTCGATCCCCACGGACACCCCGGCGCGCGACGAGCGGATGGGCTGGACCGGCGACATCAACGTCTTCGCCCGCACCGCCGTCTACAACATGGACGCACAGTCCTTCCTGACCAAGTGGCTGCAGGACCTGCGGGACACCCAGCGGCCCGACGGCTCGCTGCCCGGCGTCGCCCCCGTGGTCCCCGGCCGCTTCGACGGCGGCTACGAGTCGGCCGGCTGGATGGACTCCGGCGTGCACGTGCCGTGGACGGTGTGGCAGGCGTACGGCGACACCGACGTCATCCGTGAGAACTACGACATGATGAAGGGTTACGTCGACTTCCTCGACGCCGACTCCACCGGCCACATCCGCTCCGCCGGCGGCTACCTCGACTGGCTCAACCTCGACGACGCGACCCCGGCCGACGTGCTCGACACCGCGTTCGTCGCCAAGAGCACCCGCGAGTTCGCGCAGATGGCGGCCGCCATCGGCCGGGACGGCGACGCGGCGGCGTACCAGCAGCGCTACGAGGCGATCAGGTCGGCGTACCAGGCGGCGTTCATCGGCGCCGACGGCACCGTGAAGGGCGACAGCCAGACCTCGTACATCCTGACCCTGACCAACGGCCTCGTCCCCGCCGATCGGCGCGACGCGGTCGTCGCCAAGTTCGTCAAGACCCTGGAGCGCCGCGACTACCACCTGTCGACCGGCTTCCTCGGTGTCGACGGACTGCTGCCCGCACTCACCGAGGCGGGGCGCTCCGACATCGCCTACCGGCTGCTGCAGAACAAGGACTACCCGTCCTGGGGCTACGAGATCGGGAAGGGCGCGACCACGGTCTGGGAACGGTGGAACTCCATCAACCCCGACGGCACCTTCAACGACGTGGGGATGAACTCGTTCAACCACTACGCGTACGGCGCGGTCGGCGAGTGGATGTACCGCACCATGGCGGGCGTTTCGGCCGCCGAGCCGGGCTACCGCAAGGTGCTCATCGCCCCCGAGCCCGGTGAGGGCATCGACCACGTCGACTTCAGCCACCAGACGCCGTACGGCACGGTGCGCAGCGCGTGGAGCACGACCAGCGGGACGATGAAGCTCGACGTCACCGTGCCGGCGAACACCACCGCGCAGGTGCGCATCCCGGCGGCGAACCGCTGGGCGGTCACCGAGGGCGGCACGCCGATCAGCGAGGTCGACGACGTGAGATACGTCGAACAGGCCGGCGGGGACGTCGTGCTGGAGGTCGGCTCGGGGCACTACGCGTTCGCGGTCGACCCGGTGCTCGGGGACCTGGGGGCGGCCCGGGCGCAGGCAGCGTCGTTCTCCGACGGTGTCGACGCGCTGCAGGTGCGTGGGGCCGGCAAGATCGCCAAGGGCCACCTGCAGGTGCGCACCGCCCTGATGCGGACCGAGCTCGCAGCCGCCTGGCGCCTGCAGAGCGAGGGCGCGGACGAGCGGCCGACCGCCGCCGCAGTGCACCGTGCGCTCGCCGGCGTGGCTGACCTCGACCGATGGACGCGGACGTACGCCGAGCAGGGCACGATCGACAAGACGGCGGCCACGGCGCTGCGTGATGCGCTGACCGGCATCGAGCAGACCCTGTCGCGGGCATCGTCGCGCCTGGTCGGCGCAGTCGCCGGCCTGGAGGTGCCGGCCGACGAGATCCTCCCGGGCGATGTCGTCCGCGTGACGGTGGCGTTGAAGAACACCGGCAAGCGGCCGCTGACCGGCGTCGATTCGTCCCTGCACGCACCCAGCGGCTGGACGGTGAAGCCGGTGGGCCGGCACGCGTCCACCACGGGTGCGGGCAGTACGCTCGAGCACGCCTACGACATCACGGTGGCGACCGACGCGCAGGCGTCCATGGCCGACCTCACCGGCTCGGTGTCCTACCAGTACGGGGGAGGAACGGCGACGCTCCCGGTGTCGGCGGGCCTGCCGGTCGCCCCCGGCGTCGCCATCGACGGTGTGTCCACTACGCCTGACCCGGCCGGCCCGGGCCAGGAGGCCACCGTTGCCACCGTGCTGACCAACCGCACCGATGTGGTGCAGTCCGGCAAGCTCACGCTCGCCCTCCCTGACGGCTGGCCGACGCCGAACCCGGTCGGCTACCGACTGAACCCGGGGGAGAAGAGGACGGTCCAGGCCGTCGTGACGGTGCCGCTCACCGTCGTCGGCCAGGCGGCCACGGTCACCGCGGCGACCGGCTCGACGCCGGCGGAGCAGGCGACCGGCACGATCGCGGTCTCGCTGCCCACCCCGCCCGCGCAGTCCAGCGACCACATCGACCTCGGTGACGGGCCGTCGGAGTCCGCCCACCGGCTGACGGCGTCGGAGCACTCGGGGACGAACATCGAAGCCGGGCTGACACGGCGCTACACCCACTCCTCCTACCCGGGGGGCTGGCTGGAGTTCGACGCCGCCGTACCCACCAAGGGTCGCTTCGTGGTCCGTATCGTCGAGACCTTCGACGGCGCCCGGCGCAAGACCTACGACGTCCAGGTGGACGGCAAGGTGGTGCACAGCGTCGACCTCCAGCGAAGCGAGGGCGGCCAGGGCACCATCACCCACCAGTTCGTGGTCGACCCCTCCGCCGGCACGTCGGACGGCACCGTGCGGCTCCGCTTCCAGGACACCGGCGCCGACTACGACCCCTCGATCGCCGACGTGTGGGTGATGCCGGCCGACTGATGCGGCCCGCGACACCTCGTGTGCCTGAGCACCCCCGCGGTGGGGGTGCTCAGGCACACGACCCGCGGCGCTCTCGAAGTGGGCGAAGCCGTCCGCGCCTCCGGGGGGCCGGGAGCCAGGTCCGCGGCGAGCGCAGCAGTCCGCTCGGCCGCCGCCAGGGCGGGCTGCCACTGGGGATCGGAGGCATGATCGACAGGACGTCGTCGGTCACGGGCCACTCGATTCGTCGGGCACAGGCGTTCGGCGGGTGCCGCGACCGTGGGGACACGTGCCGGCCTGCCGTTCCCTGGGTTCGTCACCCGCGAATGGCAGGGCCGGTGGCGGCGAGGCCGCCGTCAGGCGAACCGACCTGACATCACCCGTTCACGTTCCCGGTCGTCGGGGTCCTGGTTGCGGGGCCGGTCCTTCGGCGCCCGGCAGGTGGGCGCAGCGCGTCGACGATGAGGTCGAAGAGCCGGCCGGTCTGCTCCGGGGTGTTGCTGGCCGCCGTGGAGAGGAAGACGCCGAGGAGCATGGCGGTGACGTCCTCGGCATGGACGTCTGCCCGGAACGAACCCGCTCGCACCCCGTTCGTGAGGATCGTTTCGATCGCCGAGGTGACGCGCTCTCGCGTGGTCGGGGTCGCCATGCTCCCCGATGCCCAGCCGGCGCGAAGCGCGTCGATCATTCCGCGTTTCGTTGCGAGGAATGCCGCGTACCGGTCCATCCACGCGCGGAGCGCGGCCTCGGGTGGGAACTCGGCGAGCAGGGCGGGGGCGTTCGTGGTGACCTCGTCGAGTTCGGCGGCGTAGACGGCTTCGACGAGTGCCTCGCGGGTGGGGAAGTGGCGATAGAGGGTGCCGATGCCGACTCCGGCCTCGCGGGCGATGGTCTCGAGCACGACCGGCTCGGCGGCGGTCGCGAAGGCGGCCCGGGCCGCGGTCAGGAGCTTCTCGCGGTTGCGCCGCGCGTCGGCGCGGGCCGGACGGGCTGTGGCGACGGCGGGGTCGGCTGGGACGTCGGGGGACGCCGGATTGCGGGGACTCAAAGCGGAGGAACCTCCGGTAGTGCTAGGGTGCAATGAAACGGATGCTCCTCCGTTTCTTCCATCATCGCATGAGGACGGGATGTCCATGCCTCCTATCGATACCCCCTCCGCCGAAACCACGCCCACCGGCGCTTCCCGCCCCGGCGGCCCCGCACTCCTCGCCGGCCGAACCGTCTCCCGGATCGGATACGGGGCGATGCAGTTGCAGCCGCACGGTGGCCGCGCCGCGGCTGTCGCGGTCCTGCGGCGCGCGGTCGAGCTCGGCGTCGACCACGTGGACACGGCCCAGTTCTACGGCGACGGCTTCGTCAACGACGTCATCCGCGAGGCGATCCGGCCGGAGGACGGCGTCCTGGTCGCCAGCAAGGTCGGCGCCGACTCCCACCCCGGCGGAGCCGTCCGGCTCCGCCTCGCGCAGCGGCCCGAGGAACTCCGGGCAAGCGTGGAGGACAACCTCAAGAGCCTCGGACTCGACCGAATCCCGCTGGTCAACCTGCGGCGCACGGACACCGGGCCCGGACTGCGTGCCGAAGGCGACCAGGTGGTCGATGTCGACGACCAGCTCGCGGTCATGGTCGCGATGCGCGAGGAGGGCAAGATCGGCGCGATCGGGCTCAGCAGCGTCACCCCGGACGTCCTGCGGCGAGCCCTTCCGGCGGGCATCGCCTGCGTCCAGAACGCGTACAGCCTCGTGGCACGCGACGACGAGGACATGGTCCACCTCTGCGCCGCCGAAGGCATCGCCTGGGTACCGTACTTCCCACTCGGCAGCGCCGTTCCCGGCCTCCGGAAAGTGACCGACGAGCCGGCCGTCGTCACCGCGGCGCGATCCCTGGGCGCCACCCCCGCCCAGGTCGGTCTTGCGTGGCTCCTCCACCATGCCCCGAACGTCCTCCTCATTCCCGGCACAGCCAACGCCGAGCACCTCGAAGCGAACATCGCGGCGGGTGCGGTCGTACTCGACCACGCGACGCTGGCCTCCCTCGATGCCGTCCCGCGGGGACAGGGGGACGCCGCGCAGGGCTGACTCACGCACGGCCGGTGACCTGCTCGCCGCAGGCGCCGGCTCGCGGTGAGATGTCATTGCGGCCCTTGCACACGCGGCCACCGACGGAGGATGCCTCAGCCTGACGGTCATGCGGACGACCACACCAGGTCGAGCACCATCGCTACCCGGAGTCCGCTCCCGCACGGGCCAACCCGCCCGCGTCGGCGAGCACGGGCCACTTGGGGCAGCCGGTCTCCACGTTCGCTGTGCCTGGAGTCGTTCGCGAAGGTCGATCTCCTGGGCGGTGAACGGGGCTTCGGGCGGATATGGACGAGCTTTGGTTGTGCGGCGACATCTCGCCCACAGCGGTGACTTCGGCTCGGCGCGCGCCCCGTACAAGAAGGCGACCGAGCGGGACACGATAGGGGCAAGCGGCGCGGCCCGGCCGCTCGGCAGGTCAGTGACCGGGCGTGCGGAGCCCCGCCAGAAGCAGGTCCAGCAAGATGCGGATCGCCTCGGGCCGCCGGGTGGCCTGCGTGGGGCGGAGCGAGGACAGCGCCATCAGGACGACGCGGACGTCTGCGACGGTGGTTCCTCGCCGCAGGACGTGCTGCTGGTGTGCGCGGGCGACGAGTTGTTCCAGTGCTGCCGCGTGGGCCTGCCGGTCGGCACGAAAGGCGTCGCCTGCGGTGTGCGAGCCCAGCAGTGCCTCGTTGAGGCCGGGGGCCCGGATCTGGTGTTCAGCGAACTGGCGGATGGCTCCGCTGAGCGCGGTCCAGGCGTCCGGCTCCTTCTGTGCGGCCTGCATGTCAGCCCGGCAGGCGGCCACATGCCCGGCAAGGGCCGCGCTGATCAAGTCCGTGCGGGTGGGGAAGTGTCGGTACAGTGTCGCGATGCCCAGCCCGGCGCGCCGCGCGATCTCGCGCATGGGGAGGTCCACGCCCTCGACGGCGAAAGCCTCGCGGGCGGTCGCGATGATGTGGTCATGGTTGTCGGCCGCGTCGGCCCTGACTTTCCGAGTCACTTTTCCCCGCGTCCCTATCGTCTTCCCCTGTAGTGGAACAGGTGCTCCGGAACCATGTTTACCTCATGGAACGCGCGGAGACTCCGGGCGGGAGAGGTGATCATGTTTGCTGTGCAGTTCAAGCGGTTCGGCCCGCCGCAGGTCCTGACCCTGGGCACCGTGCCAGAGCCCCATCCCGGCCCCGACCAAGTCCGTATCGCCGTCAGGACCGCGGCGGTCTCACCCGTCGATCTCGCACTGCGCGAAGGCTCGTCCCCGGCGGGCAAGCACCTCGCCCTTCCGCATGTTCCCGGCGTCGATGCCGCCGGGGTGATCGACGAGATCGGTGCTGAGGTATCGGGTTACGCCGTCGGCGACGAGGTCTTCGGCGCGGTCGACGTGGCACGGCTGGGTGGGGCGAGCGCGCAGTACGCGGTCCTGGACTTCTGGACCCGCAAACCGCACGGCATGACGTGGGCCGAAGCCGGCGCGGCGGGCACCGGCATCGAGACCGCGACCCGCGCCCTCGACCTGCTCGACATACGGGGGAACACGACGCTGCTGGTGGACGGTGCGGCCGGCGGCGTCGGCAGCATCCTCGTACAGCTCGCGGTGGCACGCGGCGCCCGCGTGCTGGGCACCGCGCGCCCCGACAGTCATCAGTTCCTCAGGGAACTGGGGGTGGAACCCGTGGACTACGGGCCGGGTCTTCCGGCCCGGGTCCGCGCGGTGACCGCCGCTCCGGTCGACCGGGCACTTGACGTGGCGGGGGCCGGGTCGCTGGGCGAACTGATCGAACTGGCCGGCACCTCGGACAGCGTCGTCACCCTGGCTGACTTCGGGGCATCGGCTTACGGGGTCAGGCTGTCTGTGGGCCGCCTCGGCGGCGAGCCCGACGGCGTCCACGGGCTGACGTCAGCCACAGCGCTCGCCGAGCGGGGCCGCTTCCGCGTCCCGGTCCGGGACATCTATCCGGCTCATCAGGCGGCGCAGGCACACGAGACAGCCGCACAACCGCCCCGACGGGGAAAGATCGTCCTCGACATGACCCGCACCAGTGAGGTTGCGGGCGTGGTGTCGGCGGGATCAGTCCGGTTTGGGTGAGGCACCCGGTGATGAGGTCGCTGCGGTACGGGATCTTTCGCAGGCCGTGGCGGAGGGCGCGGATGAGGTGGCCGGGGTCGGTGAAAGCGGTGTTGGCCTGGGAGCTGCGCCGTAGCGGCGACCAGATCCCCTCGACGGGGTTCCTGTGAAGACGGCCGCATCGCCGGTCTCGTCGAGTTCCGCGCATCGAGCGATCAGGTACGGGTTGCTGAGACCAGGCAGCGACTCGCGCGGCTCAGGATCGACGGCGAGGAGAACGGCTTTGAGCCTGTCGGGACACGCCTGCCGGCCCGGTGGCAGCGGGCGCCGCCCGGAACCGGAGCCGACGGATCCTGAACTGGGCAAGCACTGCCAGTTGTCCCGCGGGTCAGACCCCTGGATTCCCGATCACGCGGCCGACCGACGCACCTGGTCCCTGCGCGGGCACACGCCCGCCGTCCGCGTGCATGGACGCTCCCGACGACGGTGCTCCATCGCCGAGCTGGCCTGCTGCGAGCCAGGAGAACGCTCCCGCCTGATCTACCGGCCCAGACGGCACGAGGACCACGTACGCGGCGGTCGGCGCTTTCACCTGGACCGACTGCCGCGACCTGCTGATCACAGCACACCAGCAGCTCGGCGTGGTCCGGTCCGGCCAGCCGTGCGCGACCGGCCCCTTGGCCAACTCCCGCTCCAGCACCACGAACAACCGGTCACTCAGCTTCGGCAAGGACACCGGCCCCGCCGACCGCAGCCCTTCGGTGCCGGCGTCCTGCCGGGCCCGGCGCCATCGCTGCACCGGGCGCACACTGACCCGTAAGAGGCACTGAAGACGGCGGTCCGTATATGCCCGGCCGGTCGGGCAGAGGAGCGGTCTGCCCGGCCGGCTTTTGGACCGGCAGTCCGGTCGAAGGGCGTCACCTCGACATGATGAAGTCCAGCGCGTAGCCGGGGGCGGTCGTCCAGTACGTGACACGCTGGCCGTCGTTGGCGTAGAGGGTTTCGACGGGCATGGGGACGTCGATCGGCTTGCCGGCTGTGCTGCCAGGCTTACGGCCCTGGAGGCTGAGCGTGATGCTCTTCGCCTCGTACTCGTCCATGGGGCCGTTCACGAGCAGGGCGGCGTACGCCTCCTGACCGGGTGCGAGGGTGACGGGCTCGCCGGGCGTCGGGGCGCTGTCCTCGATGACGGGGGCCGTGGTCCGGCCGTCGCCGAGCCGCACGAGCGGGTAGCGGTAGACGTTGCACTTCTTGTCGCCGGCGTTCTGGACGGTGAGGAGCAGGTGCCTGGCGTCAGTGCTGTCCGCCGGCTCCTTCACGGCGGACACGCCGAGGTCCTTCTGGGAGCAGGCGGAGACGGTGGCGTTGGTGCCGTGCGTCGCCGCCTCGCGGGTCTGCTTCTTGGCCGTCTGCGGCCCGTCAGCGGAGGCCTGCGCCGAGACACCGCATCCGAGCACGAGGACGAGGCCCGTCGCAACGGCCACGAGGCGGGCAGCGGGGTACTTCATATTCATGTGGGAGTTCCTTTTCGATCGTCACGAGGTCGCACGCGGCCGCGGTCCGCAACTGGGGAGCCAGGTGCGTCCAGACGGTCGCGCCACACCGCCGTCCCTTCCGGGGCCGTGGGCACACCAGGGCATTTCGATGAACGGCTGTCGTGGTACAGGCGGGTGCTCCGGCCGGTTCAGCCGGTGCGACGGGCATAGCGTCGGGTGCCCTGTGGCCGTGGGACAACAGCTGCCGCGCGGGCTGCAACGGTGGGACGGTCCCAGTGCTGGTGACCTGGGAAGACGCACGTCCCTGGGATGCCGCTCCGGGACGGAGGACTTCCGCGGGCCGGAGGTGGGACGGCCGGCGCCACGGGCGCCGAGCACAGAAACAACCTTTTGGCGGCGAGGCCATGCGTGACGGAGGTGACGAAGAGAGGGATGGCGTGAGGGCGGAACCGCCCCGGCCCCAGTTGCGTGCACGTAGGCAGGGCAGCTGGTGGCCGGCGCGGATCGGGGCCATGCAGGCGCGGAACCGATGAACGGATGCGAGGTCGGACCGCTTGGACGCAATCCGTGACGAGGCGGCGGAGTTCGCGTCCCTGCTGACGCGTTTGAAGAGCCGCACGGACCGCAGCTACTCGGCGCTGGCCCGCCGCCTGAGCATGAACGCCTCCACCCTGCACCGCTACTGCGCGGGGGAGGTGGTGCCGGCGGACTTCGGCGTGGTCGAGCGGTTCGCCGAACTCTGCGGAGCCTCCTGGCAGGAGCGCGAGGACCTGCACCGCCGGTGGATCCTGGCGGACGCGGAACGGCGCCGACAGCGCTCGTCCGGTGCCCGCCGAGCAGTCACGTCACGAGTGAACGGGGGCGATTCCGTGCCGCCCACGGCCGGGAGTCCGGACGGCTCGGCGGACGAGTCCGCCGAGCGGGGCTCGCCGGCCCGTCCCGGTCGGGAACGGGTCTCGTCGGCGGAGCGGCGCTCCCGTGACGGGCGCCCCCGGCGACGGCCCTTGCGAGTGGCGGCATTGGCGGTGTCGCTCGTCGTCTCGCTGGCGGGTCTCACCGCATCCGCTGCCGTTCGCGACAGCTCGCATGACCGAGTGTCAGCGGTCTCGGGCCGCGATTCGCCGAGTGCCTCGGCATCGGCGCCGCGGAGCGACGGCAGGCCACATCCGGCCGCAGCCCCTTCCGCGAGCGGCAAGGGGCCGTCGGCCTCCGCGCGATCCTCGTCGAAACCCTCGGCACCGGCCGCAGGGAGCGGCGAGAGCTCGCGTGAGGAGCGGGCGGACACCGGCACGGTCTCCGCCGGGGCGCCGCTCACCTGGACCGCCAACTCCCATGTCTGGCAGCTCGAATGCGACCACGACTACGTCATGGCCAGGCCACCGCGTCAAGTTCCGCCGCCCCCCGCCCCGGCGGACGCCGCAGTGTGGGCGGCGTCCCAGGGGGCGGTGCACGGGCGTACCACCAATCTGCGGATCACGGTGCAGGGCCGGGGCTCGGGCGCCGTGGTCCTGACGGCGCTGCATGTGCGCATGGTCGGGCGCAGTGCTGCCGCCGCGCGCGGAAGCATCGCCTATTCCATGTACGAGGGCTGCGGCGCCGTCCTCATTCCCCGGTACTTCTCGGTGAATCTGGACGCGCACCGGCCCCTGGCCCGTTCAGTGCCGGGCAACGATCCGGACAGGCCGGCCCCCGCGATCGACTTCCCCTACCGGGTGTCTCTGCGTGAGCCGGAGGTCCTGTTCCTCTCCGCGCGCACGGGGGCCTGCACCTGTGACTGGTACCTCGAGCTCGACTGGTCGTCGCAGGGCCGGACCGGCTCGGTCCGCATCGACGACCACGGCCGCCCGTTCCGCACCACGACCATCAAGGGGCTACCGCACTACTGGTATCGCCACCCCGGTGGCTGGGTCCCGATGACGGCCGTTCACGAGGATTTCGAAGCGGGCGGCTGACAGGGCCCGGATCTCAGGCGGGCAGCGGGAAAGTGCCAGGTAGAGGGCTGTTCCTGTGGGGTGCCGACGAGGATCACCAGGCGAGCCAACCGGCGGACCTCATCTCCGCACCGATCACCGCCCGTCCGGCAGCGGATGCCGCGCCCGGCAGCCCGGCAGCCCGTCACCCGCAGTCCCGGCACGTCCAGCCCGGCCCGCCGGTCAGGACCTGCGCGACCTCAGGAGATTCGCCCTGCTGGCGCTGAGCCAGAACGATCCTGCTGACGGGCGCGAGCCTGACCGCCTTCGGCTTCGGCGTATGGGTCTACCAGCGCACCCGCAAGGTCGGCTTCTACTCGATGATCACCATGCCGGCCCTGCTGCCCGCCGTGCTCGCCGCGCCCCTCGGAGGCGCAGTGGCCGGCCGGTACGAGCGGCGCGAGGTCATGCTGGGCTGCACAGCCTGCGAGAGCCGTCGGTGCAAGCCTGTGGCTGTGAAAAGGGTCTTCGCAATCCGGCAGGGAAATGCAACACTGCCGGCAGTCAAGGCTGCGAACCCAGTTCCTTGTGTGCGGCGACTTATTTGGACCGGGATGAAACATGGGTCAGAGTTTGCACGTTTTTCGCTGAGCCGGTGGTTTCCGAGGCGCCAACGACACCAACCGCCCCGTTCTTGCCGTCGCCACCGGCGACACCAGCACGGCCTGCCAGTCGCTGGTCGCCAAGGCGTGCGGGTATCTGCTCGGATTGTGCAAGACGCGACCGACAGCAGCCTTTCAGCGAGGCTCAGCGCCTCCCCGGGTTTCGGGGTCGGCGACACGGGCCACGCACGTGCGTTCCCGATGACGGCATCCTGACAAAGCCATCCTCTCTGCGGCCTGCCCAACCAACAGCGGCACCACCAGCGTCACGCGTCAGCACAAAGGCTCGCTGCGCGCTGTCGGGTCTTGCATTGATACCTGATGCCTCGGCGTCTCGCCCAAAGGTTGTCCCGCAATTGATCTGCCGCATAATCCGTGTCGCTCTGTCAGAGCCGCGTGACATACTCCTTCCTTGATCACGGGGCACGCAGGCCCCGACCGGGGAGGGTTCGGCTGTGCGCGGGATGAAGTGGGCAACCGGGGCAGTAGCGGTCATTACGCTGGGAGTTGCGGGTTGCGGCACCAGCGACGCCGGCACCGACGCGTCCGCCACCCCGGCTCCGGCGTCGCCTCAGCCTCGGCCCGCGGGCACCGGGCCGCTCACGGAGAAGGTCGTGCGGGCGGACCTCGACACCTCGGCTGCGGCCGTCGGCCTCTCGCTGACCGTGCCGGAATACGCCCGCATGAACGAGGACGCCGAGGCGGGCACGCTCAACTCGTGCGGGATCGATTTCGAGAGCCGTGGTACTGAGAGCACCCCACTCGACGTACCCCGCTGGGAGGCGTTGGTACGCGAGCTGCGCGAACGTGACTGGCTGCAGGCTCGGAAGCCGGAGAAGCGCAAGTTCATCTCCGGGATGACCTACGAGGCCATCGCGCTCCTCAAGCAGCGCGGCTGGACTGTGGTCGCGGACTACCGGAACCTCCATGACGACGGCGTGATCACCCTGGTGGCCCTCGATGACGCCTGTGTCAAGAAGCTCGGATCCGACGCAAGTCCGGCCGGTTGACCGGCCACTCATCCACCGATGGCTGATGGGGCATCCCCGGTTCCAGCTGCATCTCACCCTGACCTGACCATCCTGGATCAGCCCGGGTCGACCGATGGTTCGCCGAACTGGAGCGACGCCGCAGACCCGGAACGACAACGCTCGGCCCTTCAAGGGGACCAAGACCGGCGATCGGATCGTCGACCATATCTGCCGCTACCGCTCACACATCTCCGGACCAGGACACTGCGAACCCGGTGACGGCCTGCTTGCGATGCCGTGTGCGATGCCCTGTCAGGGGCCCCTCAACGGCGGATGCCAGGGGCCGGGACGGGTGTCAGGGATGGGCATGTCGAAGTCGAACGGGTGGGTGTCTCGTGTCGCGCCGCGGTCTGCGCGGCCGCGGTGATGGGCACGATGGCGGGGTGCGGGAATGGGGGCGAGCCGGAGCGGCCGAAGGGACTGCGGATCGCAACAGACGGGAACGCGAAGGCAGTTCCCGCGTACTGAGCCTGCGGGAGACTGAATACCGGCAGTCTGAATCACCGACCATCCGCCACCCCGCCGCCCAGTAGCAGGGCCGCACGCGCCGCGCCGCCTCGCCGATGGCGTTCGGATCGTCCGGTGAACGTGATGGGTGGCCGGCCGCGCTGCCGGCCGCCCGCAAGAGCCAGGCCGTTGGGAGTTACCGTCCGTTGGGGTGACTGGCATCTGGCGTTCATGCCCGTCCCGACGCGCTGGTTGGCACGTTCTTCCTAGCGTCCGTGAGTGTTGCGCACCACTGGCCAGCCGCAGTCCGCCGTGAGGTTCGAACCGCTGCTGTCCGGTCGGTGTTCGACTGCACCCGAAGACGCGAAAGGCCCCCGGAATGTCCGAAGAATCCAAGCAAACCCGAATCTCTCGTCGCAACGCGCTCGGCCTGTTCGGCGCGACAGTGTCCGGCGCCGCCGCCGGGCCACTGGTCCTCGGCGCCGGAACCGCCGAGGCGGTTCCGGCGACGTCGGAGGTCACCGGTCTCACCACCGGCTCGGCCACCACCCCTGTCCAGGGCCTGCACCTGACCTTCGGCGCCGACCCGCGCAGCCAGATGGTCGTCTCGTGGGTCACCGACGCGGCCGTCAAGAACCCCCGGGTGGTCTACGGCACGCTCAGTGGCGGCTTCGGTTCCACAGCGCACGCGAAGACGAAGACCTACGTGGACGGCACCTCCGGGCGGACCGTCTGGGTCCATCACGCGCTGATCAGCAAGCTCAAGGCCGACACCGACTACCTGTACGCGGCCCAGCACGACGGCGCCACCCCCGACGCCGGCACCTTCCACACGGCGCCGTCCGGCAGAGCTCCGTTCACCTTCACCAGCTTCGGCGACCAGGGTGCGCCCAGTGTGACGTGGAAGACCGGAGCGAACCCTGCCGACGCCTCGGGCCGGGACTTCGAACCGAACGCCACGCCCGCCGCTGCCGACATCGTCACCGGCATCGAGAAGGTCGGCCCGCTGTTCCACCTCCTCAACGGTGACCTCTGCTACGCCAACACCGGGCCCGACCGCATCCGCGTCTGGCGCGACTTCCTCACCAACAACAGCCGCTCGGCGCGATTCCGTCCGTGGATGCCGGCCGCGGGCAACCATGAGATCGAGCTGGGCAACGGCAAACTCGGTCTCGACGCTTACCAGACCTACTTCGAGCTGCCCTCGACCGAGACCCAGCCCGAACTCGACAACCTCTGGTACTCCTTCACGGTCGGCTCGGTGAAGGTGATCACCCTGCAGAACGACGACATCGCCCTGCAGGAGGGCGGCGACGTCTACATCAACGGCTACTCCGGTGGTCGGCAGCTCGCCTGGCTGGAGAAGGAGCTCAAGTCGGCACGGGCTTCGAAGGACATCGACTGGATCGTCATCTGCATGCACCAGGTGATGATCAGCTCGGCGACCGCCGCGAACGGCGCCGATCTCGCACTGCGCGCGGCGTACGGCCCGCTGTTCGACAAGTACGGCGTCGACCTGGTGGTCTGTGGCCACGAGCACGACTACGAGCGCTCGTTGGCGGTGCGCGGCGTCGTCCCCGGCAGCGTCACCCTCACCCCCAACCCGAGTCAGACCGCTCTCGATGTGATCGAGAGCGAGCATGGCACCACCCACATGGTCCTCGGCGGTGGCGGCGTGTCCGGCATCACCAACAACAGCTTCACCACCGACGACGCCGACGGTCACGGGCATCACTCGGCATACGTCCAGACGGAGCACGTCGGCAAGTTCAACTCGGTCAAGGAGCAGGAGACGGCGGTCTGGATCGGCGTCCGCGACGCGGAGCATCCGTACGGCTTCGCCGAGTTCGCCGTCGACCCGGGCCGTCGCCCCGGTGACATGACCCGCATCCACGTCACCTACTACAACATCATCACGCCCACAGGTGAGCTGTCGGTCTTCGAGAAGTTCACGCTCCAGCGCCGTCGCAGTGACGGTGGCAACGGCCACCACTGACCCACCGCGACCGGCAACAGTAGCCGGCAACGCCTGGGCCGGGACGACGTCCGGCCCGGGCGTTGCCGGTCAGGAGGTTGCCGACGGTCGCGCTCCTTGGACCACGCCCGACGCGGTGAGTCGAACGCATAGCTCGTAGCACCATCGGGCGGCGGCGAGGCCGAGGAAGGCCGAGCAGCTGCGGGGGTCTCGTTCGCAGCGGGGGCTGAGCCGGCGGCAGCCGGTCAGCCGGTCAGCCAGGACATGGTGCGGTCGACGGCCCAGCGGGGACTTCCTGATCGTTCGCTGGACTGGACGCCCCTGCGTGCGACGCGTACGCAGACGCGTTCACCCCGTAGCCCTTTTCGCAGATCGCTCGCCGCTACGGCCCCACCTCGCCGACCGCACGGCCGGCCTGACCCCTGACACATGACATGAGGAAGCAGCGACCACGGGGCGGGACTCGAAGATCGGGGCCCGCATCGAGCTATCGCGGGCGGGTCCGGCGACTTCCCGCGTCGCGAGAAGCTTACGGGCCCGCGATCTCGCCCCCTGGCAGGTCCCGCCCACAGCCGACACGCCGACCTCTGCTGCGATCTCACCACTTTCCCTCGAGCACCCGGATGCGGTGGCCCAGCGCCTTTCCGAAGGCGGCAGTGAAGTGAGGATCAAGGGGCAGCCAGTCGTCGAACTGGAAGCCCAGGTAGGCGAAGGCGAAGTAGTCGTGCGTCCAGTCCCAGTCGGGAAGCGGGGCGCGACAAGCGCAAGCCGGGCAGCCGAGGTCGGCGGCGCCCGTGGTGTACCAGGTGGTGACGACCTCAGCGGGCCAGGCGGGGGTCGCGTTTCGGCAGCGGGGACAGATCGCGGAAGGGACGTCGCCCGGACCGGCAAGGAAGACGGTACGACCCGTCACGACCCGCACCTCCCCGCCGGGCTCCTCCTCCAACTCCTCGATCCGCGCCCGCCAGTCCCACGGGACCAGGTCGACGGCCTCCCGCCAGCGTGGCCCGGCCAACCGCACCACGCCGTCTTGCCACGGCACCAGGCGGATGAACCCTTCCGCCTCCAGCCAATCCCTGCCACGCTCGCCCCACACCACAGCCTCCTGCGCTGAGGCATCGAGGTCCACAACGGTCTGCCGGTAGGTCCCCATGGACTTCCCCCCGCCTTCATGACTGTTCTCGGCCAGCACCGGCCTCAGGTTAGGCGAGCCACCCGTGCGTGCCCCGTCCGCGCCTCAGCTCCTGCCGTTCGGCTCACCGTTGGAGCAGGTCTTTGCGACCTTCGCCGACGTCCTGCAGATGGAGGAAAACGGGGAAGTCCAGAACGAAGGGGACGCCCGTGCCGTGCTGCGCAAAGGGTTCGCTCGTACTGCGATCAGGGCTACCAAGCGGAGCCACCGCTCGAGCGCTGGGAGACCGAGCCGCACGGCCCGTGGCGGCAGTTCCGCAGCGCAGCCGCGCCAGCGGAGCACGCGCTCCAACTGGCGGCCGCGTCAGCGGAAGGCAGGCGCTTCCCCCTCGCGTCACCTCGCGAGCGACCCCTGCGGGGCGTGGTGCACGCCCGCATGCCGGCGGCGCCCGGCCAGACCGGCGACGCCGCAGCCGCGCCGCTCCGCGCGGAGAACGACCTCCCCCCTGAAAAAGCGGATGCGCGCGGGTGCCGCCGAAGGTGACACTGACTGCCGCCCCGCGCGCAGCGCGCGGCGGCCCGTCGTTCTTCCCTCGCCGATCCGCCAAGGAGCCCCCGCTTGCAGGGTGTCGTCACCGTTTCGCCTTCCCAGGTGCCCGAACTGCTGCTCAACCTCGCCACCGTCCGGCCGGTCTTCCTGTGGGGCGCGCCCGGCATCGGGAAGTCGTCCCTGGTCAGGGAGTTCGCGGAGTCGCTCGGGCTGGAGTGCGTGAGCCTCATCGGAACCCAGCTCGCTCCGGAGGACCTCATCGGCGTCCCCCAGATCGTCGACGGACGCTCGCGGTTCTGCCCCCCGGAGACCATCGCCCGTGACGAGCCGTACTGCCTGTTCCTGGACGAGCTGAACGCCGCCACTCCCGATGTGCAGAAGGCGTTCTACTCCCTGATCCTCGACCGACGGATCGGCTCCTACGAGTTGCCGGCCGGAAGCATCGTGATCGGTGCGGGCAACCGGGCCACGGACAACGCCCTGGCCCGGCCCATGGCCTCCGCCCTGGTCAACCGGCTCGCCCATGTCCATCTGCGGGCCTCGGCCTCGGACTGGCTGGTCTGGGCGGCGACCGCCGGCATCCATCCGTGGATCACCGACCACCTCACCGACCGGCCGGACCACCTGTGGTCCGCTCCGCCCAAGACCGAGGAGCCCTTCTCCACCCCGCGGTCCTGGCACATGCTCTCGGACGCGCTGCACTCCTTCGGGCCGGCCCTGGACGAGGAGACGCTCAAGGTCCTGGCCCACGGCATGCTCACCCCCACGCATGCCGTGGCCTTCTGCGGCTACGTCAAGATCGTCCGTCACTCCTACGGCCTGGAGGCCATCCTCAAGGGCGACGCGTCCTGGCCGAATCGTGTCGAGGACCGCGACCTGCTCTACTACCTCGCCGACTCCTTCCGCGGCCGCCTCATCAAGGAACTCCCGGCGAGCAAGGAGCACGCTTCCGTGGCTGTCCGGCAGACCGCCTACCGGGCCAAGTCCCTGCTGGTGCAGCTGGCCGAGATCTCCGTCGAGGTCGCCCAGACCGTCATTGCCGACGGCGACGACGACAATCCCGTGCTGCCCTCGTGGTTCCTGTTCGAGGCCGCCCGCGACATGCCCCGGCTGGTCGAGGCGCGCCGGTGAGCGGGGCGCGCGGCTCCACGTCGCGGGACCGCTCCAAGGCCAAGGACGACCCGGCCGCCCAGGCGTTCGCCGCCGGGGTGGACCTGCTGCGGCGCAACACCGCGCTCGCCGCCCTGTCCGCCGTCAACGGCACCCTGTGCCGCAGCAAGGAGTGCACGGAGCACCCCCGGGGCGGCGGCTGGGCCGCGGTGACGTCCAACGGCGTCGTCCATGCCGACCCGCTGCGTCGTACGGAGCCTGAGGAATGGGCCTGGGTACTGGCCCACTGCCTCCTGCACCTCGGCTTCGGTCACGTTCCAGCAGCCCAGGGCACACGAGAGCAGCCCGACCGGTACGACCTGGCCGCTCGCTGCACGGTCGTCAACCGCTTCCTGGCCACGTTCCCTGTGGGCCGCGCGCCCATCGCCCTGCCCGAAAGCTTCCCGGGCGGCGACGAGGACGAACTGGCCGCACGCTGGCGTCGCGACGGTATCCCGCCCGAGTACGCCGCATGCGGAACGGCCGGCTCGGACCTCGATCAACTGCTGCGCCCCTGGCACCGGCCCTGGCTGCCGCCCGAGGACTGGACCGCAGCCTTCGCGAGCGCCCTCACGCGGACGATGTCGGCGGCCATGGACCTCGCCGGCGGCCGCCGCGAGGAGCTCACTGGCGCGCGCCGGCCCCAGCGGCCCTGGGAAAGGGCGTTGAGCTGGTTCGTCACCTCGTACCCGCTCCTGGGCGGCATCGCCGCAGGCATGACGCTGGTGGCCGATGCCGAACTGGCGCGCGCCCAGCAGATCTCGGTGGCGGCCGTCCATGCGGAGGCGGGCGAGATCTACCTCAACCCCCTCTGCCGGTACAGCGACGAGGAATGGCGGTTCGTCCTCGCCCACGAGATGCTGCACGCCGCGCTGCGCCACGGCGAGCGCCTCGGCGGCCGCGACCCGTACCTGTTCAACGTCGCCGCCGACTACGTCATCAACGGCTGGCTGGTCGAGATGGACGTCGGACAGATACCCGACGGACTGCTCCACGACCCCGGGCTCGCGGGACTGTCCACCGAGGAGATCTACGACCGCATCGCCCGGGACCAGCGCAGGATGCGCCGTCTTGCCACGCTGCGCGGCAAGGGACTCGGGGACATCCTCGGCGAGGCCCTGCCTCGTCCCGGCGAAACCGCCCCGACCTGGGTGGACCTGGACGAGTTCTACCGGCGCGGACTGCGCCAGGGCTTCGATCTGCACCGGCGCGAACGCGGCTTCCTGCCCGCCGGACTCGTCGAGGAGATCCAGGCGCTCTCCCATCCGCCGCTTCCCTGGGACGCCAGACTGGCGCGCTGGTTCGACGAGTACGTGCCTCGGCCCGAAGCCGTGCGCAGCTACGCCCGTCCCGCCCGTCGTCAGGCCTCCACGCCGCACATCCCCCGCGCGGGCCGCAGCTTTCCGCCCGAGGAAGTGGCACGCTGCACCTTCGGAGTGGTGCTGGACACCTCGCTGTCCATGAGCAGGATGCTGCTGGGCAAAGCCCTCGGCGCGATCGCCTCCTACGCCGCAGCCCGCGACGTGACCGGGGCACGCGTGGTCTTCTGCGACGCCGCCCCCTTCGACGCCGGTTACCTGCCTGTCGCAGAGATCGCCCATCGGGTCCGGGTCCGGGGCCGCGGCGGCACCCTGTTGCAACCGGCCGTCGACCTCCTGCAGCGGGCCGAGGACTTTCCGGCCACGGCACCGATCCTGGTGATCACCGACGGTGAGTGCGACGTCCTTCGCATCCGGCGCGAGCACGCCTTCCTCGTACCGCAGGAAGCGGTACTACCGTTCACGGCACGCGGCCCGGTCTTCCGGATGCGCTGACACCGGCCGCCGTTCTTGGGGGAACGAGCCCTCCTGGACCACGAAGAGCAGGAGCCTGCTCTCGCAGTGGTCCAGGGCAGGCACCAGCCCAAGCCTCATGGGGTCGGACCTGTCCTGATCCCCTGCCGCGACGGCCTCAAAGGTCGCCGGGCCGCTCGACGGCGGGTGGCCATGCGTTTCCATCGCAGCTTCCAGGAACGCGGTTGCGGTGGCGCTGGGCGGGATGAGCGCTGCTTGCCGGATGAACTCGCGGTTGGGCACGTCCGTGGCCGCGCTCGCGCGTCTCGCCTCGGAAAGGAACGGGCGGGCGTCCGCTGGGGAACGGCCAGGTCGCGGCCGGTGCCCTCGAGTGAACGCGGAGCAGCCCACTTCCCCGACGAGCGTGCCTTCGCCGCCAACGGCGAACTCGCGCGCGACATGATCCTGCGCGAACTGGCCTCCTCACTGCCCATCGCCTGGGTCACCGTGGGCTCGGCCTACGGCCAGGACGCTCAGTTCCGGCGCTCGTCGGAAGACGCCGCCATCACAGGGATTGTCAGTCCCCGTTCATACGATCACCGCATGTCTGATGCCTTCACTGTTCTGTGGACACACGACACCTGCCGTGCCCTGCGCAGGGCGGGACGCGTGGGTGAGCGGCCGCCGGTCGCCTACTCCGGAATCCACCAGTCCCTGCCCACCTGGTCAGGCGCCCGTGCCGGTGACGAGGTGTATGCGTTGCACGTCAACCGGTGCGAGGTCTTCGTGGTGTCCCGCATGCGCGTGATCGACAGGGAACGCGGCGACTGCTGCGGCACGGCCCCAGCGACGTGGCACGACCCGCACTTTCCCGGACACGACGACTGGTCGATGCTCGGCGCCGGCGGCTGCGGTGCGACGGCGGTCCACGTGGACGCGACGCCCGTACGCTTCGACACGCCGATACCCGGTGATCTTCTGCCGACGCTCACCTGGCGAAACAACCGAGGCAAGACCCGCAATCTGAAGTTCGTGGAGAACGGCCGCTTGGAGCGCTCGGTCAGCCTCCAGGGCTTCTACCGACTGGCCCCTGAGTCTGCCGAGGCGCTGGCCGGCCTCGTCGCCAGCACCCACTGAGCCCCTTGCCGTTCTTGACCTGCCAGTCGTCGGGCGGCGCCATGAGTACGCGCAGTTCATGTTCGTGGCCCATTTCAGGCCCAGGATCCGGCGGCCGAGCCCAGCGATGTGACCGTCCCCGTTTCCAGGTCCAGTAGGTGGGGTCTCCGGCCGACCCGAATGTCATCTGTTGAGGCGACAACCCCGCCGTCGAGTCCTCCGTCAGCCTGCCCAGTGGAGCTGCCTCGAACACCGTCCGAAGGCCACATCTGCATGCCGGACAGCTTCGGCTACGCGGCGCGCGCGCCCTGCCGGCGATCCGCGCTGCCGCCGGCGACCGCAAGCTGCGGGAGCGAGCGGCTGTCGCCCTAAAGCGTTTCTTCGTGTCGGCGGCGGGTCCCGATTTCGAGACGGCGAGGGTCCTCGAGCGGCACCGGAGTAACTGAGAAGGGCCGTGCAGCCCATCTGCGGCTGTACGGAATGGACACCAACTGATCAGCGCAGTGCAGCGGGGGAGACGCCCCCCAGGAAGCATTGCGATGAGCCTGCGCCGGGGCGTGGGAGTCCTGCCCGGCGGGGTGGATGTGAGAGCAGACGGCCCTGGGAGGGCTCGTGGGATGCCGACTGCCGCGACCGCTTCCAGTGTATAGCGATCTGCTATACACTGTGAGTATGACGAAGCAGATCAATATCCGGCTCGATGACGCGGTTCATGCCCGTCTCGTCGCGCGGGCCGAGGCCGAGGGCACCACGGTGACCGCATTGATCACGCAGGCTGCCGAGCGCGACCCCCGTCTCGACAACGGGGCCGCGACGGCCGCTGCGTTCCTGGCCAAGCACGCCGCCGAGTTCGCCGAGGCGTTCCCGGAAGAAGAGCCGGACAGCGCCAACGGACGGGCCGCCTGAGGTGGAGCTGCAGGTCGACATCCGCTGGCTGCTCGAACGTCAGGCCGAGGTCCTGCCGAAGGAGCCGTCGGTGCACGATTTCTCCGGCCTTGTCGCAGCAGTCGCCCGGCACCGGGTCAACGCTCCGAAGCTGGACTACACCGTGGACGCAGCCTGGCGTGCAGCGGCGCTCTTCCACGAGATCGTCTCGGTGCGCCCGCTGCCGGCCCGTAACGCGATGTACGGAGCGCTGATCGCGGTGGCCTATATGGCGGCGTCCGGCGAAGCCGTCGATGCTCCCTACGGTGCACTCGGCGACCTGGCACGACAGGTCCGTGCCGGGCGCGCGGATGTGTACGCGTGCGCTGAGCAGATCCGCCGCTGGCGGCTCTGAATTGCCTGCGCCTTTCACTGGCGGCGCTTGAAACGCCGGGGGAGCGACATCGGGTTCTGACCATCCTGTGGTTCGCTTCCCCGCGTTCCGGGTGGTGTAGTTCTGCCCCCTGTGGCTTGGCGGCACACGACAGCGGGGGCCGCTCACCTGCCGCGCCCAAGAGGGGCGGCGGAGTCGGGCCCACCAGCGCCGACAGTCTCCGACCTGGATGCCGACTCCTGATCAACGCTTCCGGATGCCTGGATGGCCGTACCGGGCCAAGAGCGGCCCGTCCGCCTGCGGCCGGCACAGACGACCGATCTGCTTGCGGCAGGCGAGGACGTGCCCGATGGGTATGCTCCAGGACAGCCTGGACGAGGCCGTGCAGAGCGCGTTGACCCGCCCGATCCCAAAGTCGTCCCGGGCCCGTATGCGGTAGCTCGGGGGAGATCTACTTCCGCGACCGCGGACGTCGTGCCGCTGGTCTGCAGGTGACCTTTACCGGCGTCGAGCAGCTCGACTTCGCGCTGTAGAGCTCGGCGACGGCATCGATGTCGGCCACTGCCGGCAAGCGAAGCACGGATGTTGCTACGGAGGCAGGTTGCCCGTCACTCAAGGCTCGTCACATGATCTTGCGGGCGGGCTGTGGCTGATTCGGGGATGTTGCTGAGCAGGATCGCGCCTGGCCTCGGCGGCGGCGTTGTCGGAGCACGAGCCCACCCGCCCCATGGACTGCACCACACCCAACCTGTCACACAGGTCGCTGTAGGCCGCGGACGTGTATTCGCTGCCGCGATCGCCGTGGAAGATCACTCCGTCCACGTCGCCACCTCGCGTCGCGGCCGCCATCTGCAAGGAGGCGGCCACCAGGGCGGCGTCGTGGCGGGCGCCCATGGCGTAGCCCAGGCAGCGGAGGGAGAACAGGTCGATCACCGTGGCCAGGTACAGTTTCCCCTCCCCGGTGCCGATCTCGGTCATATCGCCCCCCACCAGGGCACGTCGGAGGCGACGGCGTCGAAGTGCCGGCCCACCAGGTCCCGGGCAGCGGGCCGCTTGCCCTGCCGGGTCAGGCTCTTGCGCTTCTTCGGCTCACGGCCCTACCAGCCCTGCTCGGCCATGATCTCTGCGACCGTGTTCACCGACACCTGCCAGCCCTCGGCCCAGGGTCGAGCGCGATCCGCGGCGATCCGTAGGTTCTGCCGGAGGCGGTGAAGAAGTGCTTGATCCGCTCGGTCAGCGCTGCTCGTCTGACCTCGCGTTTCATCGGGTTCGCGGGTCTTTTGCGCCACTTGTAGTACCAGGCCGTCGAGACGCCGAGCGTGCGGCAGGCCACGGTGTGCGGGATCTTGTCCTCGGTCCTGCAGTCGCTGATCACCCCGACAACCGCTGCCGGGTCCGCGTCAGCTGCTTCGCCCACAGGACCATGCATCGCTTGAGGAGATCGCGCTCCATGCCGAGCTCGACGTTGTCCTTGCGCAGCCGCCCATTCTCCGCCCGCAGCCGGGCCAGTTCCTCCCGCTCGGACTCGTTCAACGGTCCCTTGCCAGCCTCCGCGGACCCGCGTGCCCGGCTCACCCACGTCTGCAGCGTGCCCTCGTGCACGCCCAGGTCCCGTGCGAGCACCGCGGCTGGCTTGCCCGTCTCCAGCACGATCCGAACCGCCCCCTCACGGAACTCGGCGTCATAGCTACGTCGCTTCGCCACCCTCAACTCCTGATCGAGTCACGACTCCACGCTACGAGGGGAAGCACAGCAGCGGCCCGTGTGCAGGCTCAGCGCCGATGTGAATGACCGCTTCACCCGTATGATCGATGTGATGAAGACGATGCCCGGCCAGATCACTGACAGGCCGTTCGAGATCGTCAGCGCCTGCCTGTCGGAGTACCTCGATACCCTGGGTGGAGAGCGCGAGGCGCTCACCGAGTTGCTGCGGCGAAGCACGGCCACCACCGTCCAGTAGGAGTCGGGCCACATGAGTACATGCCGACGGACCAGGTCCACTCCTGGTCCGTCGTCATGTCCACCGTCTTTACGGATGCCTGGCCGGGGCGCGGACCCGCGTCGGCGCTCCCATTGGTGGACCCGGTGTCCGCAGGCCCGGTATCTGCTCGGCGCGCCGGCGTGGTGATCCCCTTCTGCGCGGTGGCTGCCTGATCCTGCGCGGTAGCGATCTCTTGTGCGGCGGCATCTGCCGCGCCCCTGTACGGCATGTACGGCGACCCTTGGAGCCCTTCGAATGGAACACGCGACCGCCGGCGAACCAGGAAGGTCTCGCCATCCGTCGATCCTTCTGGTCGAGGACGACGAGGTGATCCGCAGGGCGGTGGCCCTGGCGCTGGAGCGCTATGGGTACCGGGTCACCACTGTGGGTGACGGCTTGGACGGGTTGGAGCTTTTTCGGGAGCAGTCGCATGATCTGCTCCTGCTGGACGTGATGTTGCCGGGACTAGACGGCATCGGCCTGTGCCGGAGAGTCAGGGAGTCCAGTACCGTTCCGGTCCTGATGATGTCGGCGCGGGGCGACGGATTGGATGTGGTCGCGGGCCTGGAGGCCGGTGCTGACGATTACGTCGTCAAGCCGGTCGACACGTCGGTGCTCGTCGCCCGGATTCGCTCGGCGCTGCGTCGCGCTGCCTTCACTGCGGAGGCGGTGGCGCCCGGGAGCTCCGAACGCCGTACCTTCGGAGACCTGGACGTCGACGCGGCGGGGCTGGAGGTGTTCGTCGCCGGTCGCCGGGTGGATCTGACCCCCACGGAGCTGCGGCTGCTTCTGGAGTTCGTGGCGAACCCGGGGATCGTGCTCGACCGCCAGACCCTGTTGCGGAACGTGTGGGACTACGGGTGGGATGGTGACACACGTGTCGTCGATCTTGCCGTTCAAAGGCTGCGCAAGAAGATCGGGGCGGACCATGTCCAGACGGTTCGTGGGTTCGGCTACAAGCTGCGTCGTTGACATGAGCTCCCGACTCATCCATGCCCTGGGGGCATCGCTGAACTGGAGGTCGCTGCGGTGGAAGATCGCCGCTTTGGCTGCGGCATGCTCCTGCGCGGTTGCGCTGGCGGTTGGTCTCCTGGTCCACCACAGCACGAGCGAGTGGTCTCTGACCCAGGGCAGGGGGCGTGCGCTGGCGGCGCTTGCGGATGTCGACGCAGGCGAGGCGTACGACGCCGGCGCCTTGCCTGAACCGGTTCGCCGGCAGCTGGAAAACCAATCCATGGTCACCTGGTACGACGCGAGGCGCCCGGGAGAACCTTGGATGTGGGCGGCCCGCCGGGTCGACGGACAGGTCCGTGCGGTGCGGATCGACATGGGCCCGGATCTCCGCAACCTGCAGGCACTCGACCGCCACATGTGGCTGGCCTCGATCGCCGTGCTCGCGGTCGTGGTTCCGATGGCTGCCTTGGCTGCGGAACTGCCGAACCGACGACTGCGGCGCGTGGCAGTCACGGCGCGTCGCATCGCGGGCGGCGACCTCGGCGCGCGCATCGCCGCGGCACATCCTGCCAGCGACGAGATCACCGAGATCGCGGCCGCCGTGGACTCGATGGCCGACTCCCTCCAAAAGCGTCTCCTGGACGAGCAGCACTTCACGGCCGACGTCGCCCACGAATTGCGCACACCTCTCATGGGGTTGCTCACGGCATCCGAACTGCTTCCCGACAGTGAGGCGACCGAGATGGTCAGGGGCAGGGTACGGGTGTTGCGGACGCTCGTAGAGGATCTGCTGGAGGTGTCCCGCCTCGACGCGGGCGGGGAGCAGGCGGACTTGCGACCGGTGCGCCTGAACGACTTCCTTGTTGAATGCCTGGCCAGGATCGGGCTGGCGGCAGAGCTGGACATGACCGGGGCGGCGGAGGTCCGAACCGACCCGCGCCGTCTGGACAGGATCGTGGCCAACCTTGTGGCCAACGCTCAGAGGCATGGCCGTCCACCGGTCGAAGTGACGCTGAAGGGCACAGTGATCACGGTACGGGACCACGGCCCCGGCTACCCCGTAACACTCCTGGCCGACGGACCGCAACGATTCCGCACAGGGGTGGTCGAGCGAGGCCGTGGCCACGGCCTGGGCCTGATCATCGCCTCAGGTCAGGCCGGTGTCATCGGTGCGGACCTCTCCTTCTCCAATTCCCCGGAAGGCGGTGCGGTGGCCACGCTCCGCTTTTCCGCGTCCTCCAGCAGGACGTCGGGCCCTTCCTGGTGAAAGGACCCTCACCGACTGGTGGACGCACGCCCGCCTGCGGGCGGTGCGTGCGGCCGCCGCTTCAGTGCCGAAGGCGCGCCGTCGTCGCATCCCGCTGTCATGATCCGTGCTTTTGGAGCCTTGCCAGGGCCTTCGCGACGGTGTCGGCGTAGAGTTTCGCGCCGCCGGGGCCGGGGTGTATGCCGTCGTCCGCAAGGAGGTCCTCACGACCCGCAACGGCCCTGTCCCAGTCGGCGACAGCGACTGTGCGGGGGTGCTCATCGGCGGCCTGTCTGATGTCCACGTTGACCCTCCGCGACCAGTCGCGTTTGGCATGGACCGTAATGATCAGCAGGCGTCTTTCAGGGCCTATCTCTTCGATGGCGGCTCTCAAGTCCTGCACCCCGCCGAGCCCGTTGGTACCGAGACCGATGATGACGGTGTGTCCCAGCGAGTGGTTCCGCTTGAGGGTGCCGAGCAGGTCCGGGGCTGTGCGCAGCTGGCGGCCGACGTTCGCGTCGATACTGATTCCCGGGAATCTCCGTTGCAGAGCCGGGGCAACCGCCAGCATGACGGAGTCACCGATGGCGGTGATCCGGCGTGAAAGAGGCACCGAGGAGTCGCTTTCGAGGCCCGCCTCACCGGCGGCGACCGCGGCCGATGAAGTGCTTGCGGAATGTGGCGCGGTGGCCAGTCCGCAGCTCGCCAGCAACACTGTCGCGGCCGCTCCTGCGACTGCCGCCCTGGCTGTCACGAGCCTGAAGCGGCTGGACGACTCCGCCTTGGCCAGCGATCGGAGCACCTCTCGGAAGGCTCCTCGGAAGCCGAGGCGCCGTACCGGTTGCTCGACCCAGCGGTAGGACACCGCCGCGAACCCCACCGAGAGCGCTGCCGCGACGATGGGCCTGAGAGGCACACGGGTTGAGCCTGCGTCGTCCGGAGCCGCCAGCGCGATCAGCGGTAGGTGCCACAGATAGATCCCGTAGGAACGCTTGCCGATCCAGCGCAGCAAAGCGTTCGACAGAAGCCTGGCCGGCCATCCGTCCCGTTGCAGAACGCTCCGCAGGACCGAAACCGTGGCGAGGGCGGCCGCCAAAAAGCCGTACGGATAGAGCAGTTCGTCCTCCTGGGAGACCGTGGCGGCAAGAGCGAGCAACACCGCCAGGCCGAGAAGACCAGTGATCTCGCACAGCGGCAGCAGCCGTGCAGGACGGCCGGCGGTACCCCGGAGAGCCGGGCGGGCCAGGGCAAGGGCCGCGCCGAGCAACAGCGGAAAGGCATGGGTGTCCGTGCCGAAGTACACGCGCGAGGGATCGTCGCCCGGCCGGTACAGCAACAGCATCCAGGTGGCAGAGGCAGCCGCCATGACGAGGACCACAGCCATCGATGCGGTGCGGTTGCGAATGAGCAGCAATCCGACCAGGACGAGGGGCCAGAGCAGGTAGAACTGCTCCTCCACACTCAGTGTCCACAGATGCTGGAACGACGGCAGGGGGCCGAAGGTGGCGAAATACGAGGTATGGGTGGCTATCTGCCACCAGTTGTTGGTGAAGCCGGCCGCGGACAGGAGAGCGCCGGGGACCGGAGTCGTCCGGGCGGGCCGGAGCGCGGTGGACACGGCTGTGATCGCCAGGAGGACCAGTGCGAGGGAGGGCAGCAGTCTTCGAGCACGGCGGACCCAGAATCGGTACATGTCGATGGAGCCATTGACTGCTCGCTCGGTGATCAGCAGATCGGTGATCAGGAATCCACTGAGGACGAAGAAGACGTCGACGCCGAGGAAGCCACCGGGTAGCCACGCCGGGTGGACGTGGTAGACGACGACAACGGCGACAGCGAAAGCACGCAGCCCGTCGAGCGCCGGAACGTACCGGTGACGATCGGACGACCGGGACGCCCCCGGGGGACGGCTGGCCACCATCACGCGGCTCGTCACGCCGTGCTCACTGATGAACGTATATGAACAGAATCCATGAAAGACCTCCGGGACTGGGGCGCGAGGAGTCGCGTACCGGTTCCGGAACACCCTCGGTGAGCCGTGTGTCCGTACGGCCGAAGTGCCGTATCCGCTTACGCTCGCCCGCGCGGCCGTCCCGTATCCGTCGTGTATCAGTCACGCATCAGGCGCGCGGGTATCTGTCGTGCAGGGGGTTCTGGCAGCAGGGCGGCGCATGAAGGCGGGCTTCATGGAGGGGGTTTCGGCTGGGCCCCGGGTCGCAGCAGGACGCACGTCCCCCTCCCTCGCGGAGACCGACCGACGCCGGCTGTCGGGTGCGCGGTTCGAGGGTGCCTCGACCCAGGGCTGTTGCAAAGTCGCAGTGACCATGTAGGTGTGCTGGTCAGGCGATGCCGAGGAGATCGAGGGGGCGAGTGAAGGGCTCGTAGGAGGCTTCGCGGACGGCTGCAGCGATGTTGGTGTGCCCTGCCGAGCGGTGGACGTTGTTCGCGTGGCTGCGCAGGGTTGCCTTGTTCTCGGGGCCGTGACCGGTGCGGATCTTCGACTTGTCCTCCTGGTAGGCGGTGTCCCTGATGAAGTGGAGCCGGTTCTCGATGCCCCACTGCGACCTGACGATCTTCGCGAGACGCTCCGGGGATGCCTGCCCCGAGGCCAGGTCGGTGATGACGTAGACGGCCTCGCGGGTCCGTTTGCCGGTGCGCCGGTCGGTGCGGTGGCGGGTGATGCGGGCGACCTGGGTGGCGTGCGGGATGTCGAACTGCCGAGTTCGGTGATGGTCAGGGCCTGGATCACGCGGGTCTCCAGCCTGCCGTGGCCGGCGGTGCGGTCGTAGTGCTTCTTCGTCGCCAACGCCCACGGGAGAGTGGCCAATTGCCGGTAGAGGTTCTTCTGGTTCCGCTTCACGGTGAAGGCGTAGTGGGCTTTCTTCTCCTCGACGAGGTAGGTGGCGTGCGCGCGCTGGGTGTGCAGGGCGTCGGCGGTGACGGTGACATCTTCCAGGTCGTAGGGGGCCAGCAGGGCCGCGAAGCAGGTGATCTCATTGGTCTTGTCCGGGACGCGGAGTTGGGTGACGGTCTGCCCGGTGCCGGTGAACGCGGCCAGCAGGTGAGCGGCCGGCGTGCCGGCCGTGCGGGAGCCGCGTGCGGTCTTGCCGTCCACGGCCAGGGTCTGCGCGCCCGCGGGGTCGGCTCCGAGCAGGTCGGCCAGGCCCCCGGGGCACACCGCGCCCACGACCCTGCGGATCGTGGCGGCGCTGGGTGGGATACGGACGCCGAAGGCGGTGGCCTGGCGGGTGCTGAGCCGGGCCAGGGTCCCCTGCGGCGCGGAGCGGGCCCACTGGCCGATCACGGCGAAGGACTTCGCCCCGGCGACCACGGCCGCGCACGCCGTCAGCAGGACTGCGACCATCGGGTGCCGGCGGCCGCGCCGGTCACGCGGGTCGGACAGCCCAGCGAGCCGCACCACCAGATCCGCCTCGGCGCGTTGCCCGCGAGAGGGGGACTTGACCAGACACACAGTGGCAGACTGACGGCACATCGAAACTCCGTTGGGCGCAGGCGACTTGGAGGTCACCGGCACCAACCGGAGTTTCGTTGTGTCGGACACGGGCACGCCTCTCGGGCTCGCTCACGCACCCGACCTGCACACATGCAAGATCATCAAGACTTTGCAACAGCCCTGCCCCCGAGAGCAGTTCAGGGCAGTCGGCTGTCGCCCACCGTGTCGACCTGGTGCTGCGCAGGGGCCGGAGCCCGCGGCCATGTACCCAAGTGGCCCGCCCACTCTGCCGGGTGCCGACCGCCGTCACGAAATGGCCGGTAAGTGACGGGACGGTGAACGAAACGTTCAGGCGGTGAAGTCCCCTGTCCCCGTGGAGCCTGCGCGTGTTTCCGGGTTGCGATTCCACAGGGATCGCGTCAAAGCGAGGAAACGGCGGTGTTTCACTCGCGTAAATGATCGCGGAGATCGCAGCGGTACCGGTCGGCAGGATTCCGGACAGCTCACATTCCGCCAAAGCGGGCCATCGCGCACATTTGTTCACGCTCGCTGAAGGCCGGGATTGTCCTTTCGCGCGGACTCCGTCTCCGTACCGTCGTCCGTCACCAACACGGACTCGGATAAGGCTAGTTGACTTGAGTGACTCAACGTCGCGACCGCTGCGCCGTTCACGCCCCGCCGCCGGCCCATGGGCGAAGCGTCAACAGAATTCCGCATGATATCGACCGCCAGCCGGAAGTTCAATAACTTTACACCTCCATGAAGTTGATGATCAGATGCGCTCGAACATCGACTCAGGAGGACTCATTGCGAGTGCCAATAACCCGAAGATCTGCGACTTCCCTTGCCGCAGCAGTTGTTGCCGGTCTACTGGTCTCTCCCACAGCGTCCGGCGTCACGCCTCCCTCGCCTCCGCAGTCCACGGCCGTCGGCCAGGGCGGGGCGCAACCCGCGCCGTTCGCCGTCACACTGATCACCGGCGACAAGGTGAAGGCAACTCAGCAGGCGGGCGGGGCGGTGTCGGTGGACGACGTCCAGCGCGCGCCGGGAGCCCGGGGTTCGGTGCGTGTCGCTGTCGAGGGCGGCGACACCTTCGTGTACCCCGACGAGGCGCTGCGCTACATCGCGACCGGCCGGCTCGACAAGCAGCTCTTCAACATCACGCAGTTGCTGGCTCAGGGCTACGACGACGCCCACACCGGCGCACTTCCCTTGATCATCACTCGCACCGAGAACGCGACCGCTCGCAAGAGCGGTGACACCCAGGACGCCCAGCCGTCCGTTACGGCATTGCCGGGGGCGAAGACCACCTTGGGGCTTCCGTCCATCAACGGAGCTGCCGTCAAGGCCCAGCGGTCGACAGCCGCCACCTTCTGGTCGGCGCTCACCGACGCCTCCGGACAGGACGCCTCGCGGTCGGCTGCACGGACCGCAGGAAGCTCGGACGACCCGGACGACGCGGACGACGCGGAGGGTCCAGCGTTCGCCGCCGGTGTCGACGATGTGTGGCTCGACGCCAAGGCGAAGGGGACCATGGCGGAGAGCAACGCGCAGATCGGCACGCCCGAGGCGTGGAAGGCCGGCGGTACGGGCAAGGGCGTCCGGGTCGCCGTTCTGGACACCGGGGTGGACTTCACCCACCCGGATTTGGTCGATCGCGTTGTGGCGTCCCGCAGTTTCGTCGAGGGCCAGGAGGTCGTCGACCGCAACGGCCACGGCACCCACACCGCCTCCACCGTCGCCGGTACCGGCGCCGCCTCCGGCGGGAAGGAACGGGGAGTCGCCCCCGGCGCGGACCTGATCGTGGGCAAGGTCCTCGGGGACGACAACTCGGGCTCCAACTCGGGGATCATCGCCGGCATGGAGTGGGCGGCGCGCACCGAGCACGCCAGGGTAATCAACATGAGCCTGAGCACGGCGGCGATGCACACCCAGGACGATCCCATGAGCCAGTCCGTGAACAAGCTGAGCGCCGAGACGGGCGCGCTGTTCGTCATCTCCGCGGGCAATCTGATTCCGGGTACCGGCGATTCGTGCACCGTCAACGCTCCGGGCACCGCGGACGCCGCGCTCACCGTTGGCGCGGTGGACTCCTCCGACGTCCTCGCCGCGCTCTCCTGCACCGGGCCGCGACTCAAGGACGACGGGCTCAAGCCCGACCTGACCGCGCCGGGCATTGAGTGCTGGCGGCGAACTCGCAGCAGGTCAGTGGTGCCGAAGGCTACTACCAGACGATGAGCGGCACTTCGATGGCGGCGCCGCACGTCACTGGTGCGGCGGTACTGCTGGCGCAGAAGCACCCGCAGTGGTCGGCTCGGCAGATCAAGGACACGCTGCTGAGTACCAGCGCGCTGACCCCGGACTACACGCCCTACCAGGCAGGCGCCGGTCGCCTGGACGTCGGCGCCGCTTACCTTCGGGACCAGGTGGTCGCGACCGGGTCCGTGGACGTGGGGCTGGTGCGCTGGACGAAGGACCGGAAGCACGATCCGGTCAAGCGGAAGATCACCTATATCAACACCACCGGCAGTGCTGTCACGTTGCGTCTCACGGTGGACCGCGGTGCTTCGCCTGCGGGGGCGTTCACCCTGGCAGCCGACCACGTCACGGTCCCGGCGCACGGTACCTCGACGGTCGAGGTCGTCGCGGCCCCGACGGGACTCGCGGCGGGCCAGTACGGCGCCCAGGTCATAGCGCGTTCCGGGGCAGGCGTCGTGCACACGGCTGTCGGCATGTCCGTCGAGTCCGAGAGATACGACCTGACGGTCCATCTGAAGGATTCCGCAGGCAAGCCCGTGAGCGGCGGCGTCGAAATCGTCGGCGCCGACGGGAAGAGCACCTACGTGTGGGTCCCGGACGGCAGACTCACCAGCCGCTGGGTTCCCGGCTCCTACACCCTCGTTTCCATGATGGATGTGGAGGGCCGCAACGGGCCGCACTCCCTGGGCTACGCCGTACTGACCGAGCCTGAGGTGGAACTCAAGGCCGACCGGGAGGTGGAACTGGACGCGTCGCGCATCCGCCAGGTCAAGGTGGACACACCGAAGCCCACGGCCGTGACCACCAGCAGGGTCGACCTCTACCGGTCCTTCACCTCCAGCGAGCCCACGTACAAGGACGCACAGGCGCTGTACGAGATCATGATGATCTCGCCCGAGTACGACAGCCTGTGGGCGCTTCCGACCAAGAGCGAGGTGAAGAAGGGCAGCTTCGTCTTCACCACCCGGATCCGCGCCAAGCAGACCCCGCTGAAGATCACCTACGGCCGGCACAGCCTCGACGACACCGTGCTGGTGCAGCCAGGTTCCGCCCCGTTCCAGGACGGCGCCTCGCACGTCGAGGCCGTCTTCGCCGGCACCGGTAGGCCCGCCGACTACGCGGGCCTGTCCGCGCGCGGCAAGGCCGTGATCGTCCGCGCCGACGCCGAGGTGACACCGGCCGACCGGATGGCAGCCGCCCGCGCCGCGGGTGCGGAGTTTCTCCTGGTGGTCAACAACGCCGATGGCCGCCTGGTCGACTGGTACGGCAACCCGGACGGCCGCACGGCCGGGCCCATTCCGGTCGCGTCCGTCACCGTCGACGAGGGCGCGGATCTGATCAAGGCGATCACGTCCCCGGGGACGACCAAGCTGAAGGTGGAGGCCCATCCCTCGCCGGAGTATTTGTACGATCTGGCCGACTACCACCAAGGCGGCATCCCCGACGACCCCTCCGCGGCGACCGACCCGGGCAGCCTCGCCCGTGTCGACAACGTCTTCGCCTCGCCCGCCGGCAAGGAGATCCGGGAGAGCCGGGAGGACAACCCGCCGTACCAGGAGCGCCCGGCCGCCTTCCCCTACAACGTCTACCAGCGGGTGCCCCCGGTGGTGTTCCCGAGGGAGCCGGTCGCACCGGGCCCCCGCACCGACTGGGTGTCCGCCGACGTGAGATGGCAGCAGTACGCCGGCGTCGCCGACGGCATGACAACCTACACCGACATCGTCAGCTACCGTCCGGGCAGCGTGCAGAGCGAGCACTGGTACGGCCCCATCATCCGCCCGCGCTTCCTCAGCTTCGAACTACCGCACCGGTACGGCGACTTCATGCAGGGAATTATCAAGGGTTACGGAGACGGGGGATCCGCCCACAGCGGTAGCGCACCGCACCTGTCAACGGACCGGGACTTCGCCCTCTATCAGGGGGACACGAAGATCATGGGCAACTTCCCGGACGGGCCTGACGAATTCGGTGTGGGCGGTCTGGCCCCGCAGAAGCTCCCCTACCGGCTCGTGGTCGACACACGGGGAGACACCGACATCACTCCCTACTCCGCCACCACGCACACCGAATGGAGTTTCCAGTCCAGCACCGCAGACGACCAGCCCATCCCGCTGGTCCAGCTCGACTACGACACGGCGGTGGACCTCGCGGGGTGGGCAAAGCGCACGTCGGACTTCTCCGTCAAACCCGTCGTCCTCGGCAGTGACGACGCGAAAGACGGGGTCTCCTCGGTCAAGCTCGAGGTGTCCTACGACGACGGGGCCTCCTGGCAGCCGCAGGAACTGAGGGCGGCCAAGGGCACCTGGCAGGCGCAGCTCCACGCGCCGGCCAGGGCGGGTTACGTGTCCATCCGCGTCACCGCCAAGCAGCACAACGGCGGCGGCATCACCCAGACCGTCACCCGGGCCTTCGGCCTGAAGTAGTCCCGCGCGAATGGCCGGCGCCCGCACCCTCATTCGGGTGCGGGCGCCGGTTGCGGCGCCGCCCGTCGCACACGAGTCAGGCCAGGTCCGGCCTCGGGCGGAGCAGGGCGATGACAGTCTCGTTGACGGACAGGGCGTGTGCCGGCTGCGGCACGGATCGTCGACCACCTCATCGCTACGGCGCGCCATCCGTCACCAGCAGCGGCCTCGACCCGCCCCACGGACCCCGAACCCGCCGCCCTCGTCGTCGAACTACGCGCCACGAGCGAGGAGTTCGCACGCCTCTGGGACGAACACGAGGTCGCCGTACGCCGTGCCTCCACGAAACGCTTCCGGCACCCTGCGATCGGCATCCTCGAACTCGACTGCGAGATCCTCGTCAACTCCGACCACCACCAGCAGCTCGTCGTCCACACGGCCCGCCCGGGCACGGAGTCTTACGAGCGCTTGCAGTTGCTGCGGGTGGTGGGCTTGCAGGACCTGACGCCGACGGGCTCCTGACCACGAGCGTGCCTTCGAGTGCCCTCCCTGCCCGCCGCATTGCAGGGCGGGCTGGACCGCCCGAGGTGAGAGTGGCGCGGTGTTGATCGTGAATGCCGGCCTGGCAACAACGGTGGATTACCAGCCAGGGTGGCAGCGCATCAAGGTTCAGTGGCCGGATAGACGGCGCAGGGCGCGGGCGGTCGAGGTGTCGGGGTCGGCCGTCATGAACACCTCTTGCTGGTCGTCCTCGGGAAGGGGAAGCACGTCACAGTTGATACGAAGCTCTCCGAGTTCGGGATGGACCATGGTCTTTGTACGGTGTCCGGGGATGCGCACAGAGGGCGAGGCCCAGATCTCGCGAACTCCGGGCTGCCGGCCGTAAGGTCCGTCAGGAGGTCGGACAGGCTCTCGTCATGGGGATAGCGGTCGGCGGCGGTACGCAGACGGGAGACCGCGATCTCGGCGAAGTCCTCGTGGCCTGTGGTCAAGACTTGCTCGCGGAGCAGGAAGCGGCGTCGCGCCAGGTTCGGCCGGGAATCCAGGTCGCCGAGCAACGCTTGGGCCAACGGGTTCCAGGCCAGGACATCGTAGTTCGCCGCGGTGACCAGGGCGGCAGTGTCCGGGAGCCGATGGATCAGGTTGGCGATGTGCCCGCGTACACGCCGCGGGGGTGCCATGGGCGGAGAGGGGGTCTGGCCGGCCAGCAGGAACATGTGGCTGCGTTCGGCCGGGGCCAGGCGGAGAGCCGCCGCGAGGCCGTCGAGGATCCGCGGGGAGGGTTTTGGCCCGCGCGCCTGTTCCAGGCGGACGTAGTAGTCGACCGACATGTGCGCAAGGTCCGCAATCTCTTCCCGGCGCAGCCCTCCGGTGCGGCGACGTGACCCCGTTGGCACGGCGACCTCCTCGGGCCGCAGAGCTGCGCGACGGTCACGCAAGAAGCGGGCCAGTTCGTCTCGGGCCACCGGTCGCCTCCTCCCCTGTGTCTGGCTGGTATCGATTGTCCCTGGTTAGGTGCCCTGCCAGTGAAGAGACTGAGTGAGAACGATCTTGTTCAGGGCGTGAGGGTGCTGACGCGGTTCACGCACTCGCGGCGGGCCTTGCGCTGGGCCGGGACTGCGGGTAGGCCCGGGCCGCCGTCGAGCGGCTGGCAGCGGGCGAGGAGTCGGTGGTGCACGGCCGGG
Organism: Streptomyces sp. MI02-7b; assembly: GCF_033793585.1. Taxonomy (NCBI): domain Bacteria; kingdom Bacillati; phylum Actinomycetota; class Actinomycetes; order Kitasatosporales; family Streptomycetaceae; genus Streptomyces; species Streptomyces sp. MI02-7b. The sequence goes on along the minus strand of NZ_JARAWX010000009.1, from coordinate 18,714 downwards.
ACGGCGGTGACGAGCAGGGTGTAGCCCTGGCCGCGCCGTACGGTCACGCCCTGGTCGAGTGCCGCCCGTTCGGCGGGCTCCAGTTCGGCGGTGCGGAGGAAGTCGGCGACCTTGCCCGGCATGCCGAGGGTGACCGGCAGCTCCGGGGCGGGGGCATCTCCCTCGATAGCGGTGCGGTCGGTCACGAGGTCGGCGACGGCCGTACGGATGGCGCCGCGACTGACGCCGTAGTCACGGTCGAGGGCCGCGATCGAGCGGCCCTCCAGGTACGCGACTCGTACGTCGGCGGTCTTGTCGGCCGGCACGGGGCGGCGCCCGCCCTTGCTGAACTTGGCCTCGGTGGCCCGCAACCCGTCGTAGGTGAACTCGCGCTGGAGTCCGCCGGTGGCGGCGAGGGTCTGCACCATGAAGGACGTCATACGTCCACGATCTCCATCGCCGTGTAGGCGATGGAGATCTGCTCCACCACCGCCCTGGATTCCCCGGCCTGCAGAGCAGGGCCGTCCCAGGCCTTGACGATCGCGTTTTGGTCCTCGAACCGGCGGACCGGCTCCTTCTTGGCGTTGAGCGTACTGAACTTGAACTTGTGATGTCGGTCGGCTCGTGGCGGTGACACGCCTCCAGCACACCCCGGACACCGGCAGAACGTGGCAAACTCAGGAAGCACCGAAGCTCCGTTGCTCATCGAAGACTTGTCAGGTCATCGAGCTTCGTTCATCTCAGTCACGGAACCCTGACCAGCACACATGTAAGATCAATTAACCTTGCAACAGCCCTGGGGGTGTGCGGCATGCTTTTCTACGTCCAGATGCGCTGGAACATCGAGGGTCGCATGAGCTTCGATGAAATGTGGGATTATCAAGTAAGAGAGCAAGAGGAGGTCGGCGGTAAGGTAAATGCCGTCCACATGTACAAAGTGGCTGGCCAGCGGCGCGTCATTGCCCTATTAGATGCGGAATCCGCAGATGAGCTGGATCGTATCTTCATGGCAACGCTCCCGCTGAGAGAATATCTCGACATCGAGATCATCTGGGCGCTACGCGAGTTCTCCAGCTTCGTCGAGGACTGCAAACGACACTTCCGTGAATAGACAGCCTACTGATCTTTGACTGGTCTTGTCGGTCAGGGTGGTTCGAGTGTGAGGCCGGTCCCGGCGAGGCATCCGGCGATGACGTCGGGCCGGTACTGGATCGTTTTCAGTTTGCGTTTCACCGCACGGAGAAGTTCGTCGAAGGTCTGGGCCGCGGCGTGCCCTGGGCCTTGGCCGAGAACGCCGAGCGCCGTAGGCACTCGCTCAGCCGAGGATCGACCCGGCCATCCGGCGAGACGAGGATCGGCTGCCGCTCGCGCAGCCGGAGCGCCCGCTCGCGTTCCTCCAAGTCTTCCCAGCCGGGCACGGGTCGGTCCCCAGCAGGAACACCCCCGTCGCCAACCCAGAACAGTCGCCATTCGTACGCCACTTGACTTCCTCAGCCGCAACACGACATGGGGCAACACAGCGTATGTCCACAGAACACCGTTACGTTTTCAGACTGGGCAAAAACCGTCGGGCACGGGAGAGCATCCGCCTTGGCCTGCCCGCCATCGCCACCTACCCCAAGCAGCCGGACCCGGTTCTTCCATGAAGGAACTCCTCAGGATCACTACGATCGTGGGCGGATGAGCGCTCCTGTGCCGTGTCGTACGCGAAGCCGAAGTGTTTCGCTCCGAGGCGGGGGCATTTCCCACCGCACATCCCGACCTGCACAGCGGCTTCGACGCCCGCGAGTTCCAGGCTCGGGTCGACGCCGCTCGCGGCGACGTCACGGCCGCGGTCGTGGGGTGGCTGGTGGAGACCGGCCGGTTGCAGCCGGCGGCAGCCCTCACCCACCTCGAGATCAGAGGTTGGAAGATCCCGGACTGACACCGGTGAGCGCTGTCGCTGTGACTGAGCGCTTCAGTTGGCGAGTGAGGGCTCGAGTTGGCGAGTGAGCGCCTCGCGCTGGCAGCGGGAGGGTAGTCGCCGGACAGCCACCGCGCGGTCCCGTCCCCCTCAGCGATATGGGCAGGACGCCGCACGACCCTTGCGAGGGATCCAGCCGCAGGGCAAAGCAGACCTGCCGACCATCCCCGCATGTTCACAGCGTGCGGCGGATGACCAGGACGGCCACGTCGTCGAGATGGTCCGCGGCCACGACGGCGTCGAGGAGGAGATCCGCTGTCGCCTGGACGTCGAGCCGGTCGTGGAGGGCCTGGCCGGCGAGCGTGCCCGCTCGCTCCAGTCCGGCCTCCAGCGTCAGGCCCGGCCCCTCGACCAGGCCGTCGGTGACCAGGACCAGGGCGGTGCCCTGTTCCAATATGAAGGTCTCTTCCCCGTAGTCGATGTCGGGGAGGACGCCCAAGACGGGCCCACCGGGGAGGGTGCGGATGCGGTGGCTGCCGTCGTCGCGGGCCTGCAGCAGGGGGACGTGGCCGGCGCTGGTGCCGATGACCCGACCGTCGCGCGGATCGACGTGCAGCATGGTGCAGCTGGCGAAGCGTGGTGCGTCCATCGTGGTGAGCAACTCGTTGGTGCGTGTCAACACCGTTGCCGGCTCGGGCTCGTGGGCGGCGATCGCGCGCATGGACGAGCGCACTTGACCCATGAAGACCGCGGCGTCCACGTCGTGCCCCTGCGCGTCGCCGATCTCCAGCGCCACCGCACCGTCGGGCAGGAAGAACGCGTCGTACCAGTCTCCGCCGATGTCCAGCCCGTCGCGGCTGGGCTGGTAGCGGACGGCGACCTCGAGGCCCGGGAGATGGTCGGGCAGGGTGGGCAGCATGCTCTGCTGGACCGCCGTGGACAGCTCGACGTGGGCCTGCTGCAGACGGATGCGCCTCAGGGCCTGGCCCGCCAGATCGGCCAGCGTGGTCATGAAGGCGCGCTTCTCCGGGGACGGAGGGTCCTCGCAGTCGTGCGTCACCGCCCAGGCGCCGAGGGGCCGGTCGCCCGGCGGACTGAGAGGAGTGATCGACATGGCGACGTCGGGGCCGGGCGGTGCCTGCGACCCAGCGGCAGCGGCATCGCTCGGCCAGCACCGCGCGAATTCCTCCTGGTTGGCGATGAATTGCGGCTGACCGGTACGGATGGCACAGGGCAGCGGCCGGTCCTCACCCAGCGACAGACCGAGCAGGGCATCGGCCTGCCAGGTAGGGATCCCGGCGTCCGAGGAGACCCGCAGACGTCCGTCGTGGACGAGTGCGAAGAGGGCGCCGAAACCGCCGAACGTCGCGGCGAGTCGGGTCAGGACGACCTGCTGGAGATCCTGCTCGTTGGCGGCGGTGAACAGGGCTGAGGAGAACGCGGCGATCTCGTCGGCGCGCTGCCGCTCCGCACTCACCGCGGCCAAAATGTCCTTGCGGTGCGCGTCCATCGTGGACTCGTCGTGGATCACCCCGAAGACCCGTTCGGGACCGTCGTACCCCAGCCTGACGCGGCGGGACTGGCCGGCCAGCGTGCGCCATCCTTCGTGCTCGGTATGGAACCGCGCCCTGAACCACGGGGACTGGGCGACGGACGAGCGCACAAGCCGCTGCACGTCTTTCCGGTCCTCGGGGTGCACACGCCGGATCACCATGGGCAGGGACATCGACGCCTGCGGGAAGAGCGTCGCCAGGGAGGGCTCGCCCCCCAGCCACTCGATCCGGTGCTCATCGGGTGAACACATGTAGAGGCCGAGGCCGGCGGCCTTGGCCGCCAGGTCGAACGGGATCAGCAGGGCGCCCAGGTCATGGCGGGCGTCCAGCGAATGCACCCACACAAGCCGCTCGCCGTCCGCGGGGTCCGTCACCGGCCGCGCCTCGACCAGGCAGAGCACGGACGCCTCCCCCGATCCGGGGAATTCCAGCACCCGCATGGCGAGCCGCTTCGTCGTGGCGCCGTGCGCCAGCAGGCTCCTCGCCGACCTGCGCTGATCTTCGGACAGTAGATCGGTGAAGCGGCGCCCCACGCACTGGTCGCCGAGCCTGCCCAGCGTCGTGGCCATGGCGGCGTTGAGACGGCGGATGACACCGTTCAGGGTCAACAGAGCCGACGGTGTGGCCCGCTGCAGGAGTTCGTCCGAGGCGTCCATCTGCCGCTCCCTGACCATCATCGAGCGATATGACCCCGATAGACCTAACAATCCTATCCGCCGCGGAGCAGGTCGCGCCTTCCCCGTACAGGATCCGGAACGGCGCACCCTCGATCCAGACTGGACCTTTTGGTCCTCTTAATCTAGGCTGCGACGCGCCGCGCACGAAGAACTGGAGGACCGGGATGCCCGACGTGCTGTATTCAGACGCGGAATCGGCTGTGACAGTGAGCAACAATGAGAAAGAGCATCGCTACGAGATATCCGTAGCCGGTGAGACGGCCGGCCACATGGGGTACCGGGCAATTGGCGACCGACGCGTACTGATGCACACGGTCATCTACGACGCATACCGGGGGCGCGGCCTCTCCAATGTCCTCATCAAGGGCATCCTGGACTTTCTGCGCGTCCACGGAAACACCATTTCGAACTACTGCCCAGTGGTCGAGCGGTTCATGCGCAAAAATCCCGAGTACATCGGCCTGGTCGACGCCAAGCATTCAGGCACCTGGGTCTCGACTTCGAGCTGAGAATCCGGCTCAGTCCACGACGTAGGAGCGCACGTGGGCCAACGCCATCTGCATGGAGACGCGCATCGGCTCGACGTCCTGGGCGGTCTGGGCCAGCAAGTAGCCGCCCTGCAGGGCAGCCATGACGGCGGTGGCGAGCTGTTCCGGGTCCGCCTCCTCACGCAGCGAGCCGTTGGCCTGCATGCGCTTCAAGCCTGCCGAGATGAGTTGCTGCCACTCCGCGAACGTGTCGGCGAGCTTGTTCCTCGACGTGGGGTCCTGCGCCGCCCGCGCGCTGACGAGCGAGCCCAGTGCGCACCCGTAGGCACCGTTCTGCAAGGAGTTGAGCTGGATGAGCTTGTCGCTCCACCGTTCGAGCGCGCGCAGGGAATTCATCCGCTCCAGCATTTGCCGATCACGGTTCAGTACCTGGCCGGTCCGCAACTCGATGACACTGTGGACCAGTTCGTCCTTGTCCGCGAAGTGGCGGTAGAGCTGGGATTTACTCGTCCCGCTCGTCGCTCGTACGTCGTCGAGTGAGACCGCGTTGACGCCCCTGACATGGAAAAGCTCGGCAGCGGCCTGAACAATTCGGTCGCGGGTGACAGCCCCGCGTGAGGTCAGGCGCCGCTCCTGCCTGGGAGCATCGTCGACGGACATGTGCCCGATATTACTACGGGCGATCACCAGTCCACGGAAGAGCCCGAGAGCGGTGCCGAGTGCCCGTCCGGCCTCCGGACTGGGGCGAGCCGCACGAGGTGCGACTCTTCGCGGGTGCGCGTGACATGCCTGCCGCGCGGACCACCTCCGCACATCGCTGGACGCGCAGCGGGGAGCGGGGAGCGGTCAAGCATGGACGCGGCTTCGCTGCGCGACGGCCGGTCCTTGTGGGCGCGGTGCGGACGCTTGGACGACACGGTCCCTTCGGCGGAGCCGAGGGCGGAGCGCGGGAGCCTCAAGGTGCCCATCAAGGCCTGAGCCCGGAGACTGGCGTGTGTGGCGCGCTCGCGCCCTATCTGCGGCAAGTCGACCCCTGCAGGGTTCCCAGGAGGGTACCGGCCCCAGTGGCCGGTCGCCCGCCCGCCGCGAGGCCCCGAGACGGATCACGGCACATCTGGAAACAGGACCATCTCGACCAGTCATTCGACTTAAGCGACCTGTTAGAGTGCAGGTCGGATCATAGTTGCGGACCTTTTAGTTCACTTTTGGGAACTTGTAGCCGACCGTGCGCGGCGCGCGGACGGCGACGGTTCCAGGGAGGTACCCGATGAAGGCGATAGTGGTGACCGACCAGGCCGCGGGGACGGCCGGAATGAGGCTGACGGAGCGCCCCACGCCTGAGGCTGCGGGGAACGATGTGCTTGTTGAGGTTCACGCGTCCGGATTCACCCCGGGGGAGCTGACGTGGCCCTCGAACTGGACGGACCGCCTCGGCCGCGACCGCACGCCGTCGATCCCCGGTCATGAGCTCGCCGGCGTGGTCAGCGCCCTCGGCTACGGCACGACGGGCCTGTCCGTGGGACAGCGGGTCTTCGGCCTCACGGACTGGACGCGCGACGGCACGCTGGCGGAGTACGCGGCCGTCGAAGCACGCAACCTCGCGCCGCTGCCCGGCGATGTCGACTTCACGGTCGGCGCAAGCTTGCCGATCTCGGGCCTGACGGCGTGGCAGGGGCTGTTCCAGCACGGTCGGCTTGAGCCCGGTCAGACCGTCCTCGTGCACGCCGCCGCCGGCGGGGTCGGATCGATGGTGACGCAGCTCGCACGCGAGGCGGGTGCCTACGTCATCGGCACCGGACGTGCCGCCGATCGCCGGACGGCGCTCGACTTCGGCGCGGCGGAGTTCGTCGACCTGGACAACGACACGCTGGAGGACGCCGGCGGAGTTGATCTGGTGTTCGACGTGATCGGCGGCGACATCGGCAAGCGGTCCACGGGCCTGATGCGCGCCGGAGGGACGCTGGTGACCATCGCTGGCCCGCCAGAGGCGCGACCTGCGGACGGTCTGGCTGTCGACTTCGTTGTCGAGTCCGATCGCGCCCAACTGCGCGAGGTGGTCCAGCGGGTGCGGGACGGACGGCTCCGCACGGCCATCGGCAATGTCGCGACGCTCGATGACGCCGTCGCGGCCTTCAATCCGACCGAGCGGGTCAAGGGAAAGACCATCATCCGCGTCCGCTGAGGGCTCATCCACGTTGCCGGCCGAGCGATCCGCTCCGCCCGGTGATCGACAGGGGTGCCCCGTCATCCAGGCGGGGCCGGCACAGATACAGGAACGGCCATGACCAAGGTGCTGTGGACTGACACGAGCGGCTCGATCAGGGTCCTCAAGGACGAGGACAACAGGTTCTACGAGGTTCAAGAGGACGGCAACTACGCGGGCCTGCTCGCCTACGAGCGCAAGGGCACCCAGTACAGCCTGACGCACACCTACGTCCAAAACGGATTCCGCGGCCGCGGTCTGGGGACCGCGTTGATCCGCGAAGCGTTGTTCGATCTGGTGCAGGAACAGGCGGCGGTCACCAACCGGTGCCCCGTCATCGACCGCTTCATCGAGAGGTACCCCCGGTTCCGCGAGGACCTCGACCTCGGCCCGCAGGCCGTCGACGACGCCCGCAACTGAGGCGAATTGTTCAGAAGGGCAGAGAATGGCGATCGCCGGCGAAGCCATAGCGCGTGCTCGCCTGGTCCAGGCCGCCGCGGACCTCTTCTACGTCAAGGGCGTCAACTCGGTGACCTTGGAGGACGTGCTGGCAGCGAGCGGGCTCACCGAGTCCCAGTTCAACCGCTGTTTCGCGGACAAGGACGAGCTTGTGCACAGCGTCATCGAGTTGCGTGCCCAGCAGATTCTCGAACGCGACCAGCAGCACCTGGAGCGGATGAGTTCCTTTGGCGCCCTGGAACACTGGAACGAGTCGATCATCCGCCTCAACTCGCTGCGGGACGGGGCCTACGGGTGCGCACTGGGTGCACTCGTCGCATCCCGCGCGCCTCACGATCCCGCGGCCCGGAACCTGCTCGCCGAGAAGTTCGGCGAATGGCAGGAGTTGATCGCGGCGGGCCTGCGCCGGATGCAGGAGAACGGCTCGCTCAAGAAGCACGTCGATCCCGCGAAGCTCGCTGTGTCCGTGATGGCCGCGCTGCAAGGAAGTTATGTGCTGGCCCAGGTGGCACGTGACGTCGAACCGATGCGCGTCGCCATGGACATGGCCCTGGCACACGTGAAGACCTACACCGTGGACTGATACGCGGCGCACGAGGCCCCTGCGCGCCGCATCTCGCGACCCCTACGGACAACACACGCGCCGACCGGAAATCCGCGCGGCAGACCCCAAAGGAACAAGGACATGAGCGACAACAAAGAGCCCTACGACATGGTCGTTTTCGGGGCCGGCAGCGCCGGGTACGCGGCCGCATTGCGCGGGGCCCAGCTCGGCCTCAGCGTCGCCCTGGTCGAACGCCACAAGCTCGGCGGCACATGCCTCCACAACGGCTGCATCCCCACCAAAGCCATGCTGCACGCGGCAGAACTGGCCGATCAGGCGCGCCATGGCCGTGACGTGGGAGTGCACTCGTCCTTTCGAGGCATCGACATGGAGGCCCTGCACGCCTACAAGGACAGCGTGGTCTCGAGCCTCTGCAAGGGGCTCACCGGCCTCGTCGACGCACGCGGCATCACCTACGTGGAGGGAGAGGGCCGGCTGTCGTCGGCGACCTCCGTCGATGTCGGTGGCCTACGGCTCACGGGCCGCCACGTCGTGCTCGCCACCGGGTCCGTTCCGCGCACCCTGCCCGGACTCGAGATCGACGGACGGCGCGTGATCTCGTCCGATCACGCTCTCGCCCTCGACCACGTCCCCGCGTCCGTGATCGTGCTCGGCGGCGGCGTCATCGGCGTCGAGTTCGCGTCCGCGTGGTCGTCGTTCGGAGCCCAGGTCGCCGTTGTCGAAGCGCTGCCGCACCTTGTCCCGGCGGAGGACGAGACCGTCTCCGGCCGCTTGGAGGCCGAGTTCATCAAGCGCGGCATCACCCTCCACCTCGGCGTCCCCTTCGCCGGGAGCGAGTACACGGAGGACGGTATCCGCGTCCGGCTGGCCGACGGCAGGACGCTGGAAGCGGACCTCCTGCTCGTGGCCGTCGGACGAGGCCCGGTCTCCCAGGGCCTGGGTTTCGAGGAGGCGGGCGTCGCGATGCACAGGGGACACGTGCTGGTGGACGAGTACATGCGCACGAGTGTCCCCACCGTCTCGGCCATCGGAGACCTGGTCCCCACTCCGCAGCTCGCACACGTCGGCTTCGCCGAGGGCATCCTCGTCGCCGACCGCCTGGCCGGGCAGAGTGCCGTGCCGATCGACTACGACGGCGTCCCGCGCGTCACGTTCTCCCGCCCTGAGATCGCCTCGGTCGGCCTGACGGAAGCCAGGGCCGAGCAGGTGTACGGGGCCGAGAACATCGACTCCGTCGTCTACGATCTCGCGACCAACGCCCGCAGCCGAACGCTGAGAACGGAAGGCCACGTCAAGGTCGTCCGGAGGAAGGACGGGGCAGTCGTCGGGGTGCACATGATCGGCGACCGGATCAGTGAGCAGATCGGGGAAGCGCAGCTCATCTACAACTGGGAAGCGCGTCCTCAGGACGTCGCCGGCCTCATCCACGCGTACCCGACGCAGGGCGACGCGCTCGGTGAGGCAACTCTCGCGCTGACCGGCAAACCGCTGCATGTGCAGGTCTGATACGGCGACCGCTGGCACGCCACCACAAAGAGTTACGCAGTCCATACGTCATGGCGTCAATCTGAGGCATTTCGCCCTTGACCTGCACGTTTCCGGGACATTGATCAGCAATACCAAATACAAGAGGACTTGACAGTCCCGTTTTGTCTTTGAGACGCTGAAGAGAGTTCGTCGCAAGCAGTGGCTTTCGTCCGGAGCCCTCCATAGCGCGACGGCCGCATTCCACAGCGACCGTGAGGCATTCCCCATTGCGGGCCTCCCCCCTTACGGCCACATTCGCCGCGTCGATCCGGCCTGCAGTGAACGCCACACCACGCAGAGAAGGAACAGACACATGAACGACACCAAGCAGACCATCGAAGACCTGGCGATCCTCGACCAGCTCAACAACGACTATGTCCACTCCGACCAGTTCAACGACGTGCAGCGCTTCAGCGAGTTCCTCGCCGAGGACTTCGTCGTTCAGACTCCGGGCGTCACACGCAACCGTGCCGAGTTTCTCGAATACATCGCCGAGCCGCGACCCTTTAAGGATCTCGCCGTGCACGACGTCAAAATCCGCATCCTCAGTGACGTCGCTCTGATCCACGCCCGTGCCACCTACACCCTGCTCGCCGACGGCGCGCATCAGGAAGCCCTCTACACGGACACCTACCAGAAGCGTGACGGCAATTGGGTCTGCGTCTCGGCCTGCGCGATCGCCCCAGGCACCTGACCCGGCCGAATCGGCGCCGGTACGGCCGCCGGCACGGTCGGCCGCACAGGCGCCGGCCACATGCGGGCAGACCACAGCCCCGCATCGGGATCTGACGTACCGACTCATGGAAAGGCACTGCTCGATGCAGGACCTGGCACCAGTGATCAACCTGACCCGCCGGGGCACGACGCTCCAGTTGGCCTTCTCCGCCGCGGTGGTCGCCCTGGTGGCCTCGTTTGCCGCGTCGGCCGCACCGATCCCCTTGTTCAACACCTACCGGGCCGAGGACGGGTTCACCAACGCAGGCATCTCGCTGGCCATCGTCAGCAATGCCGTCGGCACCATCGCCGGACTGCTCGTGCTGGGACGACTCTCCCATCACCTGGGCCGACGGCCCACCGCGATCATCAGTCTCAGCCTGCTCCTGCTGGGCTGCCTGCTCCTGCTGAACGTGCACGACATCGGGACCCTGCTGTCGGGCCGGCTCCTGATGGGTATCGGTACGGGGGTGGCCGGCAGCAGCCTCACCTCCTACATCGTCGACACCGCACCCAGCAGACCGGAATGGCTGGCATCCGTCGCCTCCAGCCAGGGACCCATGCTCGGCCTCACGCTCGGCGCCATCGCCTCCGGTGCCCTGGTCCAGTTCGGCCCCTGGCCACGCCACCTCATCTACCTGGCGTGCGCCGGTTTCCTCGCACTGTCCGCCGTGCTCGTCGTCATCAGCCCGGAGACCGCGAAGCCGACGCCGGGTGCCTGGCAGTCCCTGCTGCCCCGGGTCCGCGTACCGGCGCGGGTCAGGAACCTGCTCCCAGTGGCCGCGGCAGTGTTCCTCGCGACCTGGGCGACCGGGGCTTTCTACCAGGCCTTCATGCCGGCGCTGGTCGCAGACCGATTCCACACCCGCAGCGCGCTCACGCTCGGACTGGTCTTCGCCGTCTACATGGCCCCCAGCGTTCTCGGTGCTCCCATCGGGGGCCGGTTCACCTCGGCCGCGGCCCAGCGAATCGGCATGGTCGTCTTCCTGGCCGGATGGATCGGCATCATCACCGCGATCGCCATCGGCACGCTGGCACTGTTCGTCGCCGCGACCGTCATCGCCGGCACCGGTCAAGGGATCGCCATCAGCTCCGCCACCCGCGGTCTGCTCCACGGCAGCACCCTCGCCGACCGGGCGCCGATCTTCAGCGCCGTCTACCTGCTCTGCTACAGCGGCGCCGCCTTCCCCAGCCTCGTCTCAGGCCAGCTCTCGAACGCCCTCTCGCTGCCGCGGATCACTCTCGGATACGCCGTGTTCGCCCTCGTCGCGACCCTCTTCTGCGTCCTCGCCGCGCGCGATCCGCACACCGGCACGCGGATCACGACGAACCTCGCCGACTCCCGGCCACGCCCGTTTGACCGAACCCACTGATCGGGTCCCTCGACAGAAAGTACGACAATGACGTTCGATTTCGGGGCGGAGGCGTCCGCCCGTCAAGAGAACAACGCCGCGCTCATCGCCGCCTTGGACGAGGCAATTCCCGGCGAGGCGGAGTCCAGGTGGGTGCTCGATGTCGTCCACGACGCGGAGCACGGTCGCTGGATCGCCGCTCTCGGTGACGATGGGATCGCCGAGCTCTCGTACCGGTTCGTAGGCGGCCGCGTCGTACTCCTGACGACCTGGGTCGACCCCGCTTACCGCAAGAACCGGGTGGCCTCCGAGCTCATCTCCCGCGTGCTGGACGAAGTCCGCGAGAGCGGGAAGAAGATCACCGTCATTTGCCCGGTGGTGGGAGAGTTCATCGACCGCAACCCCGAGTACGCCGACCTCATCGACACGGTCCATCCCGGTGCCGGCGCCTTCGTCAAGCACGAGCCCGTGGCAGCCCGCCACGACGATGAGCTCACCGCAATCGAGCACGACTTGGCGTAGCTCTCCGGTCACGACACGACTCACGGAGCGCCTGACCACCGAAGGACGTTTTCGTCCATCGATTCGTGCCCTCTGTCGCCACAGAGCGGGAATTCAACTGCACATATGCCGGACGCAAAGCCTGAAATTAGAGGACCATTTAGTCCTATGCAGTGGCCGATCTGCGGTACGGTGGGGAAGGTGGTCCCTGCGCCAGGAATCCCCTCACCGCCCAAAAACGATCACCAGGGAAAGGTTCGATATGCCGGGCTCCGAGCTCTATGAAAAATTCATGGCGCTGCACACCCGCGACGGCGGCCTCGTCATGCCGAACGCGTGGGACGGCCTCTCGGCTCTGATGCTGGCCGATGCCGGCTTCGAGGCGATCGCAACGTCGTCGGCGGCACTCGCCACCACACTCGGTCGGCCCGACGGACGTCACGAAGTCACGCGTGATGAGCACCTTGAGCATGCGCGACTGCTCGGCCGTCTCACCGGACTGCCCGTCAACGGGGACTTCGAGGACGGCTACGGCGACACGCCCGAGGACGTCGCCGCTACCGTGGAGGCCGCTGTCGAGTCCGGCCTGGCCGGTATCGGGATCGAGGACACCTCGGGCCGTCCCGATCACCCGATCCGCGACTTCGACGAGGCGGTCGACCGCATCCGCAGCGCCGTGAAGACGGCCAAGGGGCGCATCGTCGTCACCGGCCGCACCGACAACTTCCTCCAGGGGCGGCCCGACCTCGACGACACCATCCGGCGTCTGACGGCCTTCGCGGAGGCCGGCGCGGACGTGCTCTACGCCCCTTTCCCGCCCGACCTCGACGCACTCGTCGCGATCGTCGCCGCCGTGGCGCCGACACCGGTGAACGTCCTCATCTCACCGGCGGACGAGGTGCTGACCGTCGCCGAACTGCAGAAGGCAGGGGTCAAGCGCATCAGCCTGGGTCCGGCGCTCTACACCCACGCGATGCAGGCACTCGACCAGGCCATCAAGGCACTCGTCGCGGGTGACCTGCGCACCGCGACGACAGGAATCAGCTTCGAACGCATCAGCGAGTTGCTCGCCCGCCGAACGGCACAGCCCCAACCCATTCGTCGCACGAGAGAGGCAGATTCACGTGAATCTTGAAAAGCTCATGAACAAGCATCTCACCAGGTATTTCGATCCCAGCAGGACCATTCCGGGGGAAACCCTCCAGCAGCTGCTGCGGTTCCTGCGCTCCACGCCGACATCGGTGAACGTACAGCCCAACCACTTCTACGTCCTCGCCACGACGGAAGGCAAGGAACGGCTCGCCGACAACCTGGGCGAACGGTTCCGGGACAACGCCGAGAAGATCCTCAACGCGTCGCACACCATCATTCTCACCACCCGGGCGGATCTGCCCGACGCTCACCTGGAGGCGGTGTTCGCCAAGGAGAGGGCCGACGGCCGGTTCCCCGACCTGGCAAAGCAGGAGCTGTGGGAATCCATGACCAGGAACTTCCTCGACCTTCGCACCTACGGGTACAAGGACCTGAACCACTGGATGGAGAAGCAGACCTACATGGCCGTGGGCCTGACCATGATGGCGGCCGCCGAGCTCGGCGTGGAGGCCACTCCGCTGGAGGGCTTCGACCCGACCAGTGTCGACAAGGCCTTCAAGATCCGGGAAGGCGGTCACACCACGACGGTCCTGCTGGCCCTCGGCTACCCCGACCCGGAGCGGGTGTACCCCACCCCGATCTCGCGCTTCGACGCGGACGAGCTGTTCACCTTCGTCTGAGCACCCGCCCGGAGACAAAACCCTCCGCCCCTACCAGGAAGAGCCATACCAATGAAAGCCATTGTGGTCACCGACCAGGCCGCGGGAACGGCCGGAATGACGCTGACGGAGCGGCCTGAGCCGCTCGCGGCGATCAACGACGTCATTGTTCGGATCCATGCAGCAGGCTTCGTCCCCACAGAGATGGAGTGGCCCTCCACCTGGACCGACCGCGCCGGCCGCGACAAGACTCCGTCGATCCCCGGCCACGAGCTGGCCGGCGTGGTCACCGCTCTCGGCTACGGCACGGCGGGGCTCTCGATCGGGCAGCGCGTGTTCGGCCTCGCCGACTGGCACCGCGACGGCACCCTCGCGGAGTACGTGGCGATCGAGGCACGCAACCTCGCACCGCTGCCGGGCGACGTCGACTTCACGGTGGCCGCGTCCCTGCCGATCTCAGGCCTGACCGCGTGGCAAGGCCTGTTCCAGCACGGCCGCCTCCAGTCCGGCCAGACCGTCCTCGCCCACGGCGCGGCCGGAGCGGTCGGGACGATGGTGACCCAGATCGCACGGGAAGCGGGCGCCTACGTCATCGGCACCGGACGCGCCGCCGACCGCGAGAAGGCGCTCGACTTCGGGGCGCACGAGTTCCTCGACCTCGCCAGCGACGCGCTGAAAGACGTCGGCGGCGTCGACCTGGTCTTCGATGTCATCGGTGGCGACGTTCAGAAGCAGTCCGCCGCCCTGATCAGGGCCGGAGGAGCGCTGGTGTCCGTAGTCGGCCCGGTCGAAGCACGGCCCGCCGAGGGCCTGGCCATGGACTTCGTCGTCGAGGCCGATCGCCTCGGACTCGGTGAGATCGTGCAGCGGGTGCGGGACGGACGGCTGCGGACCAACATTGGTGACGTCGCGAGTCTCGACGATGCCGTCGGCGCCCTCAACCCGACCACGCGACGCCTCGGGAAGACAGTCATCCGCGTCCTCCCGTAGGCGGCGGACGGCCCGGCATACGCCAGGGACCCGAACGACAAAGGAGCTGATCACCTTGGACGGACAGGAACTGCAGAAGATCGCACGCGACTGCACTGCGGAACTGCCCGGCACCGACCGGGAGCAACGTTCGGACCCCGACTGGGAGCTCCACAAGGTGGCCGGCAAGGTCTTCATGCTCATGACTGACATGCCGGGCCGTCCCGTCCTGATCCTGAAAGCCGATCCGGACGACGCCACAGCCCTACGGGAGCGGTACACGGACATCACCCCCGGCTACCACATGAACAAAACACACTGGATCACCGTCCAGGGCGGGGACACCATCGACGACAAGCTGGTGGAGGAACTCGTGACCGACTCCTACCGTCTCGTGGTCGCCGGGCTTCCCAAGTCCAGGCGACCCGTGGATCCGCACATCTTCAACCGCCAGGTCTGACCCCCGACATGCCCGTCCTGCGACGCAGCGTCGCAGCAGTCATCTGGAGCCTCCCATGCGTGTATTCGTCACCGGCGCCAGCGGCAGCATCGGTTCAGTTGTCGTTCCCCACCTCATCGCCGCTGGTCACGAGGTGCTCGGCCTCGTCCGATCTGATGCCGCGGCCAAGGCCGTCACTGCCGCCGGCGGAGCACCGCTCCGCGGCGGCCTCACCGACCTCGACAGCCTCCGCGCCGGCGCCGCGCAAGCTGACGGTGTCGTCAACCTCGCCTTCAGCAACGACTGGAACAACATGGACCAGGGCATCGAGGAGGAGGCGCGCGCCGTGAAGACCCTCGCGGCCGCACTCGCCGGCAGCGGCAAGCCGTTCGTGCATGCCGGCCTCACACCGATGATGCCCGGCCACACCTCCACCGAGGAGGACCCCGACACCACCGACGGCCCGACCGGCGGCCGCGGCCGCACCTCACAGGAGATCCTGGCCCTGGCCGCCCAGGGCATCCGCTCCTCCGTCGTGCGGCTGCCCCGCTCCGTGCACCAGCGCGCCTCGGCATACGGCTTTTGCTCGGTGCTGATCGCCACCGCGCAGAAGACGGGCGTGTCCGCATACGTCAGCGACGGCACGCAGCGATGGCCCGCGGTCAACCTGCTCGACGCCGCCCCGCTGTTCCGCATCGCGCTCGAGGACGCCGCGCCCGGCACGGCCCTGCACGCGGTGGCGGACGAGGGCGACACCATGAAGTCGCTTGCCGAGACCATCGGCGGCGTTCTGTCGGTGCCCGTCGAGTCGGTGCCGCAGGAGCGCTTCGGCGTCATCGGGCACATCTTCGCCCTCGACATGGCATCGTCAGCTGCACTGACCCAGGAAAGGTTCGGCTGGAAGCCCACCCATCCGAGCCTGATCGACGACCTCGCCGCGGGCGACTATCCGTCCCTGGGGTGAAGGCCCGTTGCCACGATCGCGGCGGCGGTGAACTCCACGACGACCATCGGCATCCCCGCGTCCTGAGGCGGCGGCCCGCTGCGCCGAGCACCGGGCCGCCGCCTCACGCGTGCACGCCTCCGGCGGGTTGCCATGCCGGAACCGCTGCCCACGAAACCGGCAAGCGCCCGAAGGGCGGGTCGTGAGAGGGTGTGCGGTCCGATCTGCGGCATGGGGAGAAGTGGGCCTGATCTATGGCTACGACATCTATCTGCGTCCTGGGAATGTCGCCAGGGCGTTGACCAATCTGGCCGCGCTGGCGGCACCACGGGCACCTGCCGTGCCGCCGCTCGATGTCACCTTGCCCGGCGGTGACCGGCTCCTTCTCCCGTTCACGTCGCATTTGGCGGGAGAGCCGGTCGACTGCTCCACGAGCAGCACGCTCGAACTCGACATGTCCCTCCTGTTCGACGTCGATGACGCACTGCTTCAGTACGCGCAGGCGAGAGGATCCGAACCCGACGCGGACGGGCGCATCCGGAGCGGGTACATCTACGCGACGATCCGGTTCGCGTCTGTACTGCACCCTGGCTACACGTCGGTGGAGTGCTGGGCCGCGTCGTCGGGGATGAGCCGCTTGTTCGCGCAATCGGCCAACGTCAGAAAGGTGTTCACCGACCTCACCGCGGACAGCGGAGGAGTGTGCTGCCTGTTCGACACCGGCGACGGCGCCCCCGAGCAGGTGTGCTGGCTCAACGGTGCACCCGTGCGGGAGACGGTCTCCGGCCCGCGCTTTCCGGATTGGCAGGCACTCGTGGCGACTTGGTCCGCCCCCGAGCAGTGACCGTCGAAGTGCCTCCTGACCGACAGCGGCGTCTGCCGCACGTCGCACGCGTGACCCTCACGGCGCCCGGGATCCGCGCACAAGTCAGCTGCCGGAGGGCGGTGCGGACGAGGGGGTCTGGGGCGTGGCGGACCAGGAGGCGAGCAGGCGCAGGCCCTCTTCGGAGGGGGAGGCCGGTTCGGCGGTGTAGATGGTGAGGGTGAGTCCGGGTTCGGCGGCCATCTCCAGCCCCTCGTAGGCGAGGGTGAGGTGGCCGACTGCCTAGTGGTGGAAGCGTTTCGTGCCAGTGCCGTGGTGGCGGACGTTGTGGGCGCCCCAGCGGGTGCGGAATTCGTCGCTGCAGGTGGAGAGCTCGCCGACGAGGTCGTGCAGGTCCTTGTCATGCGGGTTGCGGCCGGCTTCGGTCCGCAGGATGGCGACGGCGACGTCGGCGGCCTGGTCCCAGTCGGGGTAGAAGCGGCGGGACGCGGGGTCAAGGAAGTTAAAGTGGCGAGAGTGGGGCGGTTCGGCTGTCGTGGGGGTGGCTGTTCCTATGTCGGGCCGCGCCGATAGCTGTACCTGTCATGTCGCCACGCCGCACGTCTGCTCAGAGTGCGCGGGCGTCAACGGGGGTGGCTGAGGCGGGTCCGACAGCGCCGCACGCCGGTTTCCGGAACGCCATCTGGCACGGCGCGCGTCTGGGGCTGCCGAGTCGCGCTGTTGGTCCGGATCGTCGCTCGCATGGAGGGCCAGGAGCGTGGGCGGCTCGCCGTATCTGCCGCGGCCGGGTTACTTAGAGGCCGCGCGGATAGGCGCGGTTGGGGATCCCGGGAAGCAGAACGGGCACAGGTCCCGGCGATCATGGAGTTGCGACGCTTCGTGATCACTGGGGAGACCTGTGCCCGCGCTTCCATCATGGCTGACCGAACCGCTCTGGGACCAATTCACGGCCCTGCTGCCCAAGCGGCCGGAGTACCACCCGGACCATCCACTGGGCTGCCACCGCCGACGCATCGGCGACCGGATCATCTTCGACAAGATGCTGCAACTGCTGCGCTTCGGCTGTTCTTACGAGGCGATCGCCGACACCACCTGCTCGGCCACCACGATCCGCAGCCGCCGTGACGAGTGGATACGACAGGGCGTCTTCGCCCGGCTCAAGCAGATCGCGCTGGCCTCCTACGACCGGATCGTCGGTCTCGTCCTCGACCAGATCGCCGTGGACGGCTCCATCACCAAGGCTCCCGGAGGCGGCGAGGCCGCCGGACGCTCACCGGTCGACCGCGGCAAACAGGGCCTGAAACGCTCGGGCATGACGGACGGATACGGCATTCCACTGGGTCGCGTACTGGCCGGCGCCAACCGCCACGACTCCCCGCTGCTCGCTCCGACCCTGGACCGCCTGAACGATTTGGGGCCGTTACCCGACGACATCACCGTGCACCTGGACGCCGGCTACGACTCCGACAAAACCCGCATCTTGCTCGACGAACGGGGTCTGCACGGACGCATCGCCCACAAAGGCGAGAAGGCACCCATCCAAGCCAGCCAGCGCTGGCATGTGGAGCGCACCCACGCCTGGCAGAACGCCTTCCACCGCCTCGCCCGCTGCTACGAACGGCGGACCACGGTCATCGACGCCTTCTTCGACCTCGCCGACACGATCATCACTGTACGTTGCCTGATCCGCCGGGCATGGACGACCCTCCGCTGGGACGAACGCCCGAACCGCCGACCATGACCACACGCCTATCCGCGCGGCCTTAGGGGGGAGTGTCTAATAAACGGCGGATCTGTTGATCATGGAGACGCCAAGTGAGTGAGATGACGATCGAGCACGAGTCCGCGGCTGAGCCGGTCGATGCTGC